>NZ_JAKJTJ010000018.1:0-506930 GCF_050337905.1 Vibrio clamense | reverse complement strand
GATTGAAGGGGGCTGCTCCTAGTACGAGAGGACCGGAGTGGACGAACCTCTGGTGTTCGGGTTGTCACGCCAGTGGCATTGCCCGGTAGCTAAGTTCGGAATCGATAAGCGCTGAAAGCATCTAAGCGCGAAGCGAGCCCTGAGATGAGTCTTCCCTGGCACTTTAAGTGCCCTAAAGGGTTGTTCAAGACTAGAACGTTGATAGGCAGGGTGTGTAAGTGCTGCGAGGCATTGAGCTAACCTGTACTAATTGCCCGTGAGGCTTAACCATACAACACCCAAGGGGTTTTGATGGACTCAATACCAATTTGTTTCCGCTTTTAAAAAGCAGAAGCAAAACAAGAAACACTTGAATGAGTTTAGAGACTTTTAATTGCTCTATTAAATAGAGAAACAGCTTTCCGAATTATTTTACCTTTAGCTTTTTTAAAAGCTGAAAGTAGAAAAAGAATTTGCTTGGCGACCATAGCGTTGCGGACCCACCTGACTCCATGCCGAACTCAGAAGTGAAACGCAGTAGCGCCGATGGTAGTGTGGGGTTTCCCCATGTGAGAGTAGGACATCGCCAGGCTCCTATTCGTTTTTATCTCTTTATAAAAAAGATAAAAGCAAAAAAGTTTTTAGATTTACCTTTACATTTAAGGAAGCCTAAAAACAAAAACTAGATAATAAGCATCTTAGATAAGGCTTATATTTAGTAAAAATTTGTGGAGGGATGGCTGAGTGGTCGAAAGCACCGGTCTTGAAAACCGGCAACCGTTAATAGCGGTTCTAGGGTTCAAATCCCTATCCCTCCACCACTTTTAAAGATTAAACCGCTGTTTTTACAGCGGTTTTTTCGTATCTAGAGCTTCGAAACTTGTCCTGTTTCGCAAGAACGCACTGTGATAATCCCAAAGCGTTTCAATTCTCTCCAACCCGTGAACGAAAAATCGCTTGCCTGAGAAATATCGAACAGGTTCAATTACTTCATACTCTTTTCGACAGAGCCAAGATGCGACATTAAGCTTTGTCGAGTTCAAATCTGTTTTTATACAGATCTCCTGCGTTATGATACGGCTTGGCCAGAAGATTGTTATTGTGACGTTTTGGTGATGTTCTAGACGCCTGTCACTGTAAGTGGGAAATAAACCCAGCGCTTACTCATTCCGCCATACCAAAGTCAATGAAATACAAGAGGCTAACATTGAAGAGCATGCGGTTGTCCAGCTTGTCGGGCATAAGCACAATGCGATGATCTTCTGATTTGCCTTAGTCTCAAAATAAGCTAACTTATATTTAAGACACTGCACTAATAATTAGTTGATAATAGGCACTAAATGAATCGAAATGACTTTCCAAATGAACTAAAAAGGTTGCGTGAAGAACGGGACTTATCCCAAGAAGATTTGGCAAGCTTGCTTGCGTGTTCACATAGGGTTTTTGATGGTGTAAACCAAGTTATGATTAGCAAATGGGAAAGAGGTGAAACCAAAACGAGCTTACTCAGGCGTTTAGGTATCTCTAATTTTCTCTCTCAACACTATGAATATGATCCAAAAGAAACAGAAGTAATTTCACCTTCCGTGAAACTTAGCGAAATTCCTGTTAATCAAGATATATCATACAGTTACGTAATAGATAGTATTGACTCCCATACGATAAAAACCATTCCTAGTGACTCTTGGAATGACATATTATCGATTCACTCAAAGTTGTATGCAGTAGATTTTTTGAAATTTTACAAGGCAGAGCACCTATCAGTTGACAACCTTGTGATTCACATCTTTTACTGTAAAGGGTTGATGGTAGGTCATATTGTTTATGATAAAAAGACCAGTATGCTTTTGAGTGTTGGCTCTATTAGCTTATCGATCAGGCAGCAGGTGCTTCAGTATATGGCTGAATGTATGGCTAAGAAGTCGCTCATTATTCCCGTTCATGATCCTGCAATGGCACAATTCCTTTATGATTTATACTTGGAACCTAAACGATCAATGTTTGGTTTGTTCCTTTTTACAGTAGATTTTGCCTCTCTTGTCAGCAACCCCTTTTATCAAAACGTATCGGAAGTGGGCGATCAATCATTCAGGTATTTCCGATATTTTAGTCAAAAGATAAAAAAGAAAAGTATCGAATTCATACTATAAATAATTCACGAACTCGACCATATATCATCTGTATATTTTTAACTACAAAACAATATAGCCACCTAAACTCAGTACCTGTAAATTCCGGCTCTGAATCTTACTCAATCTGAAATAGGCTATTACTATGTTACGCAATAACATCAAATTATTGTTATCTATCTTCTTTTTTCTTCCTATATCTGCATTTGCTTCTGATTGTTCAGAAAAAATAGGCTGCGATAAAAAGGCATGTATCATTCAAGCTAAAATGGACATTGCCAAATTAAATGGACATGACAATAAACTTGCCGGATTGAAGAATGCTTTAGATCACGTCAATGATTACTGTACTAATGATGATTTGAAGGATGAATTACTTGAAAAGCTTCAGGATTCTGAAAGCGATCTCAGAGAGTATCGCTCTGAACTTGAAGAAGCCCATTCTTATGAAGAAGAAGATAAGATCCTAAAGTACCAAAGAAAAATCGAAGAAGAGCAACGTGAAATCAAAGTAATTGAAAGAGAGCTATCGTTTTTGAAATAGAGTTTCTTCAGGCAAGACAAAAGCTCCATGTTATTACGCAATTTGCACTCCAGTGAAGCGGAACAACGGTGATGTTCCGCTTTGTTTCTCATGTGAACATTATTGTCTTAGTTTAACCAGACGATACACCCCGAATCGGCAGAAAAATCCTGATCATGTGTGATGAGAATGAAACCTCCTCGGTAAGCATTCAATGCTTGAGTGAGCATGATTGATTCCGACACGCCTCTAACGTCGCGAGTGTACTCTCGGAGCTATGGACAAGCGATTCAGTGGTTGTAACGCATTGATCAAACATCATTTTATTGGGTACAGTCTCAAACAATTTATAGCCAGTGATAGTTTTGTAGTTTATATAGCGTACGATGAACCTTAACAAGTAATAAGCAAAGGTGTAATGATGCGTTCAAATTATTCTCTATTATCGATTATGGTGTTTTCTTCTATAAGTTCAATAGCTTATGCGAGTGAATTTAGCGAAGTTGCACTTCCTAGTCACTTTTACTTACAGCAGGAAAACCAAAATGGTCTGTGTTTACAGCCACGTTCATCACTTAATGTTGCTTCCAGATTATCACTGAATAGCTGTGATACTGAAGATCAAACCTCTGGGGCTAACCAAGTTTTCATGTTTGATACGGATACTGGCAATATCAGACTGCAACAAGATGCCAATATTTGCTTAGGTGTTAATGCGACTGCTCAGGGGGCAGATTTAATGCTGCAACTGTGCGAGAGCAACCAACCTATGCAAAGTTTTGTCTATACGACTCAGCACCAAGTTCAAATCAATGGTAAACCAGATTTTTGCTTATCTTCAGGGCGACAAAATCATCCGACAGAAAGAGCTGAACTATGGCGATGTGATGGTAGTGAAGATCAAGTGTGGCTAAGTCAAAAAGATGAGAAATTGCTTTCCAAAATAGACTTTTCAACGCTGCCTATCGAGTTCACTTTTGATATTGATACCGATCTGGATGGTGTTTCAGAGGCCGTTCCTTATTGGCAAACTGATATTTATGCGTTCAATGCTTTCAACTTTGCATTACAAGCATATAGCGGAATGAACCAAGACAGATTAGATGCGTTAGAAGTGGTATTACCGCGCATTCAACGAATCATGAGAACGCCAAAATTTAAGACACTTTTGCTTTCTAATCAACAGATCATCGATAAGGGGCTCGTGAAACCAATAGAGGTATGGCGCGATATTCAAGGGCAGAGTAAGCCTATGTATATCAAAGGGGTAGTGCGAAATGGTTCGACAGGTGCTGCAAACAATACGTATATCTCCCTATCTTTAGGCCGTTACCAAATTTTGATTGATGGTGCTGAAAGCAATTACGAGAATGTGAAGACAGCCGTAGGAACTCTTACACATGAATACACGCATGTCATTGGCTATGCGCACGATACAAAGGTTCCATACGCAATGACGTATAAGTTTGGCGAGATATACTCACCAAAAAATTGGGGTTATTCCACTATTGAACTTTCTAGCTACCCAGGAGTAATTGATAATTTGACACTTCAGCAGATGGCGATTCCAGATGGCTCTGGGACAGAGAAGTTCTCTTTAAGAGCCAAGTAGAGCCTTTTATATAATTACGTTACTCATTCGATACTTTCAATATGGTGTTCCTTAGCTGCTTTGATTAACTGAAAACTGATTATCTGAAAGTATCGAGTATGGGTGTAATGTGCGGAAGAAAGTGCGCTGGTAAGGATGGATTTGATAGCTGAAAGAACCTTCGTTTAGATAGATTCATATTCTCGATTACCTTCCCGTAGTGTTTATCAAAAATAGCATCAAACTGGCCATTGTTTTGTGTAATTTTTATCCTGTCGGTTAATGCTTCAAGTAAGTCAGTACGTTGAGGGTGTATATAAAAAACCAGTGGCATTGGGTAGTAGAGTGCCACCTTTTTATCGATAGTTAACCCTCCTAAGTGTTGAGCGTGCTGATCGAAAACATGCTCTACTTCATTTGCCCCTAATGAGACATAGTCACACAACCCCTGTTTTAAATAGCGAAAGACATCTTCTAGTTCTCCCTTTTCTAAAACTTGATAGTGATTGGCTCGGAAGAGATCAGCATCAGCCCAAGTATTAGGTATTCCCGCGATTAAACCCTTGAGAGTTTCCTCGTCAATATCATGGAATTTTGCTCTATCTTGATCGCGAATGATAAGGATTCGGCAGCCAAGCAGTCCTTTGCACAGAGGCTCAGCTAACTCTAGAAACGTGTTTGGCATAAACTTTTGGTTTCCTGCTACGGTGACTAATACATCTGTCCCTGTATTGAATATATTACCTTCATCTTCTGCGCTAGGATAATTGGTATTGTCACAATCTATCTTATTGTTATTGAACAACATTTCTATTATATCTAACTCGTATAGCTGTCGAGATTTCGACTTGTTACCGTTCCAGAATTTGATCATGGAAAACCTCTTTTTATCATTAACTAACCACTCACTGATATGTTACTTCACCAAACAAGAAAAGAAAGCGCTTTCTTTTTGAGTTCGGTGATTGATCCTGGTTAATTGTCTTTGCTGTGACTGTGAGGCTTTATTGAGAGTAATAGCAGGGAAATTGATATTAAAGATATGAGCTTAAGCAGTATCTTTTTTTTGAGTATAAATAGCACGATAATTAATATTTATATTATTGTTTTTATTGAGTTAAATGGTGAATTAATCAGTATCATCGGTATCGGATATAACTGAATGAAAGTTTCGTAGCGATATATAATCTGTGATCCATAATTCATTTCCTACTTTTGAACATTGCTGAATAGTAAAAACCTTATATTATGAACTCAAAAGAAAGCGCTTTCTTGAAACCAATTATCATTCTAAGGACTACGTGATGCACAAGAAAACTTTACTCGCTTCACTCGCTGCTGGGGCTCTATTCGCAACTTCAGTACAAGCTGCCGGTATTAAGCAGGGAGGAACGTTAACAGTTCCAATCATTAATACAGGCTTTGTAGAGAACTTTAACCCGTATACGACTAAGGATTTGTTACACGGTGTAATGTTTGAGCCGTTACTTGTGTTTAACAACATGACAGGTAAAACAGATTACCGTTTGGCTGAGTCTGCCGTGTATTCTGATGATCTAAAAACGCTGACACTTACTTTACGTCCTGATCTTAAATGGTCTGACGGAACTAAGTTAACGGCTGAAGATGTGGCATTTAGTTTCATGCTAACAAAGGATGCTCCTGCATTTGACCAAAAAGGTATTTGGTCAGCGAAGAACCTTCAGACAATTGAAGCCGCAGATGATCGCACTGTCGTCTTTAACCTGAATGAAGCGGATTCTACCTTTGTATGGAACCTTGAGCGCTACCATATCGTACCTAAGCATGTTTGGTCAAAAGTGTCTGACGTAACAACGTTCATGAACCTTAACCCTGTTGGCAGCGGCCCTATGACGGCAGTTAAATACATCAAGCCGCAACAGATGGAACTGTGTCGAAACCCTAATTACTACCTTGAAGGTCGTCCATACTTGGATTGTGTTAACTTCCGTTCTTATAACGATAACTCACAAATCCAACCAGCCTTGATCAAAGGTGAGATCGATTGGGGTTCAAACTTTATCGCCGATGTTGAATCAACATTTGTTGAAAAAGATAAAGCCAATAACCACTTCTGGTACCCAGCGAATGATGCAATTCACCTTTATGTGAATACTAAAGAAGCACCATTTGATGACCTACGTGTTCGCCAAGCCCTTTCAATGGCACTAGATCGTGAAGCGATCGTTGATATTGCCGCTTATGGTTACCCAACACCAAACTTCAATGCGGGTGGTATTGGTGAGTTATATGAGACTCATATTGATAAAAAAATAAGCAATAAGTACGCGTACTTAACACAATATGATGCAAAGAAAGCGAAATCACTATTAGATGCCGCAGGTCTTGTTGATAAAGATGGAGATGGTTTCCGAGATCAAAAAGATGGTTCAGCGCTAGAGTTTGATATCGAAGTAGTAAGTGGCTGGACTGATTGGATCCAAGTGGTTCAAATGGTGACAGAGTACTATGAAGAAGTGGGCGTGAAAGCGAACATTAAAACCGTAGATTGGTCTGTGTATGACAGCAACTTGAAAGACAGTAAATACAAAATGTCGATCAACTGGTCAATGGTTGCGACTAACCCGATTCTTGCATATCAAGAGTACTTCACAACATCTCGTATTGGTAAAACTTGGCACGCTGGTCACGGTGTAAACTCACCAAAAATCGATGCGCTGATTGAAAGCTTTGGTAAAACAGGTGATGTTCAGAAACAAGAAGAGATCCTAAGTGAACTACAAGAATTTACGGCAGAAAACTTACCGTTTATTCCATTGTTCTCTAACCCAACGTGGTTCCAATACAGCACGCAGAAGATCGTCGGCTGGCCAAGTGAAAAAAATCCATATGTTCAACCAGTATGGTATGACGGTGGTAAGCGAGTCATTATTCTTAATAACTTGCACCTTAAGTAAATAATATGTAGTGGAGCTATAATCATGAATTATAGCTCCTAGGTTAAAAGATTTATTATGTCGTTTTTAGTTCGCCGTTTTGGTTTTTATTTTACAGCTTTCCTTATCGCTATCTCTTTCAACTTTATGTTGCCACGTTTAATGCCTGGCGATCCTGTGGATGCTCTTTTCGCTGCTGCACAAGGTCGTATGGATCCAGCTCAAATGGATGCAGTGCGAGAAATGTACGGATTCGTCGATGGGAATGTTTTTGAACAGTACATCGCTTATATCAAAAGTGTGTTTACTCTTGATCTTGGCCCTTCAATTTTAATGTTTCCTGTAAGCGTTACCGATGTATTAGCCATGGCTCTGCCTTGGACAATGTTTCTCGCGTTAGGCTCATTAATTGTGGCATTGATTATTGGGGTAAGTATTGGTACTTACGCATCGTATAGACGTGAAGGTTTTTTTGGCCAAGTGGTACCGCCAGTGTTGGCCTTTATCAGTAACTTCCCTTACATAGTAACGGCTCTTTTACTGTTCTATTTCTTTGGTTTAAAACTTGAACTACTACCGTTGGCATATACGTATGACCCAGCGCTAGAGCCAGGGTTTACTTTCGAATTTATTGCCAGTGTCGCCAAGCATGCCATCCTTCCTGTGGGTTCAATGGTGGTGGTGGGTATTTCGACTTGGGTTTTCAATATGCGAAATGCCATGATTAACGTATTGGGAGAAGATTACGTCACCATGGCTGAAGCAAAGGGCCTGAGTAGTTTCCGAGTCATGTACCGTTATGCAGGTCGCAATGCCATATTGCCTGTTGCAACCGCTATTGCGATGGCGATTGGTTTCTCATTCGCTGGCTCCATTATGACCGAAGTCGTATTTAACTATCAGGGGTTGGGGAACATCTTGCTGAAAGGCATCGTGGCCCGAGATTATCCACTGATTCAAGCTATTCTTCTCATTTTAGTTTCTGCGGTTTTGACTGCTAACTTCATCGCCGACCTATTGTACGTTTGGCTCGATCCACGAATTTCTAACTAAGGTGCATCATGGATAATTTAATTGACGCTCAAAAATGTTCGAATCAGCCTCATATGCCTGTTCGTGAACCTAAGTTCTCATGGAAAAATATTAAGCAAATATTTGGTAAAGCGTACGCATTTTTCTACGGTAACCCACCCGCGATTATTGGTGGATTGTTACTCACCATTGTCCTAATGGGAGCCGTATTTGCACCTGTTTTAGCGACACATAACCCGGAAAAGCGTGTGGCAAGACCTCATATTGCGCCAAGTTCGGAGCACTTTCTAGGAAGTACCCGTAGCGGACGTGATGTTTATAGCCAAGTGTTATATGGAGCAAGAAAGTCACTTACTGTCGCAATATCGGCGGGTGTGATCGCAATGACTATCGCCGTGCTGGTTGGCGTTACATCAGGCTATTTAGGTGGGAAAATTGATGATCGTTTGAACTTCATTACAAACGTATTCTTAGTGTTTCCTCAATTGCCATTATTGATAGTCCTTGCTGCTTTCTTAGGGCAAGTCGGGTCGCTGGTGATAACCGTGTTGCTCGGGATAACCTCCTGGCCTTGGGGGGCAAGGGTAATACGTTCACAAACCATGGCGATTCGTAGTAAAGAGTTCATCATCTCTGCGGAAGTAATGGGTGAATCAAAGATTCGTATTATCTTGGTCGAAATTTTACCAAACCTTGTGTCAATCGTATTTGGTGGCTTCTTAGGTACCGTGATTTATGCCATGGGCTCAGAAGCAGGTTTAGGTATTTTAGGCTTAGGCGACGCAACAGAAGTAAGTTGGGGCTCGATGCTGTATTGGGCGCAAACGTCGTCATCTCTTTACACTGGCGCATGGTGGGAAATGCTGGTTCCTGCACTCGCACTTGCGATTACAGGCGGTGCTTTGGCATTGATTAATATGTCAATCGACCAAGTCAGTAACCCTAAACTACGTACCGGCCCACACATCAAACTGTGGCACAAACTGAAAAAAGAAGCTGACATTCGTCGAGGTTTAAGATGAGTAACGTATTAGAAATTAACAACCTTTGCGTTGATTATGTATCACCCAATGGTGTTGCGCGAGCGGTAAACAACGTCAGTATTTCTATTGCTCCCGGTGAAACTCTGGGTATTGCAGGGGAGTCTGGTTGTGGAAAAAGTACTCTAGCATTTGCGATTGCACGTTTACACAAAGCACCAGCTTTAATCTCTGAGGGTGAAATCCTTTATAAAGGGATAGACATCTTAAAGATGAGTGACAAACAGTTACGCGACTTCCGTTGGAATGATGTCTCAGTGGTATTTCAAAGTGCCATGAACTCACTTAACCCAGTGATTTCGATTGGTGAACAGCTAACGGATGTGATTTTAGCTCACCGTAAGATCCCATACAAAGAAGCGCATGATCGTGGTGTTGAGTTACTCAATGTTGTCGGTATTCATGGCGACCGTATGTCGAGCTTTCCGCACCAATTGAGTGGTGGTATGCGCCAACGTGTGGTGATTGCTATTGCACTCGCATTAGAGCCAAAGCTGATCATTATGGATGAACCAACAACGGCTTTAGATGTGGTTGTTGAGCGTGAAATTTTGAATGAGCTATATGAGCTTAAAGAAAAATTTGGCTTCTCTATTCTGTTCATTAGCCATGACTTAAGTTTGATGGGTGAAATTGCCGATCGAATTGGAGTGATGTATGCAGGTAACTTAATTGAGTTAGGTGATGCAAAAACAGTGTTCAGCGAACCCAAACATCCTTACACCAAAGGGTTGATCTCTTCATTCCCAACAATTCATGGTCCAAAAGAGCGGTTATTTGGTATTCCTGGAAACCCTGTGAATCTACTTAATATACCGGAAGGGTGTAACTTCCAAGAGCGCTGCACGGAATGTGTTCAACTGTGTAGCAAGAGCGAACCAAGCTTGGGTGAGATTGCAAGCGGTCACCACGTATCTTGTCATTTAGTGTGAGGGAATGAAAATGAACACCACCAAAACAGTAGACAATACCAACAATAAAGATGTGATTTTGTCGGTAAAAAACTTGGTTAAAGATTTTCCTCTTGGTCAATCAGTGAAAAGTAACCTGATGCGAGCGGTCAATGATGTGTCATTTGATCTACGTAAAGGTGAAGCACTGGCTATCGTAGGGGAGTCAGGCTCAGGAAAAAGTACTGGCGCACGGATTTTAACGCGAATCTACGATAAGACCGCTGGCGATATCCACTTTAAAGGCCAACCTCTTGCTGATTACATTGACGAGAATGGTGAGATTGAGTACGCACGTCAGGTACAGATGATCTTCCAAGACCCGTTCGGTTCTCTTAATCCTGTACACACGATTTATCATCATATTGCTCGTCCACTGCTGATTCATAAGCGAGCAAAGAAAGAGGCGATTCCGCAATTAGTGTATGAGCTACTCGATATGGTTGGGCTTTCACCAGTAAAAGAGACGGCCGAAAAATATCCATTTGAGCTCAGTGGGGGTCAACGTCAACGCGTCGCAATTGCCCGTGCGATCGCGGTGAGCCCTGAAGTTATTCTAGCGGATGAGCCTATTTCGATGCTTGATGTGTCAGTGCGCTTAGGTATTTTGAATCTGATGTCAGATCTGAAAGATAAGCATGGCATCTCTTTTATGTATATCACTCACGATATTGCAACGGCACGATATTTTGCTGAAAAAACGGCCGTTATGTATGTCGGACATATGGTGGAGTGGGGAAGCAGCGACAATGTGACGCAAAATCCGCAACACCCTTATTCGCAACTATTGTTAGCCGCTGTTCCTGAAGTTGGGAATGCAGGTAAGCGCGAATTGAATGTGAAAAAAGGTGATATACCGATGTGGAAGCCAAGCAGTATTGGTTGCCCTTTTGCAACGCGTTGTCCTAAAGCGACGGAGCAGTGTACTCAAACTATTCCAGAGCCAACGAAAATTGCAGATGATCACTATGCGCGTTGCCATCACCTATAACGCTGGTGGGCTTATTTAAAAAAGCACAAAAGAAAGCGCTTTCATAATAAATTTAAACTTTTAGAATATTTGAATTACCAGTCGGTTTATAAAAACACGTTAAGCCGTGGTAATTTGAATATTCAGATATCGGAATCTGAATAATGAAACACGATTACCCTTTACAGCCTGAAGTGGAAGGTCAGTTTGTTGATCTGCTAGGCGAACGTTACTACAAAATATCTAATGTTGATCAAATGGCACCGTTTTTTATTAGCGTTGTTTCTTCGAGCGATCACTGGTTATTTATCTCTTCAACAGGCAGCTTGTCTGCGGGACGTATTCGTCCGGAGAATGCACTCTTTCCATATAAGTCAGTCGATCACATTCATGAGAGTGCTGAAAACACGGGCTCAAAAACTATCTTCCGTATTCAAGATGGAAACAAAGTTGCACTGTGGGAACCGTTTAATGTTCACCATGATGGTTTATATGAGGTAGAGCGCCACCTGTATAAAAATGCGATTGGCGATAAGCTTGTATTTGAAGAACTCAATCATAGTTTACAGTTGAAGTTTCAATACAGCTGGAACACCAGTGAGAAGTTTGGTTTTGTTCGTCGCTCTGAGTTGACAGATTTGTCTGGGGCGTCACGAAAAGTGGATGTCCTTGATGGTCTACAGAACCTTTTACCATCGGGAGCTCCGCTTAGTGCATTACAAACTCGTAGCGCATTAGTGGATGCATACAAATGGAATGAGCAGGTAGAAGGTAGCTCATTAGCGCTGTTCAGTATGTACGCGAAATTAAGTGATCGTGCCGACCCTGCTGAGTCACTGCTAGCAACAACGGTCTTTAGCTTAGATCATGATTGTAGCCAAATTCTTTTGACCAGTACGCAGTTAAATACATTCCGTAGAGGTGGGGAGATCCGTAACGAACCGCTAACGAAAGGAATTCGTGGCAGCTACCTTATCCATAAATCAATCAACCTAAAAGCCAATCAAAACAACACGTGGTCGATTGTCGCGGATATTGATAAAAATCACGCGGATGTTTGTGATTTACAAAAAGTGCTATTAGCACCGGCAACGTTAGCAATCGAGCTAGAACAGAGTATCGCAGGGAACCAACAAGAGTTAGTTAACCTGATGTCTGGTGCTGATGCGTGGCAGTTAACCGCAGATGAAAATACCAGTGTTCATCATTACGCAAATGTACTCTTTAATAATATGCGTGGTGGCGTGTTTGAAAATGGTTACATGCTTGAAAAAGCCGATGTAATCAAAACAATGCGTCGTGCAAATCAGCAAGTGTTCAGTCGTCATCAAGACTTCTTCGCACAGTTATCTGAAACGTTTACTCATGCCGAATTAGTGTCCCATGCAAAAGCAATTGGAGATGAACAGCTAGTCCGTTTGAGCTACGAATATTTACCTCTTACTTTTGGTCGTCGTCATGGTGATCCAAGCCGCCCTTGGAACCATTACGAAATTAAACTTAAAGATGAATTTGGTGAGCGTTTACTCTCTTACCAAGGTAACTGGCGCGACATATTCCAAAACTGGGAAGCGATGGCCCTAAGTTATCCTGGGTTTATTAAATCGTTTATTTCTAAGTTCGTAAATGCTTCGACACTGGATGGTTATAACCCATATCGTATTACTAAAGATGGCGTGGATTGGGAATTACTAGAAGCCGATGACCCATGGAGCAATATCGGGTATTGGGGCGATCACCAGATCATCTACTTACTCAAGTTCTTAGAATTGGCAGACAAGTTCGAGCAAAAGGATCTCCTGGAATTACTTGATAGTGATATTTTCAGCTACGCTAACGTGCCGTATGAATTGTGTGGTGTACAGGCGTTGTTTGAAAATCCAAAAGATACCGTTGATTTCAATCAAGAAAGACAAGAACTGACCGAGAAACGAGTAGAAGAGATTGGTAGCGATGGTCGCTTGATCATGAGTGGCGATAACGAAGTCTACATGGTTAACTTGATGGAAAAAGTGCTGGTTCCACTGCTGGCAAAATTGAGCAATTTGGTGCTTGATGGCGGTATTTGGCTCAATACTCAGCGCCCAGAATGGAATGATGCGAACAACGCAATTGTCGGTAACGGTTTATCGATGGTGACACTATATTACATGCGTCGTTACGTGGCATTTATGCAAAAATTACTTGAGCAGGCACCTAAATCATTCTCTATCTCAAAAGAAGTGTTTGAGTGGATGCTAGCAGTAACGAATACTTTGTCTGATGCCGCGAAAGAGATCCGCCAAGACACGGTCACTCGCCAAACGCGTAAAGCGATGCTTACTCTGCTAGAAAAATCGGCGGATGAATATCGTCAAAAAGTCTACCGAATGAACGGGTTCTCAGGAAAAACAAAAGTAGAACGATCTGCGATTGAGAAACTAATGACAGTGAGTTTACAGGTGCTTGATTCAAGTACTCAAAATAACTTACGCCAAGATGGTCTGTACAATGCTTATAACATTTTAAGCTCCTCGGCTGAAAGTCTGACCGTTGAAGAGTTGTACCCGATGCTTGAAGGACAGGTTGCTGTTCTAAGTTCGGGCGTATTATCTCCAAATCAAGCGGTTGATCTGTTAGACAAACTGTTTGCTAGCGATATGTACCGCTCGGATCAGAATAGTTTCATGCTCTATCCAGATCGTGACCTATCTTCATTCATGCAGAAAAATAGAGTGCCGAAAGAGGCGATTGAGCAAAGTAAACTTCTTCGCATGATGACTCGCACAAGTGATAAGCGCATCTTAGCTCAAGATAGCCAAGGTAATTATCACTTCAATGCGAGTTTCGAAAATAGCAGTTATTTGAAAGCCGCGCTAAATGAAGTCAAACTCGATTTCCCTACCATAAATGCTGATGAGTGGACGAACATTGAAGAGTTGTATGAACAAGTCTTCAACCACAAGGCATTTACAGGTCGCTCTGGAACCATGTTTGGCTATGAAGGATTAGGATGTATTTACTGGCATATGGTGTCAAAACTTCTGCTTGCAGTACAAGAGAACTACCAACAAGCGTGGGAGCTAGATCCGAATAGCATGGTTACTGCTAAGCTTGCTGATTATTACTATAAAGTACGAGCTGGTATTGGTTTTAACAAAACACCACAAAATTATGGCGCATTCCCAACAGACCCGTATTCACATACTCCAAAACATTCTGGCGCTCAGCAGCCAGGTATGACAGGACAAGTGAAAGAAGAAGTGATGACTCGTTTTGGTGAGTTGGGTATTGAAGTGATAAATGGCTCAATCGCGATTAAACCATCGCTTCTCGCTCGTCGTGAGTTTTTGGACAAGCCGTTTACATTTAATTGTCAGACACTGGCTGGTGATGCACAAAGTTTTGTTGTGAAAGCGGATGAATTAGCCTTCACTTATTGCCAAGTGCCATTTATCTACCAAGTGAATGAACAAAATGCCGAAGAGATAGAGGTGCATTTTGCAGATGGATCTCAGCAAAAACTGGACTCTTTATTGATTCCTGCTGAACTGAGTTCTGAGTTATTTGAGCGTTCAGATAAAATCAGTAAAGTAGTTGTGTCTATTCCAAATACGATGCTCCGTCAAAAATAGAGTGAGGTAAACTTATCCTTACTTAACACTTTGAGTTAAAAAAGGGTCCTAAGATAATACTTAGGACCCTTTTTATTTGTTCATTTTTGTCTTTGATTTCGTCTTATTTTTTCAATCCACTAATATGATGTTGATGGCAATGATCGAGTTGTGAATTATCTTTGATTAACGGAATCTCGAATGACCAGTTCAGGTGTTAGTTTGTGCTTCAGTGGGTAAGTCTGCTTATTGATAAGAGAAAGAACACCTTTAGCCGCTTCTACTCCCATTTCATGAACAGGGAAGTTAACCGTTGTTAGGCGTGGTCGAATATGTTGGCTATGAGTGTCGTTATCAAACCCAACCACCGCAATGTCCTCTCCAATTTTCAAGTGGCGCTCGGACGCAACGTCATACACAGCTAATGCAATATTATCGTTCTGGCAAAAGATGGCGCTGATCTCCGGATCTCTATCTAATAAGCGACGAGCAGCTTCATGGTTCCCTTGATGATCAAAACGACCTTCAACAATTAAGCTTGCATCATAACGGATAGAAAATTCAGACAAGGCATTTCTATAACCCTGTAGGCGATCTCGGCTATCTACTTTGCTCATTTGACCAGTAATACAGGCAACTTTGGTGTGGCCATGTTCAAGTAGATGTTTCGTTGCCAAATATCCACCCAGTTCATTATCAATGTAAATACAGCGATCTGAAATTTCAGGTATATAGCGGTTGAGGATAATCGTACTTTCACTTTTTTGAGCAATTTGGATCAGTTCATCATCGGTGAGTTGGTCGGAGTGAATGATCAATCCATCCACTTGTTTTGACTGTAGGAATCGAATTGAATCTAACTCTTTCGTTTTTGATTCTTGTCCACTTGTCACTATCAAATGAATATTGCTTTTTCGAACCGTATCTTCAGCCATGTGCATTAAAGGGCCATAGAAAGGGCCATCCAAAGAGCCCACAAGCATACCAACGCTATTTGAGCGACTCGAAGCCAACGCTTGTGCAAACGCATTAGGTTTATAGCCAAGCTGTTCGATCGCATCGAATACTTTTTTTCGATTGGCTTCTTTTACTGTTGGATGCTCATTTAACGCTCTGGAGACAGTGGATTGAGAAACTTGAGCCAGTTCAGAGACTTCTTTAATGGTGATCAATGGGAATGCCCTTATATCCTGCAAGGAGTGAAACTAAGCCTATGTTACCTTCGAGACTAGAAAGAGCATAGTGATCTGATGATCATTCTACAAAAATTCTGAACTGGGTAACGCTTAACGATGATTGTGCGCTTCAGTAACATAAAGTAAACCTATTTGACTGAGCGAAATGTGATCCACACATAAAGAAAGCGCTTGCTTGGTGTGTTTGGTCACATTTCGCTCTAAATCGTAGCTATAGAATAATTGCTAATGATAACTTACTGGTATTTAAACACTAGTTTAATATGTGGTGCTTATTTTTTATCAGTTTTTTCATTGTTTATAAATGTATATCTAACAAATTAAAGAAAGCGCTTTCTTTTGTTGGGTTCAACAAAATATATAAAAATATGATGAAGGACATATCTACATGAGAGAAAAAAAATGGAAGTTTAACAAAACTTTAGTCATGACGGCGTTAACTATTGCACTTTCAGGTTGTAGTGATGACAGCCTTGAAGATGGCTCATCGCCAAACATCCCCTTTAACGGCAAGTAATCCCGAGTACATAGAAAGTAGCGCTGGCGTAAATGGCCAGTGCTCACTTATCTCGCTTGAACGTCGACCTAATTCGGTTGATGTAACAATTCATTAAAAAAACGATGATGAAATTATGATGAATAAATTATCTTTAAAAGTTTTCTTTCTAGCTGGACTTTCGATGTTACTCGTTGCGTGCGGAAGTGATAGCAGCAATAGTAATGATAGTGATGGACAAAATGATTCTGATGGAAACACAGTACTTTCCGCACAGCCTGCACCAGTAGGGGATTTTCCTACAACGAAAAATGGTCAGGTATTACTAGGAAATCCTGACTACCCAGCCATTTCATACGGAGCGTTCAGAACAACAGAGCGTACTGAAGCGAATGTTCCAACTGTCGCTGAAATAAAAGAAGATCTACGTCTTATGGAAGCGATGGGCTTCAAATTACTACGCACGTATAACACTCAAGGTTTTAGTGATACCGCCAATTTACTTATTGCGATTGATGAGTTAATGGATGAAGACGAAACGTTTGAAATGTACGTGATGCTTGGTATTTGGATTGATGCATTGAATTCATGGACTGATCAAACACCAGATCCAACCCAGAATAATCCGGCGAACTACCTTGAAGTGGCTAAAGCCGTGGAGATGGTAAATGATTACCCAGAGATTATTAAAGTGCTTGCCGTCGGTAATGAAGCGATGGTGCATTGGGCGGGTTATCACGTTACACCAACAATCATTCTCGAACATGTGAACACACTGCAAGAGAAAAAAGCTCAGGGTGAAATTCCAGCAGATGTATGGGTAACAAGTTCAGATAATTTCGCGTCATGGTCAGGACTAGGGGATTATGATCATCCCGATCTTGCTGCTTTAGTTCAAGCTGTTGATTACGTGTCTCTCCACTCTTACCCTTTCCACGATACTCATTACGCCAACGCTTTTTGGTTAGTGCCTGAAAGTGAGCAAGGCTTAAGTCTTCTTGAGCAAGTTGATGCCGCGATGTTACGTGCCAAAGAGAACCTGTTGTCACAAATAAAACCCGCTCAAGATTATTTAGCTAGCCAAGGCGTAGTAAAACAAATTCACATTGGTGAGACGGGCTGGGCGTCAGAAACTAACGTTATGTATGGTGATGAGGGTTCTAAAGCCGCAGACGAATATAAGCAAAAAGCGTTTAATGATTTAATGCGAGAATGGTCTGATGAATTTGGCGCATCGTTATTCTTCTTCCAAGCGTTTGATGAGCCGTGGAAAGGTGATGCTGACAACACAGGTGATTCTGAAAAACACTTCGGCTTAATTGATATTAACGGCAATGCAAAATTTGCGATCTGGGATCAAGTGGATGCGGGAGCATTTCATGGGTTAACTCGTGCTGGGCTAGAGATTGTGAAAAGCCAAGGCGGTTTAGAGCAAACGGTGCTAGACAGTGTTCACGCTCCGAACCCTAAACCCGTTACTGGTGAGCCACCTGTTGGTAATGACTTTAATGTATTCGTCGATGGGAACTTACGAGCTGGCTTAGAAGCCGTTGCTTGGGAAGATACAGCTTTCCTTGAAGAAGTGGAGGGTGTATTGACATTAACGACACCACCTACGGCAGGTGTGGCTAAAGGTTGGGGCTGGGGGGCTGGTTTAGTCTTATCAGGTCAAGCGGGTGATAACCTCGTTGGTTTCGAAAATGGAACTCTCAATTTTGATATCAGAGGAACCACATCTTCAAAGGTTGTTATTGGATTCCAAACCGGTTTATATGGAAACGATGCACGTCCACAAACCAATAATGGCGTAACGTTTAATCAAGGTGATCGTTTAATCACTAACGAGTGGGTAAGTCATTCTGTTCCGGTATCAGAGCTAATGAATGGTAGCCCGGACTTTACCGATGTGACCTCTTTACTGTATTTCAGCGGAACTACAGATATTGATGGCGGTATCGTAGACGTTCGTAATGTGGTTTATCAAAAGTAATCAATGTCACTAAATCAATGGCAGTGGCTCTCACTGCCATTATCTATATCTGCATAAAAAACTGAATCAGTGGATGATGTCAATGCTCTCTATTTTATGTTCAAAAAAAATTTGGCTTATAGTCAGTGCTTCCTTTTTATTTACCGCTCCAGCCTTTGCTGGTTGGGAAGTGCAATGGATCGATAAATTTGATGGCGACGGGGTGAACTGGGACAACTGGACCGCACAAACAAAAGCCAATTATAACAATGAAGTACAATGTTATACCGATGATGATTTTTCAGATGCTCGGAATTACGATGTATCGGATGGCACACTAAAAATTATTGCTCGTAAGAAAACTCAGAATTGCGCCACGCTTGGTGGGCAACAAAAAACGTGGACGTCTGGTCGTTTAAATTCAAAAGATAAGCAAGAATTTCAATATGGTCGAATTGAATCAAGGATCCGTTTTCATAATTTAGAAGCGGGATCTTGGCCTGCATTTTGGTTGCTGGAAAATCGAATTGCGCAGCAGCCAAACAAAGGTGATAACGATTTTTCTCATTGGCCAAGCGCAGGAGCGGGAGAGATTGATGTATGGGAGTGGTTTTCGAATCAGCCTAGTTCTTACATCACCAACTTTTTTAATACATCTGGTTGTGGCAGTGAATATCGCTACACATACCCAAATGGTGCTCAGGATGTGCTTGATTGGCATAGCTACGCCATGGAGTGGAGTGTTAACAAGATCGATTTCTTTATCGATGAGCATTTGGTTGTTAGCCAAGATTTAAGGAGTTGTACTCAGTATCAAGAGCCGATGTTTGCACTGCTTAATGTCGCAATGGGCGGGATGTTAGGAGGGGTGATTGATCCCAATTTGCAACAGGTTAATATGGAAGTGGATTATATTGCGCACTGCAAAGTGACGTCCATAAATGACGAACAATACTGCAATGAATCTACGAGTGCTGGCGATGATAGCAGTGATGACACAGGAGGCGATACGTCAACACCGAGTAATGCAGGAAGTTCGGCTGGGAGCAGTTCGATATGGATGATGATCAGCTTGTTATTGATGAATACTTGGCGCAGACGAGACGGCTTTTCTGGACGTAAAGGTTAGACATGAATCGATGAGTGTTACTTTCTGTAGCGCATTTTCCAACTCATGTGAGTGCGTATTATTTATTTGAATATGTGAACCTCAAAAAGAAAGCGCTTTCTTTTTATGATCGTCATCGCTTTTTCATTGAACATGTTTATATAAGCTTAACTACCTTTACTCAAGGGCTGTAGGTTCATATCTTGCCCTTACATGGATTTTCACAATTAGATTTTCTGAAATATAAGATAGCGCTTTCTTTTGTGGTTTATAGATAAAAGAGCGCTAAAGAGAATAATAACAAGGAGTTGTAATGCGATATTTACCCAATCAATCCACCGCTTTTCTAAGTTCCATTGCCACATTAGTGTTGCTTTCAGGTTGTGCTAGTACCGACGATGCTGTGGATGGAAATACCGATCTTGTCCAAACTCAAAAGCCCGTCAGTTTAGTTGAAATGCCTGTTGTACCAAGCAGTGATTGGCAATTAGTTTGGCAGGATGAGTTTGAAGGTGACACGATCAATAGACGAAACTGGTCATTAGAAGAAAATTGTTGGGGTGGGGGCAACAACGAGCAGCAGTGTTACACCAAAAGAGCTGATAACGCATTCGTACAAGATGGATTCCTTCATATTGTAGCTAAAAAACAGAGTTTTACTGGGCCTGATAACCCGGAAGGTAAAGCGGGTGGGGCGACCAAAACCCTCCCTTATACCTCGGCAAGGTTACGCACACTGAATAAACGAGACAGTAAATATGGTCGTTTTGAAATAAGAGCGAAGCTGCCATCTGGTCAAGGAACATGGCCTGCGATTTGGATGCTACCCACAGAAAATAAATATGGCACTTGGGCCGCATCTGGTGAAATCGATATCATGGAAGCGGTGAACTTAAAAACGCAGTCTGATGCACCAGGAGCAAAATCGGGTGATTTAGAAAACCGCGTTTATGGCAGTTTGCACTACGGAAAAAAATGGCCAGACAATGTGTATAGCGGTCAAGGAGCATCGTTACCTAATGGGATTAACCCTGCCGATGATTTCCATACTTATGCTATAGAGTGGGAAGAGGGAGAGATTCGGTGGTATGTCGATAATATTCATTACGCCACTCAAACCCAAGAAGGTTGGTACAGTCAATATGAGGCAGAAGAGGGCGTACTCTCCAATGCAAAAGGTGCCGCTCCGTTCGATGAGAAATTCCATTTATTACTTAACCTAGCAGTAGGTGGCTCGTGGTCAGCTAATGCAAACAGCAAAGGTATTGAGCCGGATTCATTTCCAAAAACCATGCTTGTTGATTCTGTAAAAGTATATCGTTGTAAAAATGACCGTTGGAAAGGGAAAGGTTGTGCAGGTCGTTCTGATCAAGCTGCACTCGTGAAAGGCCATCAAGCGCCTGAAATTTTAGCAATGGATGATAGTTACGCTGATGGTCCTGTGCTAAATATTTTTACAGATAGCTTAAATAGCAGCTTAGCTTACGCAAGTTATGATCCTCTTGATATTGTCGAGCACCAAGAAGTAGAAGAGGCCGATAGAGGGACTGTACTTGAGATCACTAAGAAAAATGGTGGTGGTAATGTCTATTTCCGCTCGCCAGTAACGGATGTTACACACTGGAAAGCAACAGGCGTTTTAGTCTTTGATTTGAAAGTCGAAAACATGGGAGAAGGTACTGAGCTACTGGTTAAAATGGACAGTGGCTGGCCGAAAACGAGTGATGTCACCGTGCCATTACCCGCTGTTGGCCAATGGGGTGAAGTGCGTATTGCTATAGCCGATATTCTAGATAGTGACAATCGTTTTGCTGGTGGTAATCAAGCCGATCCTGCTGCTATTAGCAACTTATTGGTGCTAGAGCCACAAGGTGCGATGACGTTTAAGCTGGATAATATTCGTTTAGAAAAACCGTAAAGCATAGGTTGAAACGTTTAGATTAACGAATAAAAAATGCCGCGAAAAGCGGCATTTTTTATGATTATTAATGGACTGAATTTTGTCTGGTTTCTTAGTTATCGGCCTCTTCATACTGCTTCATTGCTTGAATGAAAGTTGCTCTCACACCCGAAATGGCTAGTCGTTCAGACTCTTCAACATAAGCAAGGGCCGTTGAGAAGTTTCCTGATTTCACCGCGTTTTCCACGAGTTCAGTATAAACATTCTCCTCACTTTCTGCGGTTTGATGGGGTGTCGCTAAGGCGTCTTTCTTCGTGACGGTGTCATTTATTCGTTCTTCTCTTAACTCTTCAGACGCAGGGGTAGCAAGCGCTTCGAAGTTGAAAGTAAAATAAACATTGCCAATGGCTGAGTGCGGAATTGAGTAATCGGTGTTGTGCGCGATATTGGCTTGTATATCTCCTGAACGCATTGCCATATCACTTGGTTCACCAACTGGAGACTCAGTCTCTATTGCTTCTTTTGTTGTAAACACCACTAAGTAAGCGGGTGATTTTCCATTTTTGTAACGCTGATTTAATTCAATGTCTCCTGTGTATCGAGCACTGTTTAATAGACCTTGCGCTTGATAGTGAATTGATTGTTCGTCAATGACATCTAAAGGTTGGTATTGATCGTCAAGAACGAGTATTGAAGGCACAAAAGCTGAGGTCGTTATATTGGAATGAACAGAAAAAGAGATAGGGGTAAGCGATGCAGGCAACTGAATACCTTCGACAAATGAACGACCAGATTTGAACACCACTTTAGGACTCGTGAGTGCGATGCTGAGTCGATGTTCACCATTTCGCGTGACGGGTTGGTAATGAATGGTATTTAATTGAGAGCAGCAATGATCATCACTTTTTAGTTCTTCTACACCGGGAGCGGTGACGTAAAAGCGCGCAGGTGAATTTGTGGTTGTTGTACAAGCTGAAAGCGCAAGTATTGCTGGTACTATGATTACATTTTTCATGAGTCCTCACGTTTATTGTCGCAACTGTATGTCGTTATTAATAGATAATATAAGAAAGCGCTTTCAATTTAAGTGACGAAAGGCTAATTATGATTAACTTATCTATAGTGGCTCTGGTTTGCTCTACTCCAGTGATTAGGAGTTGATGTAAAATCTAAACGTAGCCTAGTCGTGTCCATCATTTTTACGGATTATGAGTGGTTCTCCTGTGTTTTAGAGTTGTTTACTCAGCTTTTTGTATTGTAATGTTAATGTTGGTATGGCGTTGTATATTGGGTGGGTAAAAAAGAATATTAAATAATTACCTTTTATAACAGTAATTTAATTTATTTATCGTTGATAGAATTAAATTTTCCTGTGTATAAAAGTCGATAGTTAAGGAGTTAGATAGTAAAAGATAGTCAGTGGTTCTTATGGTCAGCCTTCCACTTATTCAGTGAGTCTTTAAATTCGAGGTAAGCGAGTTTAAAGCATTTTTATAGAGAATATGTCCTTTTAAGTTTCACAACACAAGTGAATAACAAGGTAAATACCGACTTGATTTTATAGTTAAAGTTTAAAATGTGACTCATAACCATGAAAGCGCTTTCTTTGGTGTGAAGGATCACAGTTTTCTATCCTTTGATCGATTTATACTTCGTTTGTACTAATTAAACAGCCAATACCAACAATTTTAGTAAGTGCAGGGCAGTGAAAACTTCTTTCCTCACTTTTAGCTAATCAGAGAGATTGGTTTTTTTATAAATATAAAAGAAAGCGCTTTCTTTTGAAGGCAAAATTTGGACATGGAGTTAATATGAAACTTTCTAAGCTTACCCTTGCTTGTTTGGTCGCAACAGCCGGTTTATCTGCTGCCCCTGCTGTTTATGCTGAAAAATCAGATGGATTTGAATTTCACGGTTATTTCCGTGCAGGTGTTCTTTACAGCAAAAATGATGATTACAAACGTGCAAAATTCCCTGCATCAAAAGAGCGTCTAGGTCGCTTAGGTCTTGAATCAGATAGTCACTTTGAGCTTGCGTTACAAAAAAACTTTGAAAATGATGATGGACAAAAAATTCGCATTAAAACTCGTGTAGGTGCTGATAATACGCAATCGGGTGGCAACAACCAATTGGGTGCAAATGCTGATGCGGCAAACAGCAGCATTGGTATGGTAGAGACTTTTGCAGAATTCGATGGTGTGACAGACACTGGCACTTTATGGGGTGGTAAACGTTTTTACGGTAAAGACAACTACATCTTTATGACTGACTTTTTCTATACTGATATGTCTGGTACAGGTGTAGGTATTGAAGGTATTGAACTTGGCGGCAATAAGTGGGATTTCGCTTATATCGCAAGTGATAACGCCGATGATACGTCATTCTGGGGTGATTCAAACAATATCATGCACTCTGTTCATGTCGGCGTAGATTTTGACGGCGTAGAATTACATGCCATGGGTAAATATTTACCAGATAACTACGTTGATAATGGTGGCACCGCAACAAAATACGCGAGTAACGGTTTTGAAATGACGGCTATCGTGCATTCAGATTCAGTATTTGGCTTATCAGATAAGGGTTTCACTAAATATATTGCGCAAGCTGGTCAAGGTTTAGGTTCAGGTCAACTGCTTGGTG
This sequence comes from Vibrio clamense, assembly GCF_050337905.1. Taxonomy (NCBI): domain Bacteria; kingdom Pseudomonadati; phylum Pseudomonadota; class Gammaproteobacteria; order Vibrionales; family Vibrionaceae; genus Vibrio; species Vibrio clamense. The sequence goes on along the minus strand of NZ_JAKJTJ010000018.1, from coordinate 482,896 downwards.
GTACGTTAACAACGTACAACGCCTACAAACCAGGCAATGGCGCATTAGAAAGCCCGAGCAACATGAAGAAAGTTGAAAGTGGTGATGTATCAGCCCGTGCACTTGTATGGGGTGGCTACTTCTTCGAAAATGGTGTGAGTATCTTCCACTCGATTCAAGGTCAATATAACGACATGGATAATGGCGGCAAAGATAGTTGGGCATCAGCGATGATCCGTCCTTCATTCCCTGTCGCTAAGAACTTCTTTATTGCGACTGAAGCGGGTTACCAATACAACAAGTGGGAAGATTCAAACGGTGTTGGTGATGATCAAACTAACTACAAGTTAACGATTGCACCAACGGTTATCGTTCCTACAGGGATGGGACCTGCTCCAGAGATTCGTTTCTTAGCCACTTACCTAGACGGTTCGGATCGTGATAAGGCTGACCTACTGGTTGGTATTCAAACAGATATGTGGTGGTAATCACCATTTTAGTTAGGTAATGGGAGAGATTGCCTTTAAGCATGCCTGTCGGGGGCGATGGCATGCTTAGCCAAACATGTAAATCGGACGACTTATAAGTTTGGTATTCTAATTTGCAATAGGTAAGCATTTAACAGTGCCGTGGCATAAGGCTTATTTATATTGCAGTGAGATTTAAAGAGATACAATTTATTTAGCCTGTCTAGCTTCAGGTTAAAGCCGACAAAGTCTCTTGAGATACTCATAAGCCGCTTCAGTTGAAGCGGCTTTTTTGTTCGCATTTTGTACCGTTACATTTGGTATTGCTACATTATGAATTTCTGTTTTATTAATACTCTTTGTCTAACCTGTTTCGGTATTTGAAGAGCATTGAATCTGAGGTTTTTATGACGACAACGTTTTGCACTCCCTATTATGCTCAGTGGCCTAAAATACAATCAGCGATTAAAGTCGACAACACAATCGAGCAAGCTGTACGCAATATTGTTGAACAGATGACTCTGGAAGAAAAAATAGGTCAAATGATCCAACCGGAGCTGCGTGATATTACCCCTCAAGAGGTAGAGCTATACAAAATTGGATCCATTCTTAATGGTGGTGGATCTTGGCCAAATGGTAATAAGCGAGCCATGGCGAAAGAGTGGATCAGTTCAGCTGATGGCTATTGGCATGCAGCGGAAACTGCATTTGAGAATAGACCATTTCGTATTCCATTTATGTGGGCGACGGATGCTGTCCATGGCCACAATAACGCTTTTTGCTCAACCGTCTTCCCGCATAACATTGGCTTAGGCTGCGCTAGAGATACAGAACTAATTTATAGGATTGGACGAATTACTGCGTTAGAAATTGCCGCAACAGGATTGGACTGGACCTTTGCTCCTACTGTGGCGACGCCAAGAGATTTACGTTGGGGGAGGGTATACGAGGGGTATTCGGAAGATCCGGAAGTTGTTTTTGCCTATGCTGGTGAAATGGTAAAAGGGTTGCAAGGAAATGCCGACGAGTTGAAAGATGAATATCACGTTATATCGAATGTGAAGCATTGGCTTGGTGATGGTGGAACGGCAACTGGCGTAGATCGTGGAGTGAATAATTACAGTGAAGATTTGATGCGTAATATCCATGCTATGGGCTACTTTAGCGGATTAGACGCAGGGGCTCAGGTGGTGATGTCATCGTTTAATAGTTGGGCTGATCCGAGTAATTATGATCACTCTCCAGACACTGAGGGCAATTACAATAATAAAATTCACGGTAGTAAGTATTTACTAACGGGTGTGCTTAAGCAGGCAATGGGATTTGATGGGTTAATCGTTACAGATTGGCATGGCCACGCAGAAGTGAGCAAATGCTCAGATGGTAATGCGAGTTACGCGATTAATGCGGGTAACGATATTTTGATGATCCCAACGCGTAAACACTGGCAAGCCGTGTATCACAGAACCCGAAAAGATGTGCTTAACGGAACCATCGATATTAGTCGAATCAACGATGCGGTGACGCGTATTTTAAGAGTGAAAATGCGTGCTGGATTATGGGGTAAACCGTGTCCTTCAGCAAGAAAGTTGGCTGGGGAACAGCATATTTTAGGTGCTCCGCAACACCGTGAAGTGGCGCGAGAAGCTGTCCGAAAATCATTAGTATTACTTAAAAATAATAATCGCATTTTGCCATTAAAGCGTGATCAACAGATTATTCTAACAGGCAGTGCCGCGAATGATTTACAAAAGCAGTCTGGTGGTTGGAACTTAACCTGGCAAGGAGATGAAAACGGCTTAGATGATTTTCCAGGTGCTACGACAGTAAAAATGGCATTGGAGGCGGAGTTAGGTGCAGAACAGATTTGTTATGACCCAGATCTCAACACACAGTGGCAGGAGGGTGATATCGCTATAGTGGCTTTCGGTGAAGATCCTTATGCTGAAATGATGGGTGACATTAAAGCGTGGCAAACCTTAGAGTTTCGAACCTTAAAGCGCAGTTACGCGGCAGATTGTGAAAAAATAAAGCAACTTCATCAGCAAGGCGTAAAGGTTATCTCGTTATTCTTTAGTGGTCGCCCGCTTTATGTGAATCAAGAAATTGCCCTCTCTGAGTCTTTCATTGCCGCCTTCTTACCAGGAAGTGAAGGTAAAGGTATCACCGATGTTTTGGTTGAAAACAAGCAAGGTGAACCGCAATTTGATTTTACTGGACGACTATCATTTAGTTGGCCGAACAAGAAGCGAAGCACGTCGGTGCATCGTCTTCCTACTCATATCCCTAATTACCAATTACCAGAGTTTGAACAAGATCCACAAGGAGAGCATGCCCCCCTTTTCGAATATGGCTACGGACTAAACTATCGTGATACACCGCAAGTACGAGATCTTGATAACCTTGATATAGAAGAGGAGTCTGCTCAGCGCCAGCAGTATGCGACACTGCCTATTCATCTCTACGGGGTGAATGCGACCATTGGTGATTATCAGTTGAAGGTCGCGGATTCGGCTCACTGGACAGGGGTTGATGTGTCGAGAAATAACAGCTTGTCACTCTGCGAGATCAGAACAAAACCTTACAATTACCAGCAGCAACAGGACGCGGTAGAATTGCAGTGTTGTGGGGAAGGGTTAAGCGTTGTTTATGTTCAAACAAGCGATGGACAGGTGATGGATTACAGCCAATACCAAGCGGGGACACTTCAGTTTGAATTAAAAGTGAGCGGTAAAGCGACAAAGCCCGTTTACATTGGCGTCCAAAAACCAGCGTTTGCCAGCCAATTACATGATCATACCAAGTTTGATATCAGCCATTTCTGCTCTGAGATTCGAGATGAGTTTGTAACCGTTTCAATTCCTTGTGAATTTTTCCATAAGAATGGTGTTCCGATAGCGCATTTAGATACGCCATTTGTTCTTTTCTCTGAAGGGGCACTCTCTATTGTTCTCGCTAATATCTGTTGGAACCCTAGTTAAGAGCGGTAGGTGAGATTAGACGATCACCATATAGTGAATAGTAAGAGCCGCTAGATTGCCGATCTAGCGACTTTTAAATTCAGATTTTCTGTTATTTCAACAATGCGCTGAGAACTTGAAACACACCTGCTTCACGGTTACTTGGCGCGCTGAATCGGGCGTGTTTTTTTACGCCTTCATGTGCATTTTCCATCGCATAGGAGTGGTAACTTGCTTGCAGCATTTCAACATCGTTGAAGTAGTCGCCAAAGCTCATCGTCTCTTCATAACTAAAACCTAACTCGTTTTGTAGGTGTTTAATTGCAGCGCCTTTTGATGCTGCTGAATTCATCACATCCAGCCAAATTTTTGCACTGATCACGACTTGTTGGCTGTCACCAAACTTCTCGTTGATCAGAGGGTGAACGTGTTCGGCAGAACCATCAAAATGACAAATTGCCACTTTAACAAATTCATCTTCGATAGTTAGAAGGTCATCAACGATTTCACAGCGATGGTAATACTTACAGATTTCAGCGCGCGCTTTTGAGTCTTGTGTTTCAATATAAGCGGACTTCTTACCACAAAGTACAATGTGGGCACCTTCAACGAGTCGAGCTTGTTTGAGGATCTCGTGAATGATCTCTTTCTCGATGGTGCAGCTATAAAGTTCCTTACCCTGATGCATCACTAATGTGCCATTTTCAGCAATAAACATCATGCGATCTTTCAGTGGTGCGAACGTTTCCATTAGGCTGTAATACTGACGACCAGATGCCGCCGCAAAGATAATATTATTTTGCTCTAATTGCTGATAAAGCGGGAAAAAGTCCGGATTTAATTGGCTATTTTCATCAAGTAAAGTGCCGTCCATATCGGCAGCAATGAATTTAATCGTAGTCTGTGGCATTGAGATTCTCATAAAGCTAAATTTGGTTGGCAATTGATGTCGATGGAGGAATTTAAAAACATTCGATCTCTCGTCTATAGTTGAACTAATGATATAGGCGAGCATATTGCTAAAGTGCGCGTATCTTAGCGTTTGTCGCTGTAATTTTCACCATAAATAGCTCACTTATATCTCGTGAGTCCATTTAATAACCAAAGATTCTAACTAAAAATAAGAGCTAACCTTTTAACTTAAAAACCTGACCCAATATCTTGGTATGTCAGCTTCAAAATAGAAAAGGAAAATAGAATGGCTAATGAATACACACCACCTAAAATCTGGGTAAATGATTCAAGTGGCGGTAATAAATGGGCGAACATAAACAGCCCAGTATCAGGTGCAAGGCATGATCAAGATTTACCTGTAGGGAAGCATGCTTTGCAGCTTTACTCTCTTGGTACACCTAATGGTCAAAAAGTTACGATTCTATTAGAAGAGTTGTTAGCACTCGGAATTACTGAGGCGGAATACGATGCCTATCTGATCAATATTGGCGAAGGTGATCAGTTTTCATCTGGCTTTGTGGATGTTAATCCAAACTCAAAAATTCCAGCACTACTGGATAAATCAGGCGATGAAGACGTTAATGTATTTGAATCTGCATCTATCCTTGTTCATCTGGCTGAGAAGTTTGGCCATTTCTTGCCAAAAGAGGGCTGTGCGAGAACCCAAGTGTTTAATTGGTTGTTTTGGGTTCAAGGTTCAGCCCCGCTATTAGGCGGTGGTTTTGGTCATTTTTATTCTTACGCCGATGAAAAGTTAGAGTACCCAATCAATCGTTTTTCAATGGAAGTGAAGCGTCAATTAGATGTGTTAGACAAACAACTGGCTAAAACTACTTATGTTGCGGGTGAAGAGTACAGTATTGCTGATATGGGCATTTGGCCGTGGTATGGCAACTTGGTATTGGGCAATATTTATGATGCGGCTGAGTTCTTACAAGTAGACTCTTATACTAACGTTGTTCGTTGGGCGAAAATGCTTGAGAAGAGAGAAGGCGTACAGCGCGGACGTACCATTAATCGCTCTTGGGGCGAAGAGTGGGAGCAAGTGCCAGAGCGTAATAGTGCTGAAGATATAGATAAAGTACTAGCCCTACGCCCTTAAACTGGCGGCTAATAAAAGGGTGATGAAAAGATGTGCTACCGAATCGGAAGCACATCTTCACTTTTAAGCACTGTGGCAAAGGAAACTAAAATCATTAAAGCCAAATGTTCGCCAGTGACTTCACCAACTTAACACTCCCCGCCTTATTTCTTATCGGATGTTTTTAAAACTGCATCGACAATATGTTTAAGATAGTGCGGTGACTAACGCTTTACCAACACCATGAGCACTAGTTGGGTTTTGGCCCGTAATTACTCTGTCATCAACGATCACTAGCTCATGCCAAGGTTGCACTTTACTGAAGCGAACCGCTTTACGAGAGAGTGACTCTTCAAGCAGGAATGGGATGTCATCAATCGTACCAAAATCGATCTCTTCTTCACGTGTGAATCCCGTTACCGATTTAGAAGCAAGTAGGCTGTCACCATTACTCAATGTAATTGGAAGTAATGCAGCTGGGCCATGACATACAGCAGCGATAATGCCACCATTCTCGTAATGTTTCGCTGCCAGTTGAGCAAAACTCACATTCGTTGAAAGGTCAGATAGCAGCCCAAAACCACCAGGGTAGAAAACAGCGTCATAGTCATCAATATTGATTTGCGATACTGGAATGCTGTTATTGATTCGATTCTGGAAATCATCATCCGATAATACATTGCTGTTTATCTGATCGCCTTCGATATCAGTACCGTAGAGTGGCGCTTTTCCACCTTCAATTGATGCGATATCGTATTCAAAGCCAGCAGCGGTCAGCTCGTGAATGACGTGAGTGATCTCAGGTGAATAAGTACCGTTAGCTTGGTCTGTTTCGCCTAGAGTGGCATGGTTCGTTACTGGAATTAGAATCTTTTTCATTATGGCTTCCTTGAATGCTTTGAGTTCGAAAAAGATATTAATTCAAAACCGTTTGGCTGATAATACCGATAATTGGCAAAATATTATTGCTATATAGCAAAGATGAATAGAATGAACAATTTTGATGGGATTATTGAATTCGTCGCGGTGGCTGAAAGTCATGGCTTTTCAGCGGCTGCAAAACAGCTAGGTTGCAGTACCAGTCACGTTAGCCGACAAGTGTCTCGGTTAGAAGAAAGGCTCGGAACCGTTTTACTCGCTCGCTCAACTCGGTTAGTGAATTTAACCGAAGCGGGTCAATTGTATTACCAACAATGCCGGGAACTGGTCACCGGGCTACAACAAGCGAATGAAGGCTTAAACTCACAGCAAGTGACGTTAAGTGGTACTTTGCGTGTCAGCGCTGCGGGTGCATTTGCAGAAGATCATGTCGCCCCTGCTTTAATGGAGTTTGCTAAGTCGTATCCAGAGCTCACCATCGAAATGGATTTTAATTCTCGCATGGTTAACTTCATTGAAGATGGTATTGATTTCGCTATTCGTTATGGTGCCCTAAAAGATTCAGGTTTAGTTGCCAGAAAGCTGGTGGATCGCCCGATGGCTGCGGTCGCGAGTCAAGAATATCTCACTCGTTATGGTGAACCCACTCACCCTAGCCAACTGAAACAACATAGCTGCATTATTGCCAATAACGATCACTGGCTTTTTGAAAACGATGGCAACACTATTAACATGCGTGTCCATGGTCGCTGGAAAAGTAATAACTCTAACGCAGTGGTCTCTGCTTGTGAGCGAGGGCTAGGAATTGCGTATATGCCGAAAAGCAGCCTAGCGAAAGGGTTGGAGTCAGGTTCGCTTGTTCCAATACTTCAAGACTTTTGGGGCAAAGGAAGCAGCAGTTGGATCGTATATCAAAATCAACGTTTGCTTCCAGTGCGTGCTCGCTTGGCAATAGATTACTTGATTAATCATTTCCGACAGATTACGTAGATCGAACACCGCCATAAACATCAATAGTTAAACTACGATCTTTTTCGTAGGTTTTAGGCGTTAAGCCAATTTGTTTCTTTAAGTAGCGGATGAGGTGGGGTTGGTCGCTGAAACCAAACCGAAATGCAATCTCGACCCAATCGATATCATCTGAATCGCGTTGGTAAAGATACTCCAGCATCGCCTCAAGCTTATTCATTGACTGACACTGTTTTAGCGTTAAACCTGTCACCCTGTTGAAGCTTCTTTCTAATGTACGTTGTGAGCAGTATAACTGGTTACCCAATTCAGAAATTGATCCTGAGTCCAGCGCTTTAAGGGCTTTACGTGTAATCTGGCTATGTTGATCCTCATGGCTGTTCAAAGCGAGTGGCAAAAACAGATTATCCAATTTTTTACAACACAGATCTGGATTACTTCGTGCCATTTCAATCAGTTGAACACTACTCTCACATAGCTCCGTAAACAATGTGCTTAGCTGAATTTCTTCTGCGTTATCAAGTGTTTGATGTTGAATTAAGAATAGTTTCAATGAATAGAGAGCCCCAACATGAAATTTGACGCCAAGGTGGACAAAAGGTTTTGAGTGATCGAGTTGAAGTGTCTGATGATGGGGATATAACAAGTGGCTCCCTTTACCATTAGCCGTTCCAGGGTTCATATCGTAGTGGTAGGTCTGTTTGGCTGGAGAAATGACCAGGTGAGCAGACGGATCAGGGTTTAATTTCGGGTAGTCAAAACTCTTGGCATCAGGACGCTTTTCAATGAACCAATAACACTCAATGTATTTGGCAACTTCGGTTATTTTTGAAGGCTTTAGCCAGTGGATCATAATACTCTCAATCAGTTCGCGGCATCTACTCTCACTATATGCCAGGTTAGCGTTTTCACAAATAAGCCCTTTCCAAATTGAGGGAGGGCTTATCCATTAACTGCCTATTGATGGTTAAATTCTATCTGGATAATACGGTTTAAAGGAACGAGTCCCGCTCGTTGAATCGCCTTTTGAGCGCCCAAATTGCTACTTTCAGTTGAGCAGATCGGAATTAAACCACGTTCATTGGCTAAGTTTACTAAACGGCCTAGCACGCGAGTGGCAATCCCCTGACCTCGTTCTAACTCAGCTACAATCATCCCCAAGTCAGCATATTGAGTCTGGTGTTCATCAAATAGACGACATTCTCCCGTTGCTAATAACCGACCATCCTTCCAATATCCCCAAAGCTCTTCTCGTGTGATTAGATTACTGAAGTACTCAGACAACCATTGCGCAGGAGCACCAATATTACTAACGGCAAATTCAACGAACTCAGATAGTTGATCCTGACTTGCAAGAGTTAACTCTAAACCTGTTGATCCTTCAGAAACCAATGGCGCAACTTGCTGATACATTAGCGCATTTACTTTAAATGAAGATGAGTTATCTAAGCAAAGCGATAAATAGTGAGGTTCGGCGGTACTCACAAATGCACCTTTAATGGAACCGACCACTGCGCTGTTTTGCTCTGCAATCAAAGTAAACAGTTCTCTGGCCTGAGTGTGGGCTGCTTGTGACAAATAGAACTGCAACATATAGCCATCACCATTAATGCAGCAGAACCCAACTAACGTATCGCCTTCATAAAAGCCGAAATGAGAGGACATAGGGACAAAGCCAAAGTGCCACATACCATCAAGTGGCGATGTCGACTGTTCAAAATACTGTTTTTTTAGTTCGTTAATTGCTTCTAATGTTTCGAGTGGTTTGATTTCTAACATGACTATTTTTCCTGACTATAGAGGTAGCGTTATTACGAAGGAAGGGGTTACTTTGAGGATACGTCCCACTTTCTATGTCGAGAATAGTAGGTGATGAGTGCTATGAAAGATTGAACAAAAACGACAGTTACCAGTAGAAATTAGAATTCCAAACCTTATTTTTAATGAATACCGTCGCTAAAAAGGCATCTATCACCTTATGCATAACTGTTGATATGGGTAATCACTTCATTTGTTGTCGCATGACAAAGTAGATCAATTTTCAACAGGTTCTCAATTTACATTCATCGGCCATTTAAACGTTTGGCATAAGAAAAATAGATAAAAACGCCATACAAAATACAAATGATAATTGATCTCATTATCATTTGGGGTGTATGATGCGCAAAATAATATCAAACCTATAAATAGTTGTGCCATTTATATGAAATTTACTTATGTTTTTTTGGGGCTTTTAGTCACCTCTTTGCCCAGTTTTGCTGCGGAAGATTTTGATTGGTTGAGAGATGATTCTCGACAAGACCAGCGTGTGCTTTCTTACCTCGAAAGACAAAACCAAAAAACAGAACAGTTTCAGAATGGATACGACAACATCACACAGAGTTTGCTAACTCAATGGGATTCGATGGCCGCGGAGAAAGGTAAGGCACCGTGGGTCATTCAAAATGGTGAGGAATGGAATCTCACTCGCCGAAAGGGGCGTTACGTTTTGCTGTCTCGCTCGGATAGCAATGCTGAAGAGAACATTGTTTACGATTTCTCGTCTCGCCAAGCAGAGTATCAATACTTTCAAATCGGTCAGTGGCGCATTCAGGATAATGCTTTGTTGTTTACTGAAGACATCAATGGTAGCGAACAATACCGTGCCATTTACGTCGATCTTGAAAAAGGAAAGTCAGTAGAGCTAACGGACAATGTTGATAATGGTGTTTTGTTATCCGCTAACGGTAAATTTGCTTATGTCGTTGCGAAAGAATCACATACGCAGCGTCCACATCAAATTTTACGAATCGATATTCAAACGCTTGAGAAACGAGTGATTTGGCAAGAGGACAAAACCGATTGGTTGATGTCCTTCTATCCCGCGGCAGATTCACATTACGCTCTAGTCCAAAGTAACAATGAGTCAACTACCGAGCAAAAGCTACTTGAATTAGATTCTGGATCGTTGACTTCGTCACTGCGCAAACCAGAAGCAAGTATTGAATATTACGCAGATGTTGCTCAAGGAAGGGTATTCATTAACAGCAATCTGGGTGAAAGTTTTGGATTGTTTGAGGTGAAGCTTTCCGATGTTATTGGGCATGGTAAGAACATCAAATGGACACCTTTTGCATCTTCTAAGAACAATGTTGAACAGTTCTATCTGTATGATGCTGGACTTGTGGCATTAACCAAGCAAAAGAGCGCAACCATACTCACCGTGTATTCATACGCTGGCAACGTTAAGAAATCGTTATCACTGGAAACAGAAGGTCGTGTCGCGTGGTTGAGTAGGCTCGGTGACTATGCTTCCAACAAGCTCCACATTCGTAGTATGTCTATGACGACACCGCCATTGTGGGAAGAGTTTGATGTTAAGGCTCTGGAAAAATCGGACTTCTCCCAAGATGATTATCGTGACTTCTCAAGCCAAGATTATGTTTCCCAACGTATTACGGTGAAAGCGAACGGTGTTGAGGTACCCGTATCTCTCGCTTATCGTAAAGACAAGCTGAATGAAAACGCCCCAGTAATACTCTATGGCTATGGCGCATACGGCTTTACCATGAAACCTTACTTCATGCCTCAGACGGTGAGTTTACTTGACCAAGGCGCGATCTATGCGATTGCACACGTTCGTGGCGGTGGCTACTTTGGTAACGATTGGCATGAACAAGGGCGTGGGATTCTAAAAGCCAATTCCATCAATGACTTTACGGCGGTAGCACAAGCACTGAAGCACTTTAAGCATGGAGAACGTGATGTATACGCATTGGGCTCTAGTGCGGGCGGCACCTTAGTTGCGGGTGCCATTAACCAAGCTCCTGACTTGTTTGCTGGAGCGGTATTAAAAGTGCCGTTCGTTGATGTTGTTGCAAGCATGTCTGACACTTCTTTGCCTTTGACGGCGCAGCAATATGGTGAGTGGGGGAACCCGACCCTCACAGAGCAACGCAGTATTATGCAAGCCTATGATCCTATTCTTAATATCCGCAAAGACGCTTACCCACCCATACTGGTTCAAGTCGGATTGAACGACCAACGTGTGCCTTACTGGGAAGGCGCGAAATATCTCGCCACCATTTCGTCGATCAGTGAATCGACAGGACCTTATTTGTTGCAAACGGATTTTAACTCTGGCCATCGCATGGATCCAAGACAGGCAAGAGAGCAACAAGCAAAGGAATATGCATTTCTATTATCACTAATTAAAACATCTAAAGCGGAGCAGTAAATGAAGCTTACCCCAGTGTCAGTGGCAGTACTTTCGGTACTTGCTGCCAGTCAAGTGCACGCAGAATCTAACGTTTACTTTATGGAAGAGGTGGTCGTTACCGCTAACAAAATTGATCAGCCCCTATCAAAAGTGGCTGGCAGTGTTGCGGTGATTACGGAAGAAGAAATTGAAGCGAGAGGTGAGACGGAGCTTTATGATGCACTACGTAATGAGCCGGGTGTAAGCGTTACAGGTGGTGCTGGGCGTCCTCAAAACATCACCATCCGTGGTATGACGGGCAACCGAATCATGATTGTCCGTGACGGTATCCGTTCAGCAGACGGCTTTGGTGCGAATGATATTAACGATGCGGTTGGTCGAGATACTTTCGATTTATCCAATTTTCAATCTCTTCAAATCATCAAAGGTGCGAGTTCTTCTGTGCATGGTTCTGGTGCCATTGGTGGTGTCGTGATTTTGAAATCTAAACAACCGGGCGATTTTCTTAAAGATAAGGATTTCTATACAGACGTTTCTGGTACCTATACCGACATCAGCAACAAATACAAAGCGACGAGTAATCTAGCGTTCCGCTCTGGTGATACAGAGAGTCTGTTCAATGTTTCTTATTGGCAAGGACAAGAGACGCGTAACTTTGATGAAGATTTATACAACCGTGATCTCGATGGTTACAGTGGTGCTTACACCATCAACCATTTTTACAGTGATGAATTGATGCTGACAGCACACGCAGAGCTTTACACTCAGAATCAAGAGCGCTTAGAAGGGTCGCCTTCCGTTCAGCCAGACGGTATTTGGCATATTGAAAACTTTGCCGAAGATGAAAAATCAGAAGAGTACAGTGCGTATATCGGTGCCGAAGTCACGCCGCTGGAACCGACTTGGTTCGAAGAGTTAGACACTAAGATTTACTGGCGTCATACCGAAGTGGCTGAAGACACGAACCGTCTAATGCGACAAGTCGATCATAATGGCTTGCTGACCAAGCGTCGTGAGCTAGAGCATAAAACGTTCATTGATGAAACGATTGGCTTTCGAGGCGACTTTACTCATACCCTCTATGCCGCAAACACTGATCATCAATTAGCTTACGGTGTTGAGCTGGCTACCGATTACTACGAACGTACTGATAGCGACTCTAAAATTGACTGGAATGGCGTTACGCCTTCTACCAAGCAACCTTTTGCTCCCGCTCGCGCCTACAACATCGGCTTGTATGTAAGAGACATGGTGGAACTGGATAAGTGGACTGTTACTGGCGGCTTACGTTTTGATGCACACCGTCTTACGCCTGATGGAAAAGGTGACGTTGGTGGTTTCCCACTGAAAGATATTGATAGCTCGGAAGTCTCTCCAAGTTTGTCGGTTTCCCGAGAAGTGTTCGCCAATAACATTGTCTATGTTTCTTACAACCATGGTTATCGCGCTCCGGAATACGATAAAGCGTATGGTTTCGTAAACCATGATTTTGTTCCGTTAACGCCTTTTGTTATCGCACCTAACTTAGATCTAGAAGCCGAAACGTCAGACTCATTCGAAATTGGTCATAAGTTCGATAACGGTCGCGCACATCTTTACGTCTCTGCTTTTTACAACAAGTTTGAAAACTTCATCGATGTTGTGACGACAGGCTTTGATTCAAGCACCGGTAATTACATCAAACAGTACCAAAACCTCGATGGCGTAGAGACATACGGTGTTGAGCTTTCTGCTGCTTATGCATTAACCAAAGAGTGGAATGTAGGTACCAAGTTTGGCTATGTGGACGGAAAAGAAGCCGACGGTGACTACATTCGAAGCATCACTCCTTTCGAAGGTAATGTAGAAGTGAACTACACCAATCAAGACTTTAGTGCTTACGCATTATGGAATTGGGCCGCTGCGATGGATCGCGTTCCAACGTGTCAAACTTCCCTCGGCTTAGCAACCGAATGTGCACAAACCAGTGCTTGGAACACGGTTGATATTGGTGCAACTTACCACGTGTCCAAAGACCTTCGTGTGAGTGCGACCGTCGTGAACTTGTTCGATAAAGAGTACATCCGCTACCAAGACGTTGCAGGGATCGCAGAAGAGAGCAAACGCTACTCAACTGAGCCAGGCCGTTACATTACAGTGAATGCTAAATACGAATTCTAGGGTGAAATCATGAAGTTAAAACCATTAGCGCTTTTACTCCTTATTGCCTGTGCCACGACGGTACAGGCCGCTGAGTGGGATTATCCAGCAGCCAGTGCCAGTGTGAATAACGAAGCAGAAGCGAAAACGTACCTCGACACGAATTATGCCAATGCCGGAGAGTTTAAGTATCGCTACAAAACACAATCTCAACTTGGTGCACATTACAATTTTGATGTTTGGGTGAAGGGGGAGTATCAAGCGCAGCGCACTGTGGTTGTAACAACCGACAAAGAACATCATGTCGTTCGTGTGTTTAAAAGCTTTGAAGATACTATCATCCGTAATGGTGAACCGATGATCGCAGCAGAGTTAGAATCGCCGCGTGAGCTACAGGCGCAAGAGCCTCCAGCACTTAGCTCGGGTAATCTGATTGATATTGAGGTTTCTCTATTCAACCCTGACTTACGTACGATGCAGCAGCAAGCCGCACCTGATTCTACTTGGGCATCCTTAGCGGATTACCCTCTGTCGATTGAGTACGTGACCAAATCTATTGAGGTTTTACAGTCGGGCGGTAAGTTCTATCTGTCTAATCCGCGATTGAAGCAAGTAGATGCGACCGGATTGTTTGCGGTGCCAGCACCTGGTGAAGCGCCTGTACTCGATACGTCTGACTTCCTCACCACAGAAGGCGTTCAAACGTTTGATAGCCTGGCGGAGATGCAAAACACAGAGTTTGGAGACAATGCGTTTCCACAATTAATGGCGTTTTACCACCTTGATAGCTCGATGCAATATCTGACGAGCTTAGCCTACGATTTGTTTGATGAGCCGCTGCGTTTTGACGCACGAGGGTTATCAAAAGACAACTCTACTTACTATTACGGACCGAAAGCATTGATGCTTGGTGTGGGTGGCGTTTCTCCTGATGCGGTCGATGGGGATGTGGTTCTGCATGAGTTTGGTCATGGTATTCATTATCAAATCGTACCGGACTGGGCTTATGGTCATACCGGCGCTATTGCAGAAGGTTTTGCCGATTACTGGGCAGGCAGCGCAAGCTACAAGATTCAATACCTTGATACGTCACGTCGTGGTCAAGAGTTCGATCTGGATACGGTCTTCAACTGGGATGGCGTGTTCGGTACACGTAAAACGACTCGCAGTTTATGGAACCAGCACGCTCGTTACTTTGAAAACTCAGAATACCCCGCGCACGTCAGTGTCGGTGGCGAATTGGGTGACGAGTTATGGTCTACGCCGTTGTTCCAAGCGTTAAAAGCTTCGGTTGAGCGTTATGGTGATGGATCTGACGGCGTTTTTCGCGAGTTTGATACCATCATTCTAGAGGGCATGTTCGGAATTGGGCGTGGAGTAAAAATGCATGATCTTGCGGAATCGACGGTATTTGCCGCAAGCGGTTTGTTCCCGGACAAAGAGTATGCCCAGTTACTAACGGACAGCTTTAATAAACATAACTTACTTAAAGCACCATTTCGCGTTCGTTATGATGCTCGATACATCGCGCAAAGTCAGAATGTTGGGCTAAACCTCAGTCAAATGGGCCGAGAAGCCAACATCAAAGGTCAATGGCAGCTGAACAATGCATCGGTGTTTGATATTGATGAAACGTTGTCAGATGCAAGCGCAATGAAAGTGGCGCTTCCAAGCAATCTAACCTGTGGTATGCAGTTTGATTCTACAGTGTCATTGGACTACCAATTTGGCGACAGCTTGAAGACACATCAATGGGCAGAGAGCGTTGCATTAGTGAATGGGACACCAAAATTAGAAATACAACCTCAAGCAGTGAACTCTTCGTTGCCTGAACAGGGCGACAGACTATTCTCTCAAACGCTATCAGACAAATCTCGCACGATTGACGATTCCTTCGCTGTTTACCTGAATATCGAGCATGACTCACTACAAGATCTACAAGTGACGCTAGTGTCACCTCAAGGTAAATCGGTTGTGTTACTCAGCCATCAATCAAGCAATACCAATGGATTTAAAGGTTACTTCACAGCTCAGTACGACGAGGAGCTACAAGCGCTTGTCGGTCAACCGAGTTGGGGTACTTGGCGTCTCGAAGTATCTGACCGTGTGTCAGGAAACTCTGGGGTGTTGAAAGAGTGGGGTGTGAGTCACTTTGCTCAGTATCAGTGCAGTGCTGATACCACTAATGAAAGTGATAGCGGTGGCTCGGGTGGTAGTGGTTCACCTTTTGCCTTATTTGGACTGTTATTGCTTTCAATGGTGAGAGTTATCCGCTCTCGATAAACCACATACTATTAATCAAAAGAAGATAAATCTATGAAGTTTCAATATTCTTTCATTGCTGCATCATTAGCCCTAGTTGGCTGTGGCGGCGGTTCTGGTGGTGACACGACAGCGCCGACTTATGATGTAGCGGGCACCATTGTTTCACAAGGCACACTTCTTGATACACCAGTATGTGTCGACTTAAACCAAAACTTTGCTTGTGACTCGACTGAGCCAAATACAAAGAGTGATAATTCAGGTAAATTTGCGCTGAACTCGGGCAACAAAAACATTTTGACTAGCACGATTCTGGCTCAAGTTGACCAAGGTTCAAGTCAGACACTTAGCCTCGCTACTCCGGGCCAAAACCTAGCGACTGGAAATACAATTAACGGTGTTACGACGCTGATGGCAGGTTTGGTTGTGGATGGTAAAACCGTCGCTCAAGCTGAAGAAATTGTAAAAGCTCAACTCACCGATGCAGGCGTTTCACTGTCTGGTTCGGTCATGTCTAATGCAAGTGCTAGTGAGTTCGATAACCTAGAGCAAAACGCGGTAGCACTGTTGGCAGAAATGCAGCCTGATCAAATGACGAAAGGCGTTGCCCTGCTTGCTCAAAGCCTGAGTTATCAAAGTAAACCGTTAGTATCAGAGTTACTGACTCAAGCAGAGGCAAAAGCGTTTGCAGAGGAAATTTCAGCGGTGGCAGAGCAGACCGTTGGCAGTAACGATACTGGCGTAGTTCTTCACTTTGCTGATGGCGCTGCAGACGTAGCAGAAGTTCAAACTTCTTACCCTGGTCAAGATGCGGAGTACGGTTTTGATAAAGATGACAAGCAGGCATCAACAGGTGCTGGCTTTAAGTTCGTTAAGCTAGATTCACAAGGCGCAACATTGGCTGCGGACGCAACCGAGTGGGCTTGTACAATGGATGAGCGCACTGGTCTAGTGTGGGAAAACAAGAGTGCGGACGCGAGTTCTGTTCAATTTAAAGATCGTACATTCGTTTTTGAATCAGCAACATTCAAACCGTATTACGAAGATCTCGAAGTGGTTGGTTGTGTGGATGCCGCTGATGGCATCTGTTCAACAAGTCAATATGTTGAACACATAAACAAGCAGTCGCTATGTGGCATTGCGGACTGGCGTCTACCAACATACCAAGAGTTCTATGATGCTCTGGACTTAGGTGAAACAGAGAAAGATACCGACGGTAATGTTTATGGTATGACGATGGATTATTTCCCCCAGCAGGGTAAGGGCAGTCCAGATATTGAATCGGGTGCAATTTGGTTAAGTGATTTCACATTTAACAACTACTCTACTTATAACTATGAAGGTGCACTTCAATTTGCAGTAGTGGCTGCGAAAGGTGCAGACCGAGGTTACGTTAGCTTTGTTGAGATTTATTCTGACAAAGTGGAGCGTGATACTGGTACATCATACCAATTCCCAATCCGTCTAGTAGCAGTTAAGGGCCAATAAAATGAAGAAAATAATGACCGCGCTATCTCTTGTTCTGGCTTCTCAAGTTGCCATGGCTGCACAAGAATGTTCCACAGATTTTGGCAAGACAGCACCAAATTCTCGTTACACTTACTCTGATGCTGGGACGATAACTGACTTAAAAACGAGCCTGACGTGGATGCGTTGTCCTGTAGGACAATCATGGGATACAGCGAATAAGGCATGTTCTGGCGCCGCGACTAAGATGTCATGGCAGTTAGCTCTATCAACCGCAGAGCAAATTCGAAATGAATCAGGCAACCATGCTTTGTATGACTTCGCTGGCAAAAAGAACTGGCGCTTACCCAATATTAAAGAGTTGGTCGCGTTGACTGAACGTGCTTGCCATAGCCCTGCGATGAATGGCACTGCATTCGCAAGTGGTTACACGCTAGAAGTCGGTGACTATGCCGGCTATATCTGGAGTAACACTCCGAACGGTGATGGTTCAAACGTAATGGTGTTTGACTCAGTGAATGGCGAAGTTTACAACTGGAACCCACTAGAGCCGACGAACACTTTTTCTCTGCTACTGGTGACAGACGAAGAGTAACTGCCATCATACCTTTGTTCAAAGGATGCCATTTTTCGAGTCAAGTTATCCGATGGACTGTTTCACGTATTAGAGAATTAACAATAGAGTGCCTCAAGTGAATTGGGCTTTGAGGCGCTCTATATTTTATTGTTAATAGAAAAACACACACTCTCTTTCTATATTCATTCAAGAATATTAAAAAGCACTATTGGATGTATGTTATCCCCCTTTGATAATAAATCGCGGGAATTAAACGGCTATTTTTTGGCTGGATTTATATATCCTTACGATGTGATAAACATTAATTAAAGCACAAAAGCCATTCATAAAGACTACCGGCCAGGCTCCGATAGCTAAGCCATACACCACAAACCCGATACAGCCAACAAAGTTAATATAACGAAGCTTTTTTATATCGCTCATTAAAAGCGATATGCCGACGAATAATGAAGCCAGGTAACCCAGCATATCCGGAGTTAACATCATTAATCCTTAAGAGCTGTCTCTAAAGCCAGCTCCATCATTTGGTTAAAGGTGGTTTCACGCTCTTCTGCAGTTGTCTCTTCTCCACTAATGATATGGTCAGAAACAGTCAGAATACTCAGAGCTTGAACATGGCTTTCTGCAGCAATAGCAAACAATGCCGAAGTTTCCATTTCACAAGCAAGAATGTTCATTTTCAGCAGAGCTGGCATTAGATTTGGGTCTTTTCCATAGAATAGATCGTTCGTGAAAATACTACCGAAACGAGCAGGAATTTTATGGCTATCAGCAGTTTCCCAACAAGCTTTCAGTAATTCAAAATCTGGTACCGCTGCATAATCGTAACCGGCAAGGCGTGTTCTATTTGTTGTAGAAGCCGTACTTGCACCTGTTGCGACAATAATATCCCGAACAAAAATATCGTCGGAAACACCGCCACAACTACCTACACGGATCAACTTTTTTACATTGTATTCGTTGATTAGCTCATGGGCATAAATAGAGACAGATGGAATACCCATACCATGCCCCATTACTGATATTTTTTTACCTTTGTAATAGCCGGTATAACCAAACATATTTCGTACATCACAAACTTGCTTAGCACTCTCTAGATAATGTTCGGCAATGTACTTTGCTCGCAGTGGATCACCTGGAAATAATACAGTTTCAGCAAATGCACCTTGAGGTGCGTTAATATGTGGAGTCATATTGATACCCTTAACAGTTAACAGTTAACAGATTTATTGCTATGTTATTCCTACTTACTTAAAAGCATCAGGACACTTGTCTGGATCGGAGTTGTTCTGTTCACAAAAATAATCGCAGGTCATCGAAGTGAATAAAATCAAAGAATTATCGAAGCATGGTCATGCGTTATTCTGTCAGCTTTTGGAAAAACAAGAACTAAAAACCAAACATTTTCAGCCTGGTGACTATTTACTAAAACAAGGACAAGAGATCTGCGAGCTGTATTGGGTTGGAATGGGCGAGTACAGTATTGATCATACCGCTAAGAATGGACGTGGCTTGAGTTTAGGTCTCTTTTTTGCCGACAATCGCTTGTTTGGAGAAGTCGAATTTCTTACAAATACCAAGTGCCAGTTTGATATCCGTGCCAGTGATATACTTGAGGCTAAAGTTGTACCTGTAAGCCTTATTTCTGAATTTATGCAGCAAGAGCCCATGCTGGCTATTTGGCTAAGCCAGTCATTGTCAGAGAAATACCAGGATACTATGTCGGTGGCAATGAACCGAATTTTATATCCCTTAATTTACAACATCGCCTGGGATATTGAGCAACGCTACCTCGAAGCTAAACCTAAAATTAATTTTGCTCAGGCATATAAAGAAGCTGAACGTTTTGGTTGTTCAGAGCGAACCTATAGCCGTGTGGTTCATCAATTGCTTGACTTGGGGTTTGTCGAAAAGATTGGTAACCAATTAAAAGTTAAGAATATTGAAAAATTGTCAGCTTTTATTGAGACCCAAAATCTGGCTTAAATGATCATTCACGAAGATCTATAAAATAAATCTAAGCTCACCATGAGTAGCAGTGAGCTTAAGATTCACTTGGGTTATTCGAGAATGCGAGAGCCTAAAAGAAAAACCTTATCCAATTCACTCTAAGGCTGCTCTTTGTTGGTTAATGACCAAAGGTATACTTGCTTGAGCAAGCTGATTCTTTTACGAAAACGTCGCTTTGGCTGAACACAATGAGTTATTGTTGAATCCACTTTCAATTTCATTTCGCCTCCATCCACCAGCACAATGCACCTCCTACGCCGTAAGCAAACAGATCTTTCCAATCAAATGTCGCGCCTAAAATCATGGCAAGAAGTGAGGGTGATTCGATACCAAGCCAAGTCGCCACCTGTAATAGCTGTCCAAATTCGACAACAAACGCTATTAATACCACCAACGCAGCGAGCCATTTGACGGGCATTGAGAGGATGCTCGCCAACAAGTAGTAAAGCCAAACAACAACCAACACATCACCGAATGTCGGGCGAATAAAGCTGTCTCGAACGTAAAGCGCGATGACCACCAGAGCGATGAAACAGATGAAGCTTTTAAGCCCATGTATCGTAGAAAAACGAAAGTAAATACCGGTATTATTGTCATTCATTTCGCTTTGCTGACGGGCAGAAATATTCTGCTTAAGCATCTTCATTTGTAGCCTTTACTTCGTCTCCCACTT
Organism: Vibrio clamense; assembly: GCF_050337905.1. Taxonomy (NCBI): domain Bacteria; kingdom Pseudomonadati; phylum Pseudomonadota; class Gammaproteobacteria; order Vibrionales; family Vibrionaceae; genus Vibrio; species Vibrio clamense. The sequence continues at coordinate 462,281 of NZ_JAKJTJ010000018.1, read as the reverse complement.
TTATATTGCGGGCATACCAGTCAATGTTGCGTGTGATCACCATAGTGAAGCTCAAAATCGCGAAGCACAGTAATGCGCCCATGACTAACGCGTAACTTTCTGCTTGAAGCAACCCAAACAATAAGCCGTAGATCGTAAGCAATAACACACCAAATACCGTGCCATGCTTTAGGTTATTCAACATACCACTGACGTACACGCTCAATAGACCCGTCGATGCCACCGCTGACACGACATATGCCCAGTTGAAACCTAGGTGCTCACTCATCGAAATCAGCAGCAAATAGAAAAGCGCCAGAGCCAAGCCAATAAACCCATATTGCACAGGGTGGACTGGACGCGCTTGAAACAGTTCCAACAGAAAGAAGCTCGCGAATACTAGCGTTATCACTAATAGTGAGTAATTCACAGCGCGATGAGATTTCAGATAGTGATCAACGGGATCAATCAAATCCACTCCCATTTGTCGTTGCTCAAGCTCATAGCAAGCGCTGTTTGATGACAGGCAGCTTTGGAATAATTGCGCGATATTGGTAGAGAAGTTATTACTTACCCACTGCGCTTTAAATCCATCTTCAGATATATCTGACGCCACTGGTAAGTAGTCACCGATAAAGCTAGGGTGAGCCCAAGGAGAAGACAATTCCACCGTAGTTTCGCTGCCAATTGGCGTCACTTGCAGTTGTCCCATCCCTTGGAGTAAGAAGTTAAGGTCGAATGCCAAAGGTTGTTCTGTTTTCAGGTCATCCAGTTTTAGCTCACTATGGAAACCTTGTGGTAGCTGATCTAATCCGGTTCCTGGTATCACTTCAATATCTGAGCTTGCGAGCGTCATGTCATCAAGGCGAATCAGTCCGCGACTGTCTTCAATGCCAACCACAAGGCTGATGTTTTTAATATCAAGATCATGCAGTGCCGCTAAGTCACCTGCATCAAAAACACCGTTAAGCGCCACTTGTGCTTTGTATAAACGCGCACGGTAAATACCGCGATATTTTTCAAAACTGTCCAGATCAGCGCTCATATCGAAGGTATTAGGTAAGAGGAATTTACGGCGTTCTTTAATCTGGACTTTTTCATCTCGATAGCTGGTCTCGGTGTAGTTCACCATGATGAAAGGACCAATGATGCGTTGTTCGCCGCTGCTGCTGCGTGCTATGTCATTCCTTACTTCATCTTGGCGATACGAACGTTCTGAGATAAGCCCCGTGACCATTGAAAGGGGGATTTGCAGTAAGACAAACAAAAACAGCACGAAGGTGAACTTCATGCCGAGCTGATTATTGAGGATTTTTTTCATGTTTTATTCTCCATTTGCTGATGTAGATAATCTAAATCAACAGTTTGGAGAACGAATGGAGCTAATGTGGAGTTTCTATGGAGTTGGTAAAGTCAGAGTCACTTTCACGCCGGATTCAATGTTTTCTACTCGTAGTTCACCTTTATGCAGCTTAGCTACTTGCTCTACAAAGTTGAGTCCCAATCCGGTGCTCTTAACGCCATTTTCACGAGCGAGAGAATAAAATCGCTCAGTTAATCGAGGCATTGCATAGTCTGGAATGTGAGGGCCTGAGTTGAAAATAGAGAGTCGTATATTGCCCTTAACTATTTCTGCTTTCCACTCAATATGTCCTCCGGAGTAAGCGAAATCCAGCGCATTATCCATCAAGTTAAAGGTAGCTTGCTTAAGTAAAAAGGTATCGCCAAGCACCACGAGACTTTCATCAACCTTGATTTCCGCAGTGACCGCCTTACCACTCAAACGCGCGTCCGCAGAGTCAACCACTTCGCTCACCATTTGGTGTACTAAAATCTGTTCGACTTGTTCAAGCTCTGGGCGTTTTTCAAGACGAGCCAGTTCAAGTAACTTATCAATCAGTGATTGCATGCGATCACTTTCTCGTTCGATGTTGCCAGCGAACCGAGCGATTTTTTCTTCAGGTAACGGCATCTGCAATATTTCGCTTGCCCCTTTGATGGCAGATAGCGGGCTTTTTAACTCATGAGTCAGGGTCTGGACGTACTCTTCGACATACTGTTTTCCGTCAAGTTGATTGCGCATTTTCTCTAGCGCATCACTGAGCGTTCCATATTCGTAAAAAATGCGAAATTTTGGCTTAGATACTTTTTCGCCTTCGCCCATTTTGGTCGCGTAAACTTCCAATTTATTCAATGCGGAGTGAATTCGCCAAGCAAACAAGGCTCCTGCAAGTAGCACTAAGCCGCTCATCCACACCATCCAAAACAGCACGTTACGTTTAGAAAGGTCGATAAATGGTTGCACTGAGCGATTGGACTTTGCCACTGTCACACTACCAATGATTTCGCCGTTGTGGTAAATCGGCGCAGCGACATGCATCACGGTAGAGAGCGGATCATTCGGATCTTCAATGGTACTACGCGCACCATATTGACCGCGAAGCGTGAGATACACATCGTTCCATTGTGAGTAGTCTTTGCCGATGTCTTGCTCCCAAGAATCCGCAATTACAGTGCCTTGTTTATCCGTAATATAAATTCGATGGTTAATCGCTTTTTTCCCAATTTCCCAAATGCGTGCATGTGGTTTTCGTTGGCCATAAGCCGCTAAAAGTTGGGAAAAACGACTCTCTGATAATTTGCTATTGGCAACGTCCTCTTCTGCCAATACTGCAAGCAAGTTCGCCATATCAACTAGTGTTTCTTCGGTGGTTTGACGTACTGTCGGTTTAAGCTCTTGAACAACGGTTTTACTCACCATATAAGCCGTCATTCCTACTAAGATAAAGTAGAGCAAAAACAGCCTTAACCCAAGCGGGATCCTTGGCCAGCGATTCATCATTCTCCCTTAATACTGTAGAAGTAACCAAAGCCTCGTTTGGTACAAATTCGTTCAGACATCTCAAACGGCTTCAGCTTATGGCGAATGGCTTTGATGTGAGTATCGATATTTCGTTCGTAAGCTGCCTCTGGCGTCATATCTGCGGCAATCATTAACTGCTCTCGGCTCAATACATTAGAAGATATGGAAATAAGCTTATCAAGGATCTTAAACTCAACGGCAGTAAGACCAAGCATTTTGCCTCCAACACCGTAATCAAAGTTGTGTGCGACTAAATCATGGGTTGGTTGAAGTTTCACAAAGGCTGGACTTCGTTCTGGTTTTGGCTCTGGGCTTAATTCAGCCATAGGCGCTTTAGCTTTGATTCGAAGTTTGATGCGAGCTAGCATTTCGCGAGGGCTAAATGGCTTAGTCACGTAGTCGTCAGCTCCAATTTCCAAGCCAACGACACGGTCAATTTCATCACTCCTAGCGGTTAGAAAGATAATCGGAATGTCAGAAAATTCTCGGATAGTTTTGCACAGTTCAAAGCCGTTACCATCAGGCAATCCGACATCTAGCACGAGTAGAAGTGCTGAGTGTTTTTGCAAAAAAGCCAAGCCTTCTCCTGCCGTTGTAAACCACTCCACGTGGTAGCCATCCATCTCTAAAACATGAATCAAGTTGTCTGCAATGGCAGATTCATCTTCAATAATGATGACTGGCGATTGGTCGTTCAATGTTTTAACCTCGTTGATGATGTTTGTTCTGTTGCTTGGTTACCCACTACTTTGGCGCAAAGGCTATCGGATTGATACTGAAAAGGCCAAATTCGAGAGTAATCTAGGTGATTGATGCAAAAATCACCTCTGGATTCAACGTTACGGTTCCCATATTTAATCGACTAGCTCAATGATCGATAATGCATTCAATTGGAAACATCTCCTCCGTTATTGACTGTATTTGGAACGTTGCCGCTAAGAGTGACTCTCAACATACCGCGCCGAATAAAATTATTGCTTTTGATAATTATCTATTTTAGTTTAGAAATTATGACGCTGATAACTGCTTTCACTCACCTTCTATGTTGTTGCTGTAAATACCTTATTTACGGCCGTTTTCGTGTAGCTATTACATAGCAAACCTATCGCACTATTACCTAGGCCGTTGATGTTTACATCCACGGCCTTTTTGTATTTATAAGGATATGATTTATGACCCAACCAACACTCCAACTCTTCAATACTCTGAATAGAACATTGAGTCCGTTCGATACAATTCAATCAAATAAGGTTGGGCTTTATGCATGTGGTCCGACAGTCTATGACTACGCACATGTCGGTAATCTACGGACCTATTTATTCGTTGATGTCTTAAAGCGTGTGCTACAAATCAACGGGTATCAGGTTAATCATGTAATGAATATAACCGATGTCGGCCACTTGGTTTCAGATGGTGACAGTGGTGAAGATAAGATGGAAAAAGGCGCACGCACACAGAAAAAATCAGCTTGGGATATCGCCACATTTTTTGAAGATGCATTTTTTATAGATCTTAAACTGCTTAATATTCTTCAGCCTTCGACCACTTGCCGAGCTACCGATCATATCCAAGAGCAAATCTCGTTTATTCAGTCACTCGAAGCGAAAGGCTATACCTACCAAACCAGCGATGGTATTTACTTTGACACAGATAAATTGCCCGATTATGGAAAGCTTGCACGACTAGATAAGCACGGTTTGGAAGCGGGTATTCGCGTTGATATGGCAGAGAAAAAGCACCCAACAGATTTTGCGTTATGGAAATTTAGTAACCAACAGAAACGACAAATGGAGTGGCTAAGCCCATGGGGAAAAGGCTTTCCTGGGTGGCATATTGAATGTTCAGCGATGGCAGAGAAGTATTTAGGAGAAACCTTCGATATACATGTCGGTGGTGAAGATCATATTCCTGTTCACCACACTAATGAAATAGCTCAATGCCAAGCTAAAAATGGACATGTACAAGCAAACTATTGGTTGCATGGTTACTTTTTAAATATTAACAATGAGAAAATATCTAAGTCTGGCTTTACATTGCGTTTAAAAAGCTTAATCGACAAAGGTTATGATCCTCTGGCTTATCGTTATTTAACCTTAACCAGTCACTATCGTAGCCAGCTCAGCTTTTCCTGGGAAGGATTGGCTGGCGCACAAAAGGCCCTCCGTCGATTAAGAGAGAAAATTATAGATATGCCTGACGGTGGTCGCGTCGACAACCAGTTCAAAGCTGAATTCTTTGCACGTATCAACCGTGATTTAAACATGCCACAGGCATTAGCCTTAGTATGGAAAGTTCTTGATAGCGCAATGGAACCAGCCAATAAAAAAGCGACGTTACTCTATTTTGATCAAATATTTGGTTTAGAACTTGATAAGGTAGAGCAAATAACAATCCCCACGCAAGTTCAAGACCTCGTTGAACAACGCCAACGTATGAAACAGCAAGGTCGATATGATGAAGCTGATACAATTCGCAAGAAAATTATAGGCTTGGGATATCAAGTTAACGACACTGCTAACCAGTCGAGTGTCGTTAAGCCACTCTAAATAAATACAACTCAGTGTATTTTACTCACTGTTAGAACAAGAGGCTAGCAACGGCCTCTTGTTATGGATTTACCTGTTGCTTATTGATTTTTAGCCAAAAAATCTCTTGGCAATGGTTTGTGAAGGTCTTTCTTATGGGGCGTACCTTAGTGCTTTTTGAGTCTGAAATTACCTCATATGAAATCCAACACTCCGGACATGTTTTTTCCGTCGTTTCAAAGAGCTCTGACTCAGTGCAATGCTTTATTATGACTCCGTTTGAAAAATGAAATAGCGACTCTACACAATCAACGGCTATGTCCTGATCTTTATAAGATTTGTCGATTGATTCATGACTTACCAGTTTTAATCCCGTCATTTCACCTTTTATCGCGGCAATATACGTAAAAAGATTATTCATACGACAAGTTTCCATTATTTTTAATACTAAACGACACTTATGGTTATTTGTTAACTGTACTTACGTGCGATAACCAAACCGTGGTTACTCGAACCTAGAAGTGATGGTTCAGAACACACCAATAGATGATGCTGCAACCAAGCTTGGTATTGTTGTTCTGATAATGAATTGATTTCAGAACCGATGTAACGTCCAAAGCCATCTGTCGCCACATGCTTTTCTATACAGAACCCTTCGGATTTAGTTAAGTTTTCGATTTCAGAAGGTTTTGCAAAATATCCTGTTCTAAAGAATGCATCGACATCTTTCGATGTAACTAATCCCGTTTCGTTCAATTCACTAAGTATTTGTGGTGAAATCAAAGTACTCGACATTTTAGCAAGCAGTCCGGCTACAAAGAAACGGCTGATATAAGCGACTGCGACAACACCATTTGGCTTAAGAATTCTATGAGCTTCTCTTATTACAGCTTGTCGTTCGCTTTCTTCTTGTATGTGGTACAGGGGCCCAAGAATTAACACCATATCTTGAGAGCTGTCTGGAACAAAAGAAACATCCGTTGCATTTGCTTCATATACGTTCAGCTCAACATTTTGAACAACGGCATTTTGTTTTAGTTGTGCAACCAATTCCGGAACGAGCTCGACTGCGGTTACATCTAAGCCTTTTTGGGCATAAAAAATGGAATAGCGACCCGTTGCAGCACCAAACTCGGTAAGCGTTTCGGCTGAGTGAGTAAATAATTCTAGTTGGTTGATGGTGGTATCAAATTCAATGCGAGTAATGTTTTGACAAACGAGACGCTGCTCTTCATCAAAATTCGCATAGTAATCCATATATTCCTCTTGCACTGTTATCTCCCATGCAGTTTGAAGTGTATTGCCAAGAGTTCCGTATACTAAGAATGTACCTAGTTTGAATGCTAATTTCTTGGAAAATAATAAGTTAACAGGTTAGCGGGGCTACGCAACCACTTTAGCATGGAGTTACTGTGCAAGAAGTTAGCTAAGACTTGAACAAACGGTCTAAGATGCGGGGGAGTACATGAAACAAAGCGGCCGCGATAGATAGCATCGTGATTGGGAGCTAATGAAGAGGAACTCAAGCCATCGACCATATCAGGAGAGTAAGGGCTTGATAAGTGATAGATACACGTGATCGTGGGCTATCCTATTATCTACATATCCCGATAATTAGGCCCGCCTCCGCCTTCTGGAGGTTGCCAGCTAATGTTTTTCGATGGGTCTTTTATATCGCAAGTTTTACAGTGTAAACAGTTGGCAGGGTTGATTTGAAATCGCTTTTCATTGTCCGTAATGACCACTTCATATACCCCGGCAGGGCAGTAACGCTGGCTAGGTTCATCAAATCGAGATAAATGGTTTTGAATAGGAATGGTCGAGTCGTTCAACAAGAGGTGGCAAGGTTGATTTTCTTCATGTTGAGTCGATGATAGGTAGACAGACGACGCTCGATCAAAGCTTAATACTCCATCAGGTTTCGGGTAAGTGATTGGCGGGCACTGGCTAAGTTCTTTTAGGTGAAGGTGATCCGCCTTTCTGTCATGAATCACCCAAGGTTCAGGTTGGTTAAATAGAGGGATCCATACATTGTGCTCAAGAGTAATCAGCGCTCCACCGAGTAGGTTGCCGTACTTGTGAATAGCGGCGCTGAAGCTGCGAGTATCTTCGAGTTCTTGATAGAGCCAAGAAGCTTTAAACTGAGTATCGTAATCAGGCTCAAGTGGTTGATCATTCACATTTTCTAAAGCGTTAAAAATCGCTTCTGCCGCCAACATCCCAGATTTCATGGCGGTATGGCACCCTTTAATTTTGGCCACATTGAGTGTGCCAGCATCGCATCCAATCAATAAACCACCAGGAAATTGCTGTTTCGGGAGGGAAGAAAACCCACCTTTTGCAATCGCTCTCGCGCCATAAGAAATACGACTACCGCCTCTGAGATGCTGACTAAAAACAGGGTGGTGTTTAAGTCTTTGAAACTCCTCGAAAGGGTCTAAATATGGATTGCTGTAATTGAGGTCGACAATCAATCCCACCGCGACTTTGTTGTTTTCTAAATGGTAAAGAAATCCGCCACCAGAGCTGTCTGATTCGCTTAATGGCCAACCAATACTATGGATGACATCTCCTGCTTTAGTTTCGGAACTAGGCACTTCCCATATCTCTTTGAGCCCAAGCGCATAATGCTGCGGTTGTTTATCTGCATCAAGTCGATACTTACTCATGAGCTGTTTGCCCAAGTGACCACGCGCCCCTTCAGCAAAAATAGTGTATTTGGCTTTTAGCTCAATTCCCGCTTCAAAATTAGCTTTAGGTTCACCATGTCTGTCTCGTCCCATGTCGGAGGTTTTGATGCCTGTCACTGTGCCATTGTCATCGTAATTGATGGAAGTGGCCGCGAAGCCGGGGAAGATTTCGACACCGAGTGTTTCAGCTTGTTGTGCTAACCAACGGCATAAGTTCGATAAACTGATCACGTAGTTTTCGTCATTGTTGTGCATGGGGTTTGGGGTCAGCACCCGAGGTACTGTTAGGTGGTTATGTTGAGTGGTGAGGTAGACAAACTTATCGTTATTTACGGGGGTTGAGATAGGAGTATCCATGCTCTGCCATTCAGGGAATAGCTCATCTAGCGCGCTCGTTTCAAACAGAGCTCCAGAGAGAATGTGAGCACCAACTTCCGCCCCTTTTTCCACTACGCAGATGGATATTGGAGATCGGTTTTCCAATTGGGTTAATTGCGCGAGTTTGCAAGCGGCCGCTAAGCCTGATGGGCCTGCACCGACAATTACTACGTCAAATTCCATGCACTCTCTGTCCATACGCTCACTGCCCATACGATAGCCCTGCTGTATTACGCTGACTTACCATTAAATATAGTCCAGTTGACGTAAACGTAAACTTTACTAAGCTCAAAAGTAAGGCAGACATGAGTAGCGCTCATTGATAAGGATGGCATTGTGAAAGTATTAGTCGCAATCAAACGAGTGATCGATCCCTATGTCAAAATTAGGGTTAAAAGTGATGGTTCAGCCGTTGAAAACAGTAACGTAAAAATGACGATGAATCCGTTTTGTGAAATCGCGGTTGAAGAGGCTGTGAGGTTGAAAGAAACGGGATATGTGGATGAAGTTATTGTGGTGTCTGCGGGTGATCATGGTTGTCAGGAGCAGTTGCGTACGGCGCTGGCTTTAGGGGCCGATCGCGCTATTCATATTGATTTCATCACACCTCCTGAGCCTCTTACCGTTGCCAAACTTTTGAAAGCGGTGATGCAGCAGGAATCAATGCTCGACGAGGCAGGGTTGGTGCTACTTGGTAAGCAATCGATTGATACTGACAACAATCAAGTGGCACAAATGTTGGCGGCTCTGACTCAGCGTCCGCAAGGAACATTTGCTTCGCAGTTGAAAATCGTTGCTGATGAGGATGGTAATAAGAGCAGCGTAGAAGTCACTCGTGAAATTGATGGTGGTCTGGAAACGTTGAAGTTGGCGCTTCCTGCGATTATCAGTACCGATTTGCGCCTTAATGAACCTCGTTATGCCTCCTTACCAAATATAATGAAAGCCAAACGAAAGCCATTAGAAGTGTTAACGGCAAGTGCGCTAGGGGTTGAAGAGGTGAAACACCAAGAGATACTTGAAGTGATGCCGCCAGCAGAGCGAAAAGCCGGAGTCATAGTGCAAAACGTGACAGAGCTGGTGGATAAACTGAAGAGTGAAGCCAAAGTCATTTAGCGTAGTGGTAAGAGGTACGCATTGTTCGGGTAGGGATGAGGAGTAAACACATGGACGATCAACCGTTAAGAGTTTTAGTTGTTGCACAGCACGATAACTCACAAGTCTCGATGGAAACATTGCGAACCATCAAAGCCGCAAGCTTGCTAATAATGAGTAGTGAACAGCACGATAAAGGCGCCGTTTCTGTGTTTGTCGCAGGGCATAGTTGTGAAATGGTGGTCGACTCAATAACGGCAATTAGTGGCGTTGATAAAGTGATTGTCGCCGATTCAAGTGATCATCAATATAGGCTGGCAGAAAATATGGCGGAGTTGATTGCTGAAATCGGACAAGATTATTCGCATCTACTCGCCCCTGCGACAACGTTTGGGAAAGATCTGATGCCTCGTGTTGCGGCTCTATTGGAAGTGGGGCAGCTTTCAGATGTGGTTGAGATCCAGACTCCAGATATCGTGATTCGCCCGATTTATGCAGGCAACGCGCTCGCAAAAGTGAAATCTCTCGACTCAATTAAAGTGATCACAATTCGAAGCTCAGCGTTTGATGCCATAGAGAGTGAGGAACTTGTTTCTAGTGAAGACAAAAAGGCAAAGATAGAGAGATGGGACAAGAGCATCAAAGCACAATCGACAGAATTTGTGTCGCAGCTGAAAGTTGAAAGTGAGCGTCCTGAGTTACCCGAAGCTCGGGTCGTTATTTCAGGTGGACGAGGCTTGGGTAGCCAAGAGCATTTCGGTTTAATTGAGCAGCTTGCCGATAAGCTCGGTGGTGCGATTGGTGCATCTCGGGCGGCGGTAGATGCAGGATTTGTATCTAACGATCTTCAAGTTGGGCAGACGGGTAAGATAGTGGCTCCAGAGTTGTATATCGCAGTGGGCATTTCAGGGGCGATCCAGCATCTAGCAGGCATGAAAGAGTCTAAGGTGATCGTCGCGATCAATAGTGACCCAGATGCGCCGATTTTTCAGGTCGCCGATTATGGAATCGTCGGCGATCTCTTTGAAATCATGCCTGAATTGATTCGCTCAGTGTAAATGGGTTGTGAGCGAATCATTCTCTTTTAAACTGATGCTCTATCACGAGTATTCGCATCGATGAGCGCTATTGTAGGTAAGTGCTATTGCAGATAAGTACTATTGTATACAAGTGCTATGGCAGATGAGCGTTATTGCACTTTAGCATGCTGTAAATGTGTCACTAAGGCTTTAATAAATCGCGCCGCTTCCCCTCCTGTACACGCTCGATGATCAAAGGTCATCGATAATGGCATCGCTTTGACCTCTACCGCTTTATCGTTTTCTACGATTACTTTGCGGATGATTCGTCCTGCTCCCACGATAGCGACCTGTGGGGGAGACACGACAGGTGTGGCATAAATCCCAGCGATGGCACCAAAGTTGGATAGTGTGATGGTGGCATGTTGTAACTGTTCTCTGCCGATCTTGCGCTCTCGGATACCATCCACCGTTTTATCAAGCCACAGACGAATCCCTTTGGCACTGTACTCATCAGCGTGACGCAATACTGGCACATACAGACCGTGCGAACTGTCTACTGCCACGCCTACATTGACCGTGGTATGAATGCATCGAGTCATGGTTTCAGCATCAAACCATGCATTGAGTGCTGGCTCCTGTTGGCAAGCATTGAGTACCGCTTGAATCAGTCGAATGGAGATATCTTCATTTTCGGCCCAATTCATCAGTAAGGCTTCTTCTGTGATGGTTACTGCTGCGACATTGTGATGCGAGTGCGTCATCGCATTTGCCATCGCACGTCGAGACCCTTTGAGTACTTCAGTGCCAGGGAGTTGTTTGTCACACTGTTGGTAAATATCATCATCGGTGATCAAGCCATCAGCGCCACTGCCTACGATTTCGTGTAAGTCTACGCCTAACTGCTGCGCTAATAGCCGAGCAGAAGGCATGGCGGTAATGAGACTTTCGGTGCTCGTATTAGGATCACCACCGATCCAGAAATCATCGATATTAACGTGATGGTTTTGCTGCGATACATTGCCAACTACGGTTGCGGCATCTTGCTTCTTGCTGATGGTTGAATCATTTTGAGCGGAGTTCGATTGTTTAGAACTAGATCGCTTAGAGCCGGATTGTTCAGAGCCAGATAGCGTGGATTCGGATAGAGACGGTTCAGAGTTTACTTTCGTCAGTTCTCCCTCTTCTTCAATCTCAAGTAAAAGGGAGCCGATATTAATGACATCTCCCTCTTCACCATACCGACGGACGATTTTACCACTGTAGGGGGCGGGCACTTCTACGATCGCTTTTGCTGTTTCAATCGTCACCACAATCTGATCAACCTTGACATGATCTCCAATGTTGATGTGCCATTGCACGATTTCTGATTCGGCAAGGCCTTCGCCTAAGTCTGGTAGCATAAAAGATTTCATTTCCATCCCTCCACTAACTCTTGTGCGGCTAGGACAATATCCTGCTCTTTTATCAAGAAAAAATCTTCGTTTCGGTAATAAGGCATAATGGTATCCATCCCTGTTACTCGCTTAGGTGGGGCTTTTAATAAGCACATCGCCTGTTCTGCTGTTCGAGCCAGAATTTCAGCGCCTACGCCACAGGTTTTACTCGCTTCGTGAACCACTAACAGACGACCTGTTTTCTCTAGCGAGTGTAGAATCGTTGCCATATCGATAGGTTTGATACTCGCGAGATCAATCACTTCCACTTCAATGCCTTGAGCAGAAAGCGTATTCGCCGCTTGTAGGGATTCGACAACACACGCTCCCCAAGTGACTAAAGTTAAATCTCGCCCTTTGCGAAGCGTGAAGCAACTGTCGAGAGGTAACGCTTTTCCGTTATCGACAACATCGGACTTGACAGTGCGATAAATCCGTTTTGGTTCGAAGAACATCACAGGGTCGTTACTGCGAATGGAGGCCAGCAGTAAACCGTAGGCACGCTGTGGCGAGGATGGGATGACCACTTTTAAACCTGGAATATGGGCGAATAAGGTTTCAATGCTCTCGGAGTGATGTTCGGGCGCATGGATGCCTCCACCAAATGGCGCTCGAAAAACCGCAGGGCAGGTGAGACGCCCACGAGTTCGATTACGGATTCTGGCGGCATGGCACATTAAATGTTCCATGGCTGGAAAGATGAAACCTTGAAATTGGAACTCTGCAATGGGGCGTAACCCTTGCGAGGCCATGCCAATTGCCACGCCTGCAATTAACGCCTCAGCGAGGGGGGAATCAATGACGCGCTTTAAACCGAATTTCTCTTTGAGACCGACAGTGGCACGAAATACTCCTCCGTTGTCACCCACGTCCTCCCCTAAAAGTACCACGTTAGAGTCGGATGCCATCTCATAATGCAGAGCAAGGTTGACCGCTTCTACCAATGTTATTTCAGCCATGCTTGCCTCCTTGCAACCGCATTGCTTTGTTGATGATTTCATCTCGCTGGTGGTGCAAATCTGGGCTGAGAGATTCGTAGAGAAAATCAAAGGCGCTTTCAGGGGCTTGACCAGGAGTATTTAGGTAGTTGTCTACGGCTTGTTCTATCACTTTTTGGCAATGTTCTAACCACTGCTGATCTTCTTTTTCTGACCAGTAGCCTTGTTGAATAAGAAAGGTTTTTAGTCGGCTGATCGGTTCAAATTCCCATGCCTCATGAAGCTCTTCATCGCTTCGATAGCGAGTGGCATCATCAGCCGTGGTGTGGTCGCTTAAGCGATAGCTTATTGCTTCTATGAGCGTTGCTCCTTTCCCTTTTCGTGCATGATCAAGCGCGGATAATATGGCATCAAACATGGCGACAATGTCGTTTCCATCAACAGTGATGCCAGAGATGCCAGCGCCTGCCGATTTTTCGGAAAGAAACTCTGCTGCGCATTGCAGGCTACGGGGAACAGAGATGGCCCACTGGTTGTTATTGACGACAAAAATTAATGGGATGTTCCATGTGCCCGCACAATTCAAAGACTCTAGAAAATCCCCCTTAGAAGTCGCGCCATCACCACATGTGACCAATGCGGCTTTATGTTTTCCTTCGATTTTCAATGCAGAAGCAACCCCAACGGCATGGGTACATTGGGTCGCGATAGGAACGCAAAAGGGCAAATCATAACTTTGTTGAGGTGGGTGGTTTGGCGAGGTGCTGCTTGAACTGAAGTCACTGCCTCGCTCATCACCTCCCCAGTATTGGAGGTTTTTCTCCATTGGTATTCCACGAGCCCACATCGCAGGAAAATCTCGATAATATGGAATGAAAACGTCATCAGAATTGAGCGCACGTCCGATGGCAACCCCAATGGCTTCTGCACCAAGGTGTGAAGGGTAAGTGCCTAATTTCCCGGTCCTCTGAAGCGCGACGGCTTTTTTATCGTAGGTGCGGGTTAATACCATGTCGCAGTAAAACCCTTTTAGTGTTGCTTTGTCGGCCCATGATGGGAGTGGGCAAACAAGATTGCCTTGATGGTCGATAAACCGATGCATAGGTAACGCCTGAACATTCATCTCAAGCTCCTTTGGTAGCTCAGTTCGACAAATCCACTGTCGATGATGACGAGTTATGCCTAACTGCTTGTAACCAATACCAATAAGTTGATGCTTTACTCTAGGAACATCACTTTTAATTGTCATTAACATTGGTATTGCGAATACATTAAGTGTAACCAAAATGTTAAATTGTGCTTGAAATCTAAAAGCGAGACGGAGTAAATTGAGATGTACAGTGAGTAAAACAGATGAAAATATGGAATTTAAAAGCTCAGAATTTAAAAACCTAGATTTAAAAAACTTATAATTTAAACACCTAGAGCGACGTTATTTGAAAACATTCACTGCTATTAAAGGGGATTTCATAAGATTATTGTGCTGTAGGATGAGCGATGTTATTGCACCTTGAAACTTCAATCAATTTGAAGCTGTGAATGCGGTTATGAACGTGGTTTGAGTTTCAGTATATACTGCATGACAAGTCAGAGTTGGGGAGTTAAATCGTGGCAAATCCAGAGCATAAAGAGACGTTAGATCGCTTTGATAAATTAAGCGTGTGTTTGTATCGGAGTGGTATTAGCTTGTTTTCGGTAGTGGCGATTATGTATTCCGCAATACTGGCAGGAAAAGCAGAGTGGATGGTGATACCTGCCGATATGGAGAGAGGGTGCTTGCTGATCATGAGTATCTCAGCGGCTATGAGCGCGGCTAATATACACGTTTACGATAAGCTTGTGAGAGCGGTGATCTCATGGTCGAGTTGGATTGGTATTCTTTTGATGTTGAGTGATCCCAATCTGTTTTATTCATGGCTATCTCTTGGTTTTATTTTTATTACCTTCTCCGGAATTGCGTTAAAAGAGTCCTTCTGTTTTAAAGTGCTAGGTTTAAAATTGGTACCACTGTTACTGGCTTTAAGCACATTTTTGATGATGTTTGAAAGTTGGATGTTGGCCGCTGTGATGTTATTCGTTTCAGGTTTCGTGTTAGCTTATTTATCCTATGAAAAATGGCGAATGCCGCTTCATTTCGATATTGGTGATAAGTCTAATTACCAAGTGTAAAGGGTAAATGAACCGGGATTGTTGAGGAGATTATTCTCTTTAATTTCATCTCGAAGACATAACGATGTTTGCAAACAAGAGCTATTATTATTTGAATATGAGTCGAACTCATAGCAAGGACACTATGCGATGCCCTATAAAAGCGAGCTTAAAAAACTGCAATATGAGCACCTATTTGGTCACCTGAATATTAATACCTCTCAGATAGATGTACCTGATGAGATGTTTAATGGTTGGCAGCAAACACTCGATCTCTTAGCGGAGATTGTCGATAGTCCTGCGGTGCTGATTATGAGAGTCACAGCGACTGATATTTCAGTATTTACAGCGAGCCGAACTCAAGGTAACCCTTACCACCGGCATGATAGTGAGGTGCTAGGTAATGGCCTTTACTGTGAAACGGTGATTCAGAATCAGAGTGAATTGAATATACCTAACGCACTTAAGGATAAGGATTGGGATCATAACCCTGACATCAAGCTAGGAATGATCGCTTACTGTGGGTTGCCGTTAACTTGGCCAGATAAGACACCATTTGGCACTATTTGTATGTTAGATAGTCAAGAACGAGAATACAGCCCACTTTACCGACAGTTATTGGAACGGTTTCAAAATGGAATTAACGCTAACTTGGCGAGCTTATATCAACATTCCGAGTTGCAATATCTGAATCAAATCCTTGAAAATAATGTTCAACAGAGAACCTCAGAACTGGCAAAATTGAGTGAAAAGTTGATTCAAGAAATTGAGAGCCGTAGAGTCATTGAAGATTCCGTAGACTACTATAAAAGCTACGATGCTCTCACTGGCTTACCTAATCGCTTAAGCTTTATGAGTTCATTGACCCAACAGTTAAATGCTTCAATATCACCACATACAACCATTATCTATTTTGGATTACGAAATTTTAAGTCGATTAATAATAGTTACGGTTATGTGATTGGCGATAAATTACTGCAGCTTTTTAGCCAACGTGTACAGCGCTTTCTAAGCAGCGATACTCTATTTGCCAGAGTCGCGGGAGCGGAATTTGTTATCGCGCAACCTAAGAGTGATACAACAGATGAAATGCAGTTGATTAATCAAATCATAACTAGCAGTAATCACCCGTTTACGATCGACGAATTTACCATCACGATTCCTTGCTGCATGGGGATAGCGCAGTCACCGTCAGATTCTGATAACGCAGCTGAATTGATACAGAAAGCGGGAGCGGCGATGGATATCAGTAAGGTTGATGGTTCTCAATACACATTCTTTACGAAGCAAACTCAGTTAAATATTGAGCAGCGATATCACCTGGAATCTAATTTAGTCGATGCACTTAAAAATCGAGAGTTGAGCCTTAACTACCAGCCTCTCTTCTGCCTCAAGGATAACAAAGTGATCGGTGCGGAAGCCCTATTGCGTTGGAATAGCCCAATTTTAGGAAATGTACCGCCGGATCAATTTATCAGCCTTGCCGAGCACAATGGACAGATCAATGAGATCGGTAACTTTGTCTTACATACTGCGATTTCCCAAGCTGCAAAATGGTATGTCCTACAACCGGGCGATTTTCGAATCGCGATTAATATCTCTCCGGTTCAATTTAGGTGCTCGAGCTTTGCTGAACATGTTGCCGATCTTTTAACTTTGTACCAATTACCCGCATCGGCGTTGGAGCTTGAGATTACTGAAGGCATTTTATTGCAAGATGAGCATATTGCGCAGCGTACGATCAAGAAGCTGCAGCAACTGGGTGTTAGAGTGTCTTTGGATGATTTTGGGACGGGGTATTCATCTTTAAGTTACTTACAAAAATATTCTTTTAATACCCTTAAAATTGACCGCTGCTTTATCACTAATATAGAAAAAAATGAGCAAGATAGAGAGCTTTCTAAAGCGATCATCGCCATTGGTAAAAAGTTGGATATGCACGTCATCGCCGAAGGGGTAGAAACACAAGCCCAAGATGATTTCATTAAATTTGAAGAGTGCGATTATGGACAAGGCTACCTTTACGGCAAGCCTGTTACTGCTGATTCATTTGAAAAGAGTTATTTACGCTAAACCCATCGGTGTTGTTATTAGAAAGGGGTCATCTTCACGTTTGGATTTTTAATGTAAAGTTGATCTCTTCTCTTTTTTAATATGAATAATGTCTATTCATAAATCCTTATTTATAATTTAAAAATATCAACCTTTCGCCTAATGATAATTTTTTGTTATTATCTCTCCTGATATTGAATGCTCGAAAGATCACGGTTGGGAGAGAAAAGCATGGCAGCATTAAATCCACAATGGTTGGAAACGTTTAAGGTTCTGGTTGAAGTGGGGCATTTTACTCAGACAGCTGAAAAATTGTATATGACTCAGCCCGGAGTAAGCCAACATATCAAAAAGTTAGAGCTGGCATGTGGACATGAACTTTTAAAGCGAGAAGGGAAGAGTTTTGAGCTGACCGAGCAAGGGCAACAGGTGTATGACTACGCACTGACTCAGTCTCTGCGCGAGCTGGAACTTCTTGAAAGTCTGAGCTTTGATGACCCTCAATCAGGAGAGTGTCGTTTGGCCTGTTCTGGTGCTTTGGCGCTATTGATGTACCCACAGCTGATATCGTTACAAAAACAGTACCCTGAGTTGACGGCACATATCGAAGCGGCACCCAACCATAAGATCTTGGATGACATTCAAAGTGGCAGTATTGATTTAGGTGTTGTCACGCATATTCCCACTCCGAGCCTATTTCAATCTAAAAAATTCGCGAGTGAGCCATTATGCTTAATCCTACCTCGTCAATATCAAGATTTACCCATTACCCCAGAGCTTTTGGTTCAATTAGGTCTAGTGAAACATCCTGATGCAGAGCACTATTTATCTCTCTATTTTGATCTTTGTGGCGATAAGAAATTGGCTGCGCTTAATAGTGATAGCTTTCCTGTAGTGAGTTATATCAACCAAATTGGCCAAATATTACTGCCCATTTCTCAAGGGATTGGATTTACTGTACTGCCACAGAGTGCGGTTGAAATGTTTGCAGAAAGACACTTCCTGCATGTGCATACCCCGTCTGAAACCGTATTGGAGACTCTGTATTTGGTACAAAAACGTAATCGTCAACTGCCTGAACGATACGTGATGATTAAAGAGGTTTTTAAGCAAAGTTTACAGCGTGAAAGCGAGAAAGAAGACGCGAGTAAATAGACACCACCATATAAAAAGGCATAGCGTGTTTCGCTATGCCAATACGTATATGTTTATGCTAGAGAGGCAGGTTAGCAACCATGGGACATTAAGAATTCAAATTCATCATGTTCATGGTAGTACTCTGCTTCTTGCTGATGCTTGAACAGTTTTAGTGGCGCATCGGTTGCGCTGTGGTATGTCAGCTTATCGCCAATCACTTGTAGCATTGTGCCTTCAGGAATACCCACCACAATTTCATGCTGGTTAATCGCTAAAAACTCTTCAATACGCTCATCACGAGTTTCGCCCATGTGACCAGAAATATTCGCTTCAATGTAATGCGGGTTGATCTGGAAAGGAACAAGGTTTAACGAAGGCAGAATGGCAGCGCTGACGATTGGCATGTCGTTCGTTGTGCGAATGGTAGGGGTTGCAATGTTAGTACCAGCACTCCAGCCAATGTAGAGCTTGTTGTGGTTAAGAACGGCTTGACGAATTGGACGAACTAAACCCAAGTCATGAAGCATTTTGTTTAGTACCCAAGTATTGCCGCCACTGACGACGATACCATCGGCTTCTTCTATCGCTTTCACAGGATCATCCGCTTGATGGATCCCAGTCACTTCGCATCCCATTGGGCCTAAAATGTCTTGTAGTGCCGTTACACGATCATCGTAGTTTCCGCGAATCATTGCGTATGGAATGAAAAGTAACTTTTTAGCTTGCGTGCGCTCGACGGCAGCGCGAATCCATTCAAGGCCGTATTGTAAAATCTGTTGGTCGCCCGGAATTTTACCGTTGCTAAATAGCATCATGTTCATTGGTTAAGCTCCTGTTCATTTCTGTTAATTATCGGCAATTTTGCCAGAATCTCGGTATCAAACTATAAGCAAATCGGTCATTGGTTTTTTTTACAAACAATGAGCGAAATTTGCACTTTTTATCTAGTTTGCTGATAGGGGTAGTATTCATAAATTGAGTAGAAATGATGTGCGCCAGTGAGGATATTTGGACAACTTTTCCTATTTCTGACATTACTGGGTTGTCGATGCCAGTGAATGGCAAACTGGAGTGATAAAACGCTCCAGTTTTTAGAAATACCTTTGTTATCAGGTCTTTAATTCTGTGTATGAGTTGAAGGGGTAATGGCGTTTTTGTTAAGGAACGTAATGGCATCATCCAGATGTATGGGGAGTTGGATAAAGCTTAACTCTTTGCCATTGTTAAATTGCCAAGGGTTTTGTTTAACGATTTCGCTAAGGTCATCATCCCATTTAGGGTAGAAAAGGAAGCCACTGTTTGCGTGTGTGAAATTATTAAGGTATGCCGACATTTGATAAAGATCATCCCGCTTCGGACTCATCCAAGGTGCGTCGCCAATTCGTTTATATTTTGCATCAGCGACGATTAGTGCATCGTCATCATTCTGTGATTTATTACGGTCTAAAATTAGATAGTCAGGTATCAACTTTCCAAGGGTTTTTTCTTCAGACTTAAGCAAATAATTCTGACTAGTAGAGGTGCCATTTTTTACGTTCAGGTTCTCTGGGGTAACTTGCTTAAGTACGTTAAATACATAAGCTTCCCATAGCTCTGCAACGTCTATTAGCATCGTTTTATTTGTCGAGTGACTTTGATGCTCTGATAGATTCTTACGATTTAACACATCTTTGCTGAGACGGGCAACCGAGCGATACTCTCTTGCAATTGGCATTAACTTCGCGGATTTTATCTCTTGATGATTGGGGGCTTTGGTGCGGCGAGGTGTGGCATCAATCATCTTTTGCAAACGCGCCGCAGTGACCTCGGGCATCCAGTGCATAACATCGTGTGATGGAAACCATTTTTGAATCTCATAGTAGGCTAGAACAATGACCTGCGTAATCGGGTTATTGATATCTTTAGAAAAAGAAGTCGACACAACCTTGGATCCATCGACCACTCTTTGCTTGAGAGTGGCTCGAACATCTAATCTTCCAACAATGGCTGATTTTATATGGGTTTTCTTTTTTTGAACCACGGGCAAGGCATGTTTAGATGCGTTGACTAAAAGGTTAACCCATTGAATGGCGAGCATCAGTTCTAGTACTGTTCCCTCCATGCTTTTTTCCTGTTTTATCGATTTTTTCGTATCAATGGGGATAAAGTTATTGATAGGAAAATTATCGATAAAAAAAGAAAAGGGAAAGCGCGGAGCAATATCAAGATTTATCCCATCGAAAAATATGGCTCCCACATATCTTCCCGTCCACCATGTGCCTTTGCCATCACAGTAAACAATCGGCTCCATTTCACGAGATGCATTGGTATAACGTAATACGTCGTTGTTGTTTAGATTATAATCACCAAGTCTCTGCAACCAATTTATCGCTTGGTCAATTTTATTTTTTGCAGTTCCACCAAAGTAAGTTTTAGCGAACTGATTAATATCAATTTGACTACAATCCTTCAGCATTAGTTACCCTTATTAGGGTTAAATGATTTTTTAAGACGAGCTAATACTTGCTTTTTGCTTTCCTTATCTATGCCTGAAAGATACTCTTTTAATAATGGTTCTAATGAGTAGTTCCAAAGTTTTGTGATGGGTTCATACCAGCCGCTTTCTCTAAATAGATAGGTTGTTTTCTTTGGTTGCGACATTAATGCTTCTTGTAAGAAGATCACGCTATCGATAAAGAAAACGTGGCCGAGTTTAAAATCTTCACCTAATTCACTTTCATTAGATATTTCGTCATTCAAATTGTTGGCAGCTTCGACTAATTTAATAAAGTCATCTTCTACCGCACTGAACTCTTTAGATATTTTACCTTGAACGAATTTAGTCCAATTATTTTGGCAAATATCAAATAGCGCTTCTGGGCAGTATGTGGCTTCAATCCATAGAAAACGTCTTCTGAGTGCAAAATCTAGTTGCTCGACTGAGTGATCTATAAGGTTCATGGTGCCAATGACATAGAGGTTGGCTGGGATTGTTAATGTCATTGGTTCAGTGTCAGTGTTACCGATTAAGTCGATCGCCTCACCTCTATTTTCAAGAGCGCTAAAGCATTCACCAAATAATCGGCTGAGGTCGACTCGGTTTATTTCGTCTAAAATCAGAACGTGAGGAAGTTCAGGTTCAGACTTCATCTTGTCTATCAGGTTTAATAGATAGCCCTTTTTATATACAGTGTTGCCGCCTTGAAAGTGCATACCACGAACAAAGTCTTCATAGCTATAGGCTGGATGCAGTTGTAAGCGATGTATATTATTTTCATGGGCAATCTTTAATTTAGCTTGTCCTTCTTCTTTGAATAGATGACTACCAAGTGATTTCGCTAGCTGATGGTTGATCATCTCTTTCGCTAACTCTTTTGCTCTGTAGGTTTTACTTGTTCCTGGAGGCCCATACAAAACGATCTGTTTTTTATATTCCAACAATGATGAATCTGGATTGTCTTTATTTGAAGATGAACCTTGCAGCCAAAACTTTTTAAGATCTTCATCATAGAAATTGACCTCTTTGCCTCTGATTTCGGCAAGATTTGTTTTAATCATGCGTATTTTTTGGTCTACATCGGCATTTTTAATCATGTCCGAATTCTCTATTAGCCCTTCAAAAGCGTTCACTAATTTAGTTTTCTCGCCTTGGCTAATGATTGGCTCGTATTGATTTGAGAATAAGAGGTGCAGTAGTGCGTGGCGAGATTGAGGTGTTCTTCCTTCTAACTCATCAAGGTTGTCGATCAAATATTGAAATTCTGCATGATTAGTTTCTTGTAGTAAGCGCTCTCGTTCTGTTTCACTAAAGTCGAACCACTTAGAAAATACGGTAATAGGATAGAAAACCTCTCTAAATTTATTAGTGTTATATCCCATTCCACCACTCGCAATCCCGTAGAAATCCAAACATTCAATGCTAAACGAAAAATCAAAATTCTGGCTATCTGGGATGAGAGAGATCAAATAATTTATATTGCTAGATTTTGTAGAGCGGCTAATACTGGTTGGGATAAAGTAATAGATAGTCAGTATTTCAACCATGAGTAGATGAAGTGATGGAGCTTTCCCGTCAAGCTGAGTTTTAATTTTGTCTGAAAAGGATTTGTTTTTATCCTCATCGGGAGAACCTAGCGTCGCCGCTTTCAAATTATTGAAATTTTCTTGGGTCCATAGATCGCCGTTACCATTGAGAGACCCACCTTTGGTTAGCACTTCTTTTAATTTACTAACGAAATCTATTTTGTTCATTTTATTACCTGTTCTAAATTCGGTGTCTTGTTTATTGTGGTCGGTTTGCTTCATAGCATGAGCATATGTCATCCATTTACCTAGAGTAGGTTCAATCTCGATGACTCTGTTTCAACCGTTATTCATCTAGCTTGATACCGGCCTTGTTAAAAAAATCTGCGACTTGGCGGTCATGGATGACTTGCTCATTTGCACTCATTACTGGTGCTACGGCTTCCGGCCTTTTATAGATCGAAGTGCCACAACTTCTAAGTGAATAGTCTTGTGTCACCGCGCAGATCTGTTCCCAAACACACCACTCAAGGTCGATGGTTTTAAGTGGTTCTGCGCTTCTGACAAACGGAAAAAGTCGCTCTATTCTCGATTGAGTTTCTAGCAGGAGTGTGTAGCTTGAAGAGTCTTCTTCGCTCTCCTGCCAATATTGTAGATCTTGGTGGATCGCAATGATCATGTCAGGTTGAGTTAATGGTTCTGAGAACGCGATTTCAAAGCTATCTTGGAGCGTATCGTCATTCATATTGTGTGTTTCTTCTGCTCTCGATTTATTGAAGCACTCTTCCATGTAGGTAAAAACATCTAATACCAGCGACATTCGAGTACTCATGTACAAATTGGCCGGGTGGCTATTTTTTTTAGCCTGTCTTTGCCTCTGCGATAGTTTGGCTTTATTTTGTGTGATTCGTTTTCTTTTCATTTCAATATCTATCTTGAGTCAGTCACTGGATCGTACCACAGAATGTTTTAGCGAGATGTGTCATGGATGGTTTGTGGTGAGTCGACCTTCCCAATAAGCAATAAGCTCAATGAGTCTGAATTGTTGGTTTTGAATCCATGATATCGTGATTTTGTTCGTTATTTTGATATGTATACTATTACAACATATTACTCTGTAAGGAGATCGTTTAGTATCAGTTCATGCAGTAAATTTGATTACGGAGAGCGTAGATTTGTCATCTCATATTGATTTTTTTTCAAGGGCGCAAGGGGCATTACTAGGGTTAGCATTGGGAGACGCTTTAGGAACAACGCTTGAATTTCAGCCTAAAGATACTTTTGAACCCATTACCGATCTTTGCGGTGGAGGGCCGTTTAACCTTCAAGCTGGTCAATGGACGGATGATACTTCAATGGCGCTCTGCTTAGCTGATTCATTGCTTTCTTGCCAAGGACACAATGCAAAAGATCAAGTTGAGCGCTATATTCGTTGGCGTGACACTGGGTACAATTCGCCGACTGGCCGATGTTTTGATATTGGTAATACCGTGTCTGAATCGCTAAGAGCTTATGAGAAAACCCATAACCCTGAATCTGGGTTAACCAATGAATACTCAGCAGGAAATGGCAGTATCATGCGCCTTGCTCCTATCGTTATTTTCTATTCTCAGCATAAAGGACATACTCCTGATCAAATTCAATCGCTGGCAGTACAAAGCTCATTAACGACTCATGGTGAAGAGCAGTGTGTTGAAGCTTGTAAAATACTCGCTTATTTATTGAATTTGATTATTTTCAATGAGCTAGATAAGAGTGCATTGATTGATAATGTACTCGCTACTTTTCCTATTGATGAACAACGAGGGAAGGGGAGTAATAAATTACGTAGAGCGATCGAAAAAGCAGCCGATGCTGAAACAACACGCGATGAAATTTTTGGGCGAGGTTATGTGGTTGACTCTTTACAAGCAGCGGTTTGGTGTTTTTTACAGACCAATTCTTTTGCTGAAGGTGCGTTGCTAGCTGCTAACCTTGGTGATGATGCCGATACTACAGCGGCTATATACGGACAGATAGCGGGTGCACATTACGGTTTGGATGCCCTACCTGTAGAGTGGTTAGAAAAACTGGCATGGCGAGAGACAATTTCAGAAACGGCAATAATGCTCGCGCTTTATGACAACTCACCTGACAGTAATAGAATGTATTTTAAGTTTAAAAAGCCTGAACAAGTTGTGTCGCTTGACGATGAAAATTTATCAGAAGAACAGCAAGGAAAGAATAAACAGCGGTGCCCAACTTTAGATCTATCTATGCCTCAAACGTATTCAACGTTACTTGATCATATTCAAGAATTCTTTAGATACACTTTTGATATACCGACGCTCTCGATCTCAGGCACGACCAATATCTATGAGGATCTTGATAGGCTTTATTATTCACTCGATGATGATTCTGAAGCGACGAATGGGCGATTATTCTGTGATAAAAATGGTAATGGTGGGATGTCGGATCGTGGCTTAGTGGCCTACTTGACTTTGTGTCATGAATTACCAGATACGATGGGAATCAACGGGAAAAATTCAGAAATTGAAGGTTATGATTTAGTCATTGATGGCCTTGATTCGGAATGGAAAACGGTGGGCGAATTTATTGAAACTTTCTTGGAAGTGAACCGCTGCTATTTGGCCAAATCTTCGTAGTCTTTAAGTCACTATTGCAGTCGAATCTGCGATCTGTTCATCACTAAAAGGTGAAGCCCGACATTCGGCACTGTTGGGCGTCTCGTCACCGAAGGTCCACCAGAAGAGGTGCTGACAGAAACACTACTTAGCCATGTTTTCGATCTCAAAGCTTGAGTGTTCCGTGACCCTATTTCAAATACACCGATGTGTGTGGCGATTTGATGTTAGAAAGCAATACTGTTAAACCTGAGACGCGACCTAGATAACTACTATAAACCGCTCACGCATATAATAAGTGAGCGGTTTTATTTGGTTTAATAATCTAAAAAATATTATGGCTTAATAGAACTAAAATCCGTGAAACGACTGGTGTAAAGTACGCTTTCAGGCATATTCTCTGTGTCGTCGAGCGTAATAACGCTAGGTACTTCTGTTGAAGCATCGATTGAATTGATCGTCCTGTTATTATTCACTGTGTACAGAACATCATTAGCAAACCCGTTAGGCTCTTGCCAGTACCAGATCTGAGTATTTCGAGCAAAGTCATCTTGACAATCGGAACTCAGCGTTAATTGGCCATCTGCCGTTTCTAAGCATTGGTCGATATTGGCGACGCTACGGTATCTTTTCTCTTGATCATAAATAAAGGATTGAGATTTAGAGCCATCGATACAATCTTTAAACTGTAACGACTTATTGGTTACCACCGTCAAACATTGCGCGTTCTCTTGGCTTAAGTAAGTGGATTTAATGGTTACGGCGTCAGCCCCTAAGAACCACGGACTATTCCAATCAACGGTTACAGAAAATTGATCTGAATAAGTCAGCTTTTCAAAGTCACGACCAGTATCCCAGTCAGAGTCACTTCCTGTATTACTATTCCATAATTGGCTACCCGATGCGTAACGACGACCAATAATCCAACGGTTATGACCAAATAGAGCGAGGCTATCTACAGTGGTTTTGACAACAATATCAGATGAGCCATTTGTGTCTTCTTTCGCTGCCACTTTTGCTACAAAATCAGGACGTAATCCGCTAATAGCCAAAGAGTTATTTTCTCTTAGATTATCAAAATTCCAAGGGTTACCTCGACGTTCATCGTAGTCCCAGCACCAGCCATCTGCGGTGCCTAAATTGCAGAAACCATGTTCAGGATCCAATGACGACCCATATTTATTATTTACATATTTAATGTTGTAGCCGTCTTTATTGGTTTTAGTCACTAGGCCAAACTGTTTTTTATTGGTGATGCTGTATTTATCCGTAAACTTATATTCAATATCTTTGATTGGTATTTTAGGAGAGAACCCTAAACCAACTTTAATGCTAGTACTTGTTTCTTTCTCGATTTTTGACTCCACTTGATCTTGCATTCGTGGGTAGAGATCGTTGAGATAAATCTGACCTGATAACAGCTTGGTAGGGTCATTAATCTTAATATTGACATCAATAGCATCAAGATATTCGTTGTAGACATAGTTTGTATTACTATTATGATTCCAGCGACGGTAAATATCAGACCAGCTATCTGCCATCCCCATATCAACACCAGAGCCTTCCGCCAATACGATTTCTACATACTTATCTTTGTCGCCAGAACGAGCATAAAATGGGGACTTGCTGTAGTAGCGAACTTTGTATTTTAACGTGACATTCCCTTTGCCTTTTCTTTCAACATTGAAGCGACGGTGGACAATAAATTCCATCACATTGCCACTATCTTGGGATGCAGACCTCTTACTACGGCTTCGCTTATTGAGTTCAGTCATTAAGTTAGATGCGAGATATTCAGGATCAAGATCATCAAGAAGATATATACCCCTTTTTTCAATCTCACTTGGTTTAGTCACCAATACGTACTGGCTATCAACACCAAGCCCTAATAACTCAGACGTGAATGTTTTTCTCTCTTCCTTGGCTATGTCACTCAAGTTTAAGAGGTAGTAATTACAGCCAGTGGGAACACTTTTTTCAACGCCGTATAAATGACATTGTGGTTGAAAGTATGGTGTCGATGACTGAATTAAATCTGCAATTGGATCGGTTTGATCAAGGTTCGATGCATAGCATATTGAACTGGAAGCCATCAATAAACTTAAGCCGAGGAAGGAACTAGAAATGTTGCTCATGTTATATCCTTTTGTTTAAAAGTAGATATAAATCAACCTATTGGATTGATTGTCACGAGGATATTACTCTGTTTTATATTGTTGACTTTATAAAATGAATGAATGTGTGATTCTGGTATGAAAAATAATCAATTTGTTGATTTTTAAGGAAGTGCTAATGTATTGAGTCGAGAATGGAGCGATTGGTGAATTAAAAATCTTAAATTGAGAGAGCAAGAATTAATTAATTTTTGGGGTCGATAGGGTTGTAAGCTATTTATATTTTCCCTAGTAACCTTGAGAAAGAACGTAGATTGACCATTGAGCCTATGGCGGCGAGAGATCTTACCCTGGTTGAGGATGTAAGAAGGATCCATTCATCAATCTCAGGGTTTATTAGTAGGATAAAGTTAGGCGTCTTGTTGCCTGATATTTAATTTTTTTCACTAACGGCTAATCAGCATTTCTAGTAACGACGAAAGCAGCAGCAGAGAAAGTAGTAGTGTTAACATTGAAGGAATGGCTTCTTTCCAAGTATCAAATTTGAAATGGAAGTACATTGCTCCCACAGAAGTTAACGCAATTAACCCTGCACCTAGAGAATTTAGCAACGACTCTTCCGTAATCATTCCTACGAGCATTCCTATTGCACCGATAGCTTCAATTACCCCAACGGCAACCATTAAAGCTCGGTTAAGGCCATACTTATGAAAGAAGGCTAATTGAGGTTCAAATACGGGCTTGATCCATCCAAATATTTTAATGGAACTTGCAAACAAAAAAAATGTAATCAGCAACCCTTGAATAATCGACATATAAGTTTATCTCCTTATTAATTTGATATGGCTATTTAAGCATTCCTAAATCATCATAAGTAGACTACTATTTGACTTATTATGATTCTAAATAGGAATGCATATGGATAAAATTCAATGCTTAACTGTTTTTACCCGCGTTGCTTTTCATGGAACATTTACGGCTGCTGCAAATGAACTAAATATCACTCAAAGCGCTGTGAGCAAGAAGATAGCTTGGTTAGAGAAAGAGATTGGTATCACATTATTCCACCGTCATTCTCGTGCAATCAGCCTTACAAACGGTGGGAAACAATATTTGAAGTTAGCGATAAAGCTGACTGAAGAGTTGAGTACATTTGAATCTCAGTTAAGGCAAGAACAAACTATTGTATCGGGTAAATTGAAACTATCAGTACCTAGTGCATTTAGCGTGCGTTTGCTTTCTTCACCACTCAACGAGTTTATGAATTTGAACCCTAATTTAACCGTTGATGTGTCGGTATCAGATAAGTTAGTTAATTTGGTTGAAGATGAGATTGATATTGCAATTCGAGCAAGTTATCTCAAAGATTCGGGGTTAAAAGCTAAGTGGCTGATGGACAATGAGCTTGTCTATTTTGCGTCAGTCGATTATTTAGCGAGCCATCCGCCAATTATGAAAGCAAGGGATTTGGAGCAGCATAAGTGCCTTACCTATGCCCTATCTAACCCATCAAACTTGTGGCGATTTTATGATGGAAAAGAAGAGCTAAGAATAAAAGTGCATGAGCGAATTAGAAGTGACAATCCCGAAATGTTAGTGAAGATGGCAAAACTTGGCCAGGGTGTGACTGGAATGCCTAAGTGGATGGTAGAAAAAGAACTAAAATCAAATGAGCTAAAAATAATATTGGATCAGTATCAGCCTTTTAAATTGCCTATGTATCTAATTTATAAAGATGTAGATCACCAACCACAAAGTATTCGTTCCTTTATAGATTTTCTATCCGATTACTTCTTTCGAAATGAAAAAAGATAGAACAGCACCAAGTAAATCGAAAAACGTAAGGGTATTCCATTTTTGAGATCATTCATATTTGGTTGAGTTTATTCGATCAAAAATTCAGAGAAATATGATGGAGCTACCCATGTTTGCCGTCAGCATCAGGTCGTGCTTGTCGATTTCAGGTGTAAGGTGTTCATAAACAGTCTTGGGTCGGCAATATTGCTCAGGATTGCTGGAGTTGGCAAGCAATCATCATCAACGTAGTCGACATAGTCTGCCGCCGAATCAAAGATTAAAATATCCAATGCCAATCGATCTAACCCGTATCGACCTCGGTGGATCATATCCGCTGAAAATACCAGCAAGTCTCCTGCGGCTAACGGTATCGGCTTACCGCTAGAGATGCTGTCGCTGCTCACTTTACCATTCACTTCTTGGCGAACATTGAACTCTTCTTCGTTGTCCCAGCGTTTGTGCGTACCAGGGATAAGCTCCATACCGAGTTCATCAAATAAGGGCACACGAAGGTGCAATACTTGGGTTTCCATGATGACGTTCATTTGGTCATCAATGTCGTAGTCGTACTGACAGTCACGATGCCAGAAGTCTTTTTGTTGTGGGTTCATAGGGTTGAAGAACAGTTGAGTGTTCATAAAAGCAGGGTTGTTTGGTAGCACCGCATCGACTATGTCCATCACTTTTTTTGAGCTGATGAAGTCAAACAATACGGTTCTATCGTCGGTGGGTAAGTATTCGCTACCCGTAATTAAAGAGGAGTTAAATGCTTCTTCTTGATAGAACTCTTCGTTGTCTGCTTTCCATGCTTCATGAAATTTCAGTACAACATCTCTAAGTGATGCAATTTGAGCTTCATCGAAATAATTTCTGATAACAAAGTAACCGTGTTCATCGTAACGGTGACTTAATTGTTGGCTGTTTTCTACCACTGACTACCTTCGTTCATTTTGTACCGTGTAATAACCACAGATTTCTTGGGCGCATAATGCCAGACTGCCGTCGTTCAACCAAGTCACTAATGGGATAATTAATAGATGTAGTGGAGTAATAAGAATATGTGTTTATTAGTTCTATGCGTTTTCCGGTTTATATCTTTCAGTGTCAAAGATGCTCGCCTTAAATTCGGATTAGTTATCGCTAGATTCTTGAAATATCGGTTCTTTCTTGTTTTTGAAATAGAACAGAGTGCTGATCGAAACAAACAAAAAGGTGAAGTAGTAGAAGAACGAAGACAGTGAAGCTAAGAAATCAAGGTTTTGTTCCATCTCTTGTTCGGTGTAGTTCTGAGACAGCAATTTGTAGTAGTAGGCGTACAAAATACCTATAGAACCGTATCCAAGATTAAACATTAACCCTTTGAAGCTTAGAACGGTTGCTCTGTTGTTTGACTCGGTCTTTTTATTAAGATGGTAACTAATAAAAATGTTCATTGTCATGATGATAAAAATTAGCACTAATGCAGGTATTACCCCGTAAATCGACCACCCTAAACTTATGCAATAATAGGTTACCATCGTTGCTAAACCCATGACAAAGATAAACGTTTTTGGGTCCATCCGCTCAGCTAACTTACGGCTTTGTCCTGCTAGTACTATTTGTAGCACACTGATCCCCGCTCCAATAAGACCGAAATAGATAATGGGTATATCAATGGCGCGATAGTATTGGCTGTTCATGGTTAAAAACATCCGCGATGTGTGTTCGAATAAACTGTAGTAGAGCAATATGAACAGCACATACGGTGTGGAAAGTACCCATTTCCCCGTATTTAGCGTTAATTTAAGGCTGGCGATGGTGGTCGCTAATTTGCTGTGATGTATTGGCAGTGTTTTGTTGTCTTCTTTCATATTGATCGCAGCATAAAAGGCGAGCATTGCAACAAAGAGGGTGGCGTAAACAGGTATACGCATGATGTCTTGAGTCTTTTCTGGCTCGTTTAATCCAAGAAACGAGTAGACGGTCGCCATAAAGTTCACGTCATACATTGCTGCCCCTAATAAGGTAACAAAAATACCGACAGTCGAAGCGATGCGAATTTGGATCTGTAAGACTTGCGGCCACGCCTCCTCTTTACCTTGCTCTTTTAATGTGTCGTAAGCTAGCGCTTCATCGGCACCGCTTGCCAGCGCCATTGCTAAGCCACTTAATACTCGGTTGACTAAAAATACAATGAATACCAAGTTGGGGTTTCCAGTCGGCACAAAGGCAATCATTGCGATTTCTATAAACATGACAATCGAAGATAGAACCACGAGCTTTTTGCGCCCTAAAGTATCGGCAAATGCCCCTGATGGCACCTCAGCAAGTACGATGGTGGCAGCCCAAACTACATTAAGCATCGCAAATTGAGAAAGCGTTAAGCCGTAATCTAAATAGAGTAGGGTGAATACAGGATAGTAAAAACGCGCAAAGTAGCTGCATCGAAACATGAGGAAGTAGCGGACATTGCCGATTTGAAGGACTTCTTTGACCGTCATGAAATGTCCATTTTTTAATAATATAATGTTAGGTATATACCCTTTTAGCCTTGAAGGTAAAGGTTAACCCTCACAAATCACCTCTCATAAACCCGCTCGACATTAACTTGGCTTATATATCTATGTTTTCCTGTTATTTATGTGACATAGAAAGAAGCCCAAAGAGTTAAGTCTTTAGGCTTTTGCTAGCTAGCGTTATACGTGTGAATTAATTACATGTATTTGTCAAAGAAGCTAATGATAGCTTGCTCTGCTTCTGGGCCATCAGGACAGTGTCCAGAGTTACCGTAGTATGCCACTTCGCCTTTTGTTGAAAGCCCCGCAGTATATTTCATTTCTTCTGGCGGGTTGACCATGTCATCTTTGGTGTTGATTGCCAATACAGGAACATCCGTTTCATTGGCTTTGAAGCCTTTCGTCTTAAGAGCTAGCGGAATCGTCCATTCTCCATAAGAGTCAAGATTGCTCACATCTTTAACACCAACTCGGTAACCGTAAGACATTGATGACATTAATGGAGCATGGTGGAATACTTGTGTATCAGTAAGAACGTCCGTTACCACTGCACAACGTGCCACGCCTGCTTTTAGCTCAGGTGTATTAAGAATGAATGTCAGTAGTGGAACACCGCCACCAGATGAACTTAGAGCACCAACATTACTGCTGTCTAGCTTTGAGTTTGATTTTACATAGGCTAGAGCGGCTTGGTGAGCTTGATCTTCTTTACCAAGTTCAATAATGATGTTGTTATTTAAACCGCCACCAGGAATATCAAAAGTTAGAACAGCAAAGCCTTGTTTTAGCAAGCCGTCAATTGATTCGCGATGTTCTGTTAGGATTTTATCCACGCCACCAGTGTAAAGAATGACGCCAGGTTTTTTCGCACCCTTTGGAACATGTAAAAGACCTGTGATAGTACCACCGTCAGCAAGTGGCATTTCTACACGCTCGATATCAATAGTTTTACTCAATGACTCTGCTCTAAGGTACATGTCTAGAGAGCGTTCAATTGCGTTGTGCTCGTGGTCAGTTAGATGGTTTGGGTATGATGCAATCAAATACATCATTGATGCTTTGCGGTATGAGTCATAGTCGTTTGCTGATTTTGCAAAAACGTCTGCTGCTTGAGTGAACTCATAAGTCCAGTGACCAGCTTCGTTGGTGTTTTTAAAATCGCGCAGTGCTTCACCAGAGTCGATTTTATCGAGAATGCTCCGAATTTCTTGCTCAGGTACGATTGTGTTCCAATTATCCATTCTTAGCTCGCGGAACCACTTAGACTGATCTGCCTCTAGTGATTGTTCACCACGGAATTTTTCATGTGCGTCGATGTTGTTTGCTGTTGCACCAAATGAGGTTAGGCCAAGTAATACACTTAGGGATATCATTTTTTTATTCATACAATACTCTTCTCATGAAAACAGATAAATTCAGTACAAATAGAGTATTTCCATCGATGTCGAAAAAATGTCGAGCCACATCAATGTAAGTGCGGCAAGATATAAGTGAGATCTATATGTTGCACTTGCTTTTCTTTTTTGTGGTCCATTTCATAGAATGCGTAAGTGATGGTAAGTACCCTTGGTAGCTTAATTTTTTATACATCAGGTTACTTATGAAGTCCTCATCACGTAGCAAATCCATTGCGATTTTTTCCGCTGTCATTTTTGTTCTTGGGCTACTTTCGCTCAATGTTAACCAATTAGGTTTAGCCCCTATTTTTGTCATTGTGATTGCCTTTTTTACGATGTTAGTCCACGGCTTTCTTCATTTTAGTGGCCGCAAAAACGGCGATGCATTTGAGGCGTATCAAGACTCGCAGAAAACCAAAGCAGAAGCTCTTGAGAGTAGCTTCAATAATCGAAAGTAAAAGTTAAGCTGAGATCATGGACAGATATTCGAATTTTTGGCGAAGAACATTTGCATTTTTTATCGATGGGCTTGTACTTCTACCGTTTGAATGGATTGGTGATTACATTCTCTCGTCAGGCGCTAATCCATTTGGGGTTCTATTTTGGGGGATATTTTATTCGACTCTTGGGGTCGCTTATTACGTCATACTGCACGCACTATTTGGACAAACGGTTGGGAAGTGGATTTTGAAAATAAAAGTTCTCGATCTTTCAGAGGATAGAATATTAAC
Organism: Vibrio clamense; assembly: GCF_050337905.1. Lineage (NCBI taxonomy): Bacteria > Pseudomonadati > Pseudomonadota > Gammaproteobacteria > Vibrionales > Vibrionaceae > Vibrio > Vibrio clamense. Next base: position 428,861 of record NZ_JAKJTJ010000018.1, on the reverse strand, counting down.
TTTTCGACAATCACTGATGAGAGATATTGCACCTCTAATAATGTTGCCATTCTCTTTTTATTTTTATACTCAAATAGCCTTCAACGGGCAAAGCCCAGAGAGCCTTGGAACTCAACCATTACCACACTTCGTTGGTCTTGTAACACTCACATGGGGAGTTATAGAAATACTATCGATGCTTTCCAACGCAAAACAACGCGCTATTCATGATTTTATAGCGAAATCTGTGATCGTAAAAGTGTAGTAAGTCTTTCTGTATCAATCGTAAACAGCTATTGGTTGTGAGCAAATTTAGTGATTGCGGCAAAGCTTAAAGCGATGGTATTGGTGTGAAAGGCTAATTGTGTATTAGAAATTTACGATCAGATCATTTGGGTAAACAAAAGCAGACCCTTTACGGGATATGAAAGGAATAAAATTATGCTTGAGAGAGTGGAAGACGTCATTGCTAAGAATGATATTGATTATGAAATAGTTGGAAGTGCTATCAACCTAAAGCTGGGGCGAGCTGGTGGGAAGGTGACGATCAAGTATGACTACGCAACTAATTCATACCGTTACAACTGCAATGAATATATGTTGGGTTTATCTAGCCTTATATTTTTTGTGATGTCATTTAATACCATGTACCACCCAGAGCAACAAACATGGTCAGGTTATGTTGCTGGAATGATGTTTTCGGTAGCTATATTTAATTTAGTTAATATTGTACTGGCTCATATTCAGATCTTGGATCTCAAAGCTCAACTAAGAGAGGTTGGTGTCTATCTGAAGTCAGCCTTCTGATCTGTTTTGATGAGATCAAATGCTTGTCCAAATAGATAGTGCAGGTTTAGTAAAATATTCAGGTTGTGGGCGTATAAACTGACACCAGAAGAGGACGTGGCGTTCTGGACTGAAAGTGTATGTGGAATAGTAAACAATCAGTAAGGCGCTCGGTCCTGTGTGAGGCTGCTCAGTCTTTATTTTCGGTTGTAAACTAACTTACTTCCCCAATCTTAGGGCTAACAAACTTATATGTTGATAATTTTTTGATGTCAGGTGTGATTGCATGGAGTGATCTGGCCCTAGAATGATCAGTTGCCTTGCAGAAACACTTTAACAGAGTTGTCCTAAATAAAATAACCTGACAAGTCGTGGTCTAAAGTATTGATTATTAAGGTTAAAGTGTGATATCTTTTCTGTCCAATCGTCAGGGGTGCTACACATCAATTAGGCTAATTAAATGCATAACAAAACTACTATTGCCTCAAAAATTTGGCAAGGAACTAAGCTGTTTTTTAAATGGCTTTGGCTCATTACAATGTTCATATTTGGGGGCATTGTTTTTCTAGGTATTCCATTCGCTGTATTCGAGTACTCATTTTCGCTCTTCGAACTGGATCTGATAGAAACCGTGATGATCATTTTCATCGGGGTATTCTGCTATTACTACATCAAACTGTGCAAGAGAAATTCAGCCACTCTGGGTCGAAAAATCATGACTCCCTTTGTTCACCAAGGCCATATGCTTCTGCTTTCGTCCTCAATATTCTTGGCTTCAATATTTGCCTTTAACTTGGATATAGAACTCAGTATTACTATACCGATAATTGAAATTATGGGTTGGTTTTTATTCTCGGGAACACTTTTGTATAGTTATTACAGAATAAACGCAATTGGCGGTCAATCGGAGAGCTTAATTGAGGAACCAACCATGGATGGAGTAACAGAATGAGACCGATCCAATACTTAGCTTGCTTTATAATTTTGTTTACTCCCTATAGTCATGCTCTTATCAATTCAGACTCAGAGCCAGGAAGCGCAGAGTTTTTGATCTCAGCCTGTCAAGAATATACCGAGCTATATAATAAAAAAAATGACCCTCGATTTGGTGCATTTGTATCCACTTCAAAAGAGGAGAGTTTTCGCGCGGGCTATTGCCTAGGTGCGATCATGAATACAAATAACAGGTGTTTTTATACTCATTCGATTTTTAAAACAGCGCAAGCCATTGCGACCGTGGGGAGCTTTCGAGGCTACTCTGAATCGGATGTAATAGAAAAAGCCACATGCTACTAAAGACCACCAATGAAGCTGTAAAAGAGCTGTTTGGAGTTGAAGGAAGTGAACCACTTCGTTCCAAGGCAAACAGCTACCTGCGCAATAAGGTCATACCGCCTAAATCGGTGGTCGAAGAAGGCTTTAGCGATGCGAGTATGGGGAAACGTGGTAAGAAACGCCTCAACTCCAACGGGGTAAATAGCCTATTTAACGCGTTGGTATTAGATGCGTTCTTTAACGACCCCAAAATTGTCAAAGATATGTTTGGGAATCGAGATACCCGCACGACGAATGGAATATTGTGCGAGGAGGTTTTGCTCACGGCGCAGTCTGTAGTAACCAAATCTCAATTGACAATCGAAGCGCAGCAGTTTTTGGGTCAGCTTCGAGATACTTCATTCGATTTACAAGAACGGCGCTTGGTGTGTCCATTTGGCTCTCAGCGCCTACCACAAATGGACATGACGCTTCAAAATACAGGGTTGCTCTACCACATGCTTAGGTCACACCGGCTTTCGCTGTCTTGGAAGGATAACATTTTATTGAGTTGGTTAGAGCAAGACCTATCAACGACCGCTGAACTGGTGGAACAAGTAGATCCTTCTCTATTTGAAGACGATTCAATGCTAAAAGCGATCGTTCACAAGGTTCGAGCGGAGTACAAAGAAGCAAAAATTTTCCAATCACTATTAAATAGTCTTCCGGAATAAAAAAAGCTTTTTTGTGCACTGCACAAACTGACACTACTCCTGAACCCAAAAGGAGTAGTGTTATGAAACCAGTTAATCAATTAGTAATTAATTACCACATCACCGAGAAATGTAACTACGACTGCCACTATTGTTATGCCAAGTGGGAGAAAATTAACGAGTTGCATTATGACCTCAATAATATGAAGCGGGTCTTAGACAAGCTCGCTGCTTACTTCTTTTCACCAAATCCGACTCAAACAAAGCTTAAGTATCAAAGCGTACGGCTCAACTTTGCAGGTGGAGAACCGTTATTACTTAAACAACGATTTTTTGATGCTTTAGATTATGCTATCGAGCTTGGCTTCGACGTTTCCCTAATTACTAACGGTCACTTGCTCTCGGATGAGTTCATCACCGAGCATGTTCACAAACTTCAGTTGTTAGGCATTAGTTACGATTCTGAAGATTACAACAGACAACGCAACATTGGCCGAAGTACACGTTCAGGTAAAACCCTGACCTCCAAACGTCTAAAGTCAATTTTTCAACAAATCAAGCTGCTCTCCCCAAGCACTGAGCTCAAGATTAATACTGTAGTCAATCAATACAATACTGAAGAGAACCTCTCAAAGTTAATCGCTGAACTTAAGCCAAATAAATGGAAGGTTCTTCGCGTACTGCCCGTATTCGAGAAAATCGAGACTATTAGCGACCAACAGTTTTCTCGCTTTGTAGAGCGTCATCAGTCGGTTGCGCAGTATATGTCTGTTGAGAACAACGACTCAATGACAAATTCTTACCTAATGCTCGGTCCGGATGGATTTTTTTTCCAAAATGGGAATGAAGACCAAGGCTATTTTAAGAGCCGATCTTTGCTTACAACACCGGTCGAGATTGCTCTTGCAGAAACGGGTTTCGATGCCGAAAAATTTGCTTTGCGTTACTAGTGAGGCCGTCGAAATGAAACGTCACAAAGTTATTGTTCAAGACAAAGTAAGCGTTGAATTAGTAATTACAAAGGCACCAATAAACATCATTTCAAAAATTAAGGGTTTGCTCGTTAGGCTAGTAAACAACGATATCGTGAATGGAATGCGTCCCAAAGTAATTAAACGAGATAGGCGTTGGTTGAGTTACAGGGTTAATAGGAAATATCGGATTGTGGTTTTGAGAAAATCGTGCCGCGTTGGTCCTTACTATTGTTTCAATCATGCAGAGTTCGATCGCTGGGTAAATCATCACCAGTCCAAATAAAGACTAGACATACTACAAAAAGGAAAATAGTACATGAACAAATTTATCGTATTTGAAGGCTCAGACGCCTGTGGGAAAACTACGTTGAGCCAAATGTTCGCAGAAGATACAAGCACCGTAGTGCATACAGCTGTGGTTGATCAGGCCGCTAGTCTTAGAGAAACCATTGACGATTTTGAGTCAAAAGAGAGCGCATTTCTTTTCTTTCTGTTAAATAATTTTTTGAAGAGCAATGAAGTTGCTAGTGCGCTCGATACGGAAAACGTGGTACTAGATAGATATCTGTTTTCTACGTTGGCATACCAGAGTATTCTGCTTGGTAAAGAGACCGTCAAAGGTGTGTTTGACGCACTCAATGTGGCAAAGAAAATTGTGCTCCCGGATTTGGTCGTCTTTGTAAAGGCTGACACCGAGACCATTGATGGCAGAATTGATCGCCGTGGCGGAAAACTGCAATGGTATGGAGATGAAGTCACACAAAAACACTCGGTGGAAGTCGCGTACCAAACGATTTTTGAATGGTTTGATATCCCTATTATAGAAATTGATACCTCTGACAAGTTAGGGCTGGCAGTAGAAGAGAACTATCAGCGCATGAAAGGGTTGATAGCCGACGCACTTGAAGAACAGGTCACCTCATAACCTTAAATTACGACACAAGCAATTTTGAACCGAATTACCAGTACAGGATTATCACCTTGGTGAAATTACCATACACTAACTAATTCGGTGTTTTGAATTGATTGGACACTCTATATTAGATTTGTCCAAAATCTTCCACCTCAGGCAGTGCGGTAAGCGGTGCCTGATTGCATTTTGAGATACTAGAACTTATCTGGAAGCAGGACTGTTGAGCATTTACGTTAACTCGCTTTTGTCCAAACTTGTGCTAGACCGAACGGTCTGAAATTTGTAAACAGTTAGGAATTTGTCGTGCTCCAATTCACCGAGTTTTTTTAGTTCAAGTGAATACCTTTGGCACGAAAGCTTTTACTGGGACATACAAATGTAGATAACACTATTCGCTATCTTGGTGTTGAATTAGAAGAGCATTGCTACTTTCAGAAGGCACTGATTGTTAGTCAAAAGAAACCCTATTTCTTAGGAGCCACTATTCTGACAAGTTGTTGCCCCATTATTGTTTAGAGTGGATGCTCATTCACGAATCGTAAATATTGTTTATCAATCAATTTTATAATGTAGGTTTCTGGGTAGATTTTCTGCATTGTTCATAGAGCGTGTGTTATGTTCAATTAAGCTGGGGCTCTTCTTTAATGGTTGGATAAGAATTATGACGGAGTAGTTCAATCATTAAATTAACGGCATATATTGCTCAGTGAAGTTTTTAGCTCAGATAGTTTAGTTTGAACATCTTCTAGCTCGGTACGGCAGCTTTTTTCTAACTTAGAAGACTCTTTAAGTGCCGGTAACTGACTATGCCACTTTGCGGTAAATGGTCGTAACTCCTTATCCAACACCTCACTCACCAACTGATAATACTGCCTACAATTAAATCCGTGCGTGTGAGCGGTTTGGCGATGAAAAGTGAATAATGACGCAAGGCTTGCTAGTGCGGTTTCGAGAACCCCCCCTTTTAGCTGCTGTGTGGCAATACGGCTATCAAGTTCAATGAACATATCCCACGCTGCTTGTTTATCAGCATAGGTGTACTTACCGTCGGCACGAAACTTGTCAAAAAAGTAAGAGTGATAGACTTTAATACGTTCTAGAGAGCGGGTATCAGTGGCACTAATAACTTTCTTAAAGCGATCATGATGAGCCGCTAGATCATTTTCACTGGCGCAGAGGTTGACTTCGTTTTGATAATAATCATCTGAGAACTTTCGTTGATTTAGCAGTTCATGTTCTGCAAGCTCGCTTTTCAATTCGGCTGCCAATTTATTGTAAATTTCTTGATTAGAAGGTTCTTTCCCTGTTTTCGACATACTTTCTCTTTCTCCTTCCCTTCAGTACACCCACAATTTCAATTAAATTAAAAACACACAAACAACACAAGGAAAACCTTATGAGTGGCTTTAGTCAAGATTTCGAACCAACACAAGATGATTTAGATAATCACAGCAACCAACTTAATGATAACAACGATGCCTACTGGCAATCACGTGACTATGATGAGCGACCAAGTGACTGGGAGAGTAGAGATGAGTAAATCTAAAGTCCCGAATCTCCCTAGTCAGACGGGCAGACCATCTGGTAAAGGCCGTGGCAACTGCCCACCCAAAAAGTAATTAGCTTGCCCACTGAGCTATACGATTGAGATCCCAAGCGTATAGCTCTAACTCTTGCACGCCCTTGGGAGCACCTGAGTAAATGCTATCTGGTGTCCGCATGACTAATATATTACGTTCACTGTTGTGCTTTTTAAATTGTCCTATTTCCCACTCAACCCACAACTTGCTGTGAGTATCCTTGCCCACAAGTACTAATAGCTTATGCGACCCACCCAATAACTTAGCGATAGCTTCTCGCACTGACTCTGAACGCATATCTGATGGTGGGCGACGATTGGTATGGCCATGTTCGTTACATATCGCCTCAGCTAAGGATCTATCTTCAAATGTTAATGGGTGATTTGGATTCTGTCGGATTGATTTAATTTGTTCAATGTAGTGATTGTCTTGATGATTGTGGCTAATGAATACTGTTGTCATGTTATTTATCCTTGTATGGTTTGTTTAATGACATGGTTGCTCACTACAAAAATAACAATTATTTATTGAGGTATACTTCACTAAGTGCGAAAACAGTCACAGATATCATGTAATATGCTTTCTCTTATCATCGCTAGTTTTAGCTCAAAGGCACCGCCCAAGGGCAAGTCAAGAGGGCATCGTGTAAAACTCATCCTTGCCCCAAACTTTGTTAGAGTTGCTGAAAGTAATATTTCTATCGCGCCCAGTTTGACCTGATTTTGCTAATGTCAGTAGTGCATTATTAAAAACCTCCATTTCTTAATAGCACTACCTATTAGGGTTTATCCTTTGGACAAGCAAGAGCGTCATCTGACGTCCTTGCTTGGTGAGGTTTTTATCTATTTAATTTTACTCATTTTTTTATAGTGTTCAGAATAACCAGCAGCTTCAAATAAAAGCCTGAATGCCTCTTTGAAGGTGGCATAATCGAACTCTTTAAAGTCAATAATATTCTGGCCAACTGAATGAGATTCTCTATTGATATACCTTATAAATGCTTGAAATTTATTAGCTTGTAAAGTGGGAATCTGAGCAACATTGCTTAAATCTTTTTTCTGAACAAAATTGAAAAAATACTCAACGATGTTCCTCATGCAGTTAGCAATTAACGCAGGTGGTTGCTTATCGTCGTTAATTACTGACCAATAAGAATGGTAATCATTTTGAACTTCCTCATATTTCATGGAATGAATAGAAGATCCGCCCTCATTCTTTGATAAACGGAATAAATTCTGTGTATCGTTGCGGCGATCTCTGTTTGTATCGGTAAGTTCATAGAAGAAATAGAGACTATGAGTAAGCACGAAAACCTGCTCAATGTTATCTGAATTAAAGAAGTCATTTTTTATAACCCGACCAATGTTGTAGACGAATATATGGGATAGACTCGATACTGGATCATCTATGACTGCAATTTTCTTTTGTGAAATTTCTGTCGCCGTCTGTTTCCCTCTAAATAGTTCTCTAAAATAAAGAAAACTAATAATCATCTTTTCACCTTCACTCAATGAAGTGAAAACATCCTCTGCAACACCTGGTCGCACCACTCGGTACAAGTTTTCTTCATGTTTTTCAATAGAAAAGTCCGTAATTCCAATATCTTTTAAACTGTTTTTGATATTGATAACAGCTTCTTCGATATTAACGGTAGCTTTTTGTTGCTCTGCAATCTCACCTTCTTTGGTAGTTGCTTCTTTGATCTTATTCTTCTTCTCTATTTCTGCTGCATCAATGACTTTTTGAGCTGTATCTTTGATTTTGTCATAGCCACTAATTGTTTGGTCATATTGATATCTTAAAATCTTCCAAAACTCGTCTTTGATGCGTCTCTTTTCAATATCAACATTATCAATCTTAGTATTGTGTACGATAATCGAGGAATTAATTTGTAATACAAGATCATTAAAAACTTTAATTTGCTTTGAAGCATCTTTTAATTCAACTTGTGTACTCGGGCGAGTAATTTTATATTGAATTGTTTTTTTATTTTCTTCGATTATATTAACAATAGAGGAATATACTTCTGTTAACTTTGCCAAATATTCAGTTGCATACTGAGATTCTTTGTAATGATCTAGAGTAGGAAAGTCTTGTATTAAATTTTCGTATTCTGTTTCAATCAATTTTAGTGTATCAACTTTCCCTTGATATGATTCATCAAAGTAATCTTTGATTTGTTCTACTAACTGAGTAGTCATCGTTTTCGACTGGCAGAATGGGCACTCATCACCATCGATATCGCTAAGGTACTGCAAACCAGAAATAACCCAATCTGAATTTTGCAGTTTATCTATTAGCGCAGCCACTGGACTATCATCGTTACCAATAACTATTTCGTTTAACGCATTTACACTATCTACAGTTAGGTTATCAAGAGCGATAACGTTCAATGTACTTAGTTTGACAGCAGTATCACCTTCGACAGTATTCACCTCTTCTTTAAGGTTTTCTATCGTTTTAGTCGGCTTAACAGTAGGCATAGGCAAAGAACTGATATGATCATATAACTTCGACTTATTACCTTTTAAGTTATCCAAGCAATATTCAAGGACTCTATCTCCGCCAGCGTAAGTTTGCTTGATCTCCCAAACCTTTTGTTCAGCAACGGCTTTTCCATCAGTTATCTTTTTAGTTTCTTTTTCAATTAGAGTTACTTTGTCAGCTTTTTCTTTGTTAATAGTCCCTAGTTCTTTGGTTTTCTCAATTATGTTCTCTTCTGCAAGTTTATTCTCTTTAGATAGACCAAAAATACCTTTCAAACTCTCTGTTTGGTAAAAATTATCGCCAATAAACTTTTGGTTATATACGAGGACTGTCTCATCATTATGAGTATTAGAACATTTTGCGTATTTAGGGTTTTCTGAATCATAAAAATAATTTGAAAACGTACTTTTTCCAGAGCCATTAAGACCGTAAATCAAGTTTACTTTTTTTTCTGTATTTAGTGTTGCTTTCGACTTGTAACTAGCAACATTATCTAAACTAATTACTGTAATCACTATTTCGCCCCCTTATAAGATATGTTGATATGAAACAAAAGTAACATGGGGCACTGAGCTGTTTTTAGATGTCACGCACATAAATTAAGTTAGATACTTAGAGTAAGCCACTAGTGATTTGTAATACCAGATATTATGCGAAGACAAAGAATAATTTTTACTTCCAAACTCATTTCTGTCCAGAAACGAGTCAGAACACAAAAAATAGAGTGTGATCTTCGTTAGCATATTTCTGCTCGATTCCGAGTTTGCGCAGCAGAACGCGCAATACCGGCGTATTACAAAGCCACCGAAAAAAGTGGCTTATTGAATTTAAAATTAATCCTCTATATGACTTTTTCGAGGTAGTTTATGTATCATCCAATAGCCTACGCTCATAGCTAACACGACGGATGCGATTGCAAAAAGATAATTTGCACTCGTTGATTCAATGTCAATAATAATCACCTTTCGAGCGATAGCCATTAAAGCTGTAGCCATTACTATTTTGACATGAATGACATTATCTCTAAGGTAAACGGTGATATTGATGAAAATTTCTATCGCGATTAGTACTGCCATAAATGCACCAAAAGTGGCTAGCATGTCTGATATGGTCAAAATAAAGAATGGCGGCGATGTCAGCTTCTTATATAGAATCCATGATACATCAACGACACCCATAATAATTACAAATACCATAAGAATAGATAGTACTCTTACCGACCAGTGAATAACGACTTGTAGGCTACTTGAGAATCTATCATTATTGTCAATTTTCATATCGTTAACTCCATTTACCGCGTCGTGGACACAATGGGAGAAATAAACTCACTTGGTTTTAAGGTAACAACGGTTGCATTTAATTTATTTAGCCAATATTCAGCCTTGTTCCCCATTAAATATCCAGCAATACCGGTTCGCGACATGGATCCTAGGAAAGTGACATCAATTGAGTTTTGTTCAATAAATGTTGGGAGTAGCTCTTTGGCATGGCCTTGTATTAGCTCGATATGAACATTAACGGTATTGTTATTATCTACAAGGTTATCTATGAGAGCTCTCATTTTTCTCGCACGTTCAATCTTCATTTTCTCTTTAAGAATCGCGATATCAGTATCGTTATAGCCACTCCATTTTCGCAAGAAGCCTTCAGACTCTAGCTCCCATATGTGGCACAGAACTAACTCAGAATTTGTTGCTTTGCATAAATCGTATGCAGAATTGAGTATTCTATTACACAGATCTGCACTTACTTGTTCATCAAGGTCTATTGCCGCTAAGATTTTTTTGGACGAATGCAATTCGCGAGTGGTAGACCAAATAGGAATCTCAGATTTACGCATTAGGTGAAGTGTTGTGCTCCCTCTTTGACAGGCATGAGGCTTACTTTTTCGATGGCTATCAATCACTATAAAATCAGAACCTTCAGATCTGGCACACTGAATTATCTCTATGAACGGGATACCGATTCTTACTTGAACATTAAAATCGATATTTTTATATTTACCTTTTAATTCACTTACAAGTGTTCTTAATTGTGAATAGTATATTTTGGTGACTTTATCGAGAATATCTAACGTTTTTACAGAATATTGACTAATTTCTTTTAGCTCATCCATATCCTCGATAACCATTAATAACGTAATTTTTGATTCACATTCATCTGCGATATTAAGTATATTGTTGAGAGATGACGTTATCTTTTGTTCAGGTGCTACTGGGACTAGTAATTGTTTAAATAACATGTTGCCTCCAATTTAACTGTGATTCGTTGTGCTTTACAAAAACAATACGTCACCGTATGTATTAATAATAATTAATAATAACAATGATGATCATAGATATTTATCTATACTTAAATTCAGCTTAACTGGCTAAGCTCTTAGAAATTAGGCATAGAACACAGAGGACGATATATGCAATTATTGAGAAATCGGTTGTCCAATTTTCGGAGTTTTCGAGTATTTCTTACCGTCTATGAAGAAGGTTCAGTTTCGAAGGCTGCTAAAGTTTTAAACCTGACTCAACCAACGGTTTCAATACAGCTTAAGCAGTTTTCGGAGCTTCTTTCTGTCGAGCTTTACTACTTGCAAGGAAAAAAACTGGTGTTCACCGAAGCGGGCCATATTACCGCTCGGTACTGCATGCAAATCGTGCAAAACGTCGACGATTTAGAGATTGAAATTGCCAATTTGACACAATTAAAATCGGGAACGTTAAAAGTAGCAGCCGTGACATCTTGTGAGTATTTTGTTCCACATTTAATAGGAAGCTTCTTAGATAAACATCCTATGGTGGACATCGTTTTGAAAGTAGACAATCGAGACAGCATAAAAGAAAGGTATATAAATGGTCGAGATGACTTGTACTTATTCAGTCATATTGATAGTGATATGAAAGGCGATGTTGTCCCTCTTTTTCCCAATAATTTATATGCCATTGCGAACAAAAGTCATCCTCTTGCTCTTAAAGAACGCGTTACTTTACGGTCACTGGCAGGTTTTTCTTGGATCTTACGAGAGCGAGGCTCAGGCACTCGCCAAGCAATAGAAAAGCACCTTGAGCGGCACGATTTAAATATAAAGCCCAAATTTGTAATGGAGAGCAATGAAGCAATTAAACATTGTGTTATGGCTGGTATGGGGCTTTCTATCCTCTCTGAATATGCCTTAACCCAAGAGAATCCAGATAACATCGCTATATTGTCAGTCGACACGTTCCCTATTGAAACGCACTGGAATCTTGTCTTTCCGAGTACCAAGCAACAAAGTCCACTCAGCCAAGCATTCATGGCGCATCTTATTGACTATAAAAAAATACTGAAAGACAGTTTGATCAAAAAAGAAATGTCTCAATTTTTTAGATTGCATAACATTTCAACTTAAACAAAAGATGCGTAATGAGTACCATTTATTTAACCGCAGCTTGATTGAGCATAATTCTACAGGCACATTAATAATTAATATTTTTCTAAATTAGCCATTGCGGTAAAACGGAATGGTCCAAAAATGAATTAATAGACAAGCCATCGGCGGTGTGCTCACCAATCAGTATGCATTCAATTGACAGCTTGATACGGTGGTGGGGGATTTATTGAGGGACTTGGAACATATTCAGGTTGTCGGCATGCATACCGACAACCTAGATGACTGAAATACTACATGTGTTTAGTTAAGGCTAACTTCCACATCGGAATGCACTTGGCTTGAACAAGCTAATACGTACCCTTGCTCAATCTCTTCCGGAGTCAAAGTCTCTTGGCTGGTAGAGCGTACTTCGCCTTTGTTTACTTTACATTTGCAAGAGCCACAAATACCGCTGCGACATGCTGCTATGATTGGCAAACCTGCACCTTCTAATGCATCGATCAGTGGAGCGCCGTGCTCTGCTTCAAGGCTTGCACCGAAATCTGGAACATGAATACTAACCGCACCAGAAGCCTGCTGTTCAACAACCGCTTCCTCTTGGTTTGATTCTTCTGCTGTTGGCGTAAAACTCTCTTGGTGGAAATGTGCCATATCAAAGCCCATCTCTTTCAAGTTGTTTTCCATATCCTGCATAAAGCTCACGGGACCACATAGGTAAACCGTGCGCTCTAAAATATCGCTACATAGTTGTTGTAACCATTGAGCATCCAATCGGCCTTGTGGGTGGCGAGTTGATTGATTGTCTTTCAGTAATAGCTTGAGGTTGAAGTTAGCGTGCTCTTCATCCATCTGTTCAAGCTCACTAAAGTAGATAGTTTGCAGCGGGCTTTTCGCCATATGCACAAAATCGATATCGACAGTTGAAGCCTGCTCATCTGATAACCATGTTTTAGCCATCGACATCACTGGTGTAATACCACAACCTGCACTGATCAATACCACTTTTTGGCGTTCAGTATTGCGCTTTGGCGCGTGATCGACAGTGTTAAATATGCCCGCAGGTTTAAGAACCTGAACTTCATCGCCTTCTTTGAGAGAATCTACGATGTAGTTAGACATGGCACCATTTTCAACGCGTTTAATGGTCAGTTGAAGGTGCACTTGCCCTGGGATTGAGCTGATTGAATACGCGCGGTAATCAATTTTACTAGGGTTACTTTTCTCGATTGGAAGCCCAAGGGAAATGAATTGTCCGGGTTTGAAGTCAAAGCTAGCATCGTTGTTTTTTGGCGCGATTTGTAGGCTAACAGTATCGTCGGTTTCAAACCATTTTTTGAGACACACCATAGTTACAGGTGTGGTATTTGGCCATTCGAATGTCATCATTATTGTCACTTTTTTAATCGAGAAATGAGAAATTATGGAAGGTGTATCTTGTGTCTTTCATTATGAAAAATTCGATGCCTGCCACTTTAATATGAAAGTCATATATAAAAGTAATCAGGCATCGAACTTGGTCTACGTCATTCGCTATTTAGTCGCTTTAATCAAGCTTAACTGCTCAATTGCTCAATTGCTCAATTGCTTAACTGCTTAGCGATAGCGGAGACTTATGACGCTTTTAAGATAGTCTTAAGGTCGTCTTCAACGTTACCAATGCTGCGCATGTCGAACTTGTCTTGGATGATAGCAAGTAGATTATCAGTCAAGAATGCTGGTGCAGTTGGACCAGTGTAGATGCCTTTAACGCCAAGAGCGAATAGAGTCAGTAGGATAACAATCGCTTTTTGCTCGAACCAAGATAGAACCAGTGTTAGTGGTAGATCGTTGATGTCGCAATCGAACTCTTTACCTAGAGCAAGCGCTAGCTGAATTGCAGAGTAAGCATCGTTACATTGACCTACATCTAATAGACGTGGGATGCCGTTGATGTCACCGAATTGGTTCTTGTTGAAGCGGTATTTACCACATGCAAGCGTTAGGATCACGCTGTCTTCAGGAGCTTGAGCTGTGAAGTCTGTGTAGTAGCTACGCTCAGATTTGTCACCGTCACAACCACCAACAAGGAAGAAGTGGCTGATGTTGCCTTCTTTAACTTGTTCAACAACTGCTGGAGCCGCTGCCATAAGAGCATTGCGACCAAAACCGATAGTGATCATCTGTTCGATTTCGTTCTGTTTGAAACCTTCTTGTGCAAGTGCACAGTCGATTACTTGGCTGAAATCATCACCTTCAATGTGAGCAACGCCAGGCCAGCCTACGATGCTACGAGTGAATAGACGATCTGAGTATTGACCTACATTTGGGTTCAACAGACAGTTAGAAGTCATCACTACAGCGCCAGGGAAGTTTGCGAATTCTTTTTGTTGGTTCTGCCATGCACTACCGTAGTTACCTACTAGGTGAGGGTATTTTTTCAGCTCAGGGTAAGAGTGTGCTGGAAGCATTTCACCGTTAGTGTAAACGTTGATGCCTTTGCCTTCAGTTTGCTGAAGAATCTTCTCAAGATCGTGAAGATCGTGACCAGAAACAAGGATACATTTACCCGCAATAGTTTTTACGTTCACTTGAGTAGGTTCTGGGTGACCGAATGTCGCCGTTTCGCCAGTATCAAGCATTTCCATGATGCGGTAGTTCACTAGGCCAATTTTCATTGAGCAATCTAGTAGCTCGCCTAGGTCTGTTGGATCAGTACCTAGCCATGCCATAATTTCGTGGTATTCAGCGAATACTTTCTCGTCAGTTTGACCAAGAACGCGTGCATGCTCTAGGTAAGCTGCAGCACCTTTTAGGCCGTAAAGACAAAGTAAGCGAAGGCCGATAACGTCTTCGTGTTGTGAATCATGGCCACGGTTAACCGCTGCTTGAGGTGCAATTGCAAGGAACTGCTCTGCGTCTGTAGGTAGTTCGAATTTCGCTGCCGCCGAAAGCTCTGGAAGCTCTACGTTTGAAAGTGTTGCTGCTGCGCGAACTGCTTGCTCTAGTTGCTGCTTGTATTGGTTAGCTTGTTGTACGAATTCAACGATACGAGCAGGGTCGAAGTTAACGTTAGTCAATGTTGCGAAGAAAGCTTTTGGTGCCCACTGATCAATTTCATCTACGATGATGTCAAATTTGCGACCTTGTTCAGCCCAAAATGAAACACCTTGTAAAGAGTAAACGAGTACGTCTTGTAAGTCAGAAACTTCAGAAGTTTTGCCACACATACCTTGTGTGAAAGAACAGCCTTTTACAGCAGGCGTTTGGATTGTTTGTTCACATTGAATACAGAACATGTATTGTCGCTCCATTGAGTAGTGTTGCGATCTCAGTTCGTTGCTGAAATCGAATATAATTACCGAGCGTTATAGCACAGACTGTGCCAGAAGTTAACCTGTTGTTTTTGAAGGGTTTTGTATTTTTATCTTAAGAGGGTTGATGTGTTTTTTACATCGCAGCTGTTGTAAAAAACACATCAATTTAAATTGTTCCTATGTTTTTGTTATATCGAGTTTTTTACCCATTCGATATAAATTTCCACGATCCATTTGCAGGAACTCTGCTGCTTTTGCCCAGACCCCGTTCGATTCGGCTAAAGCGTGCTCAATCAATTGTTTTTGGTACGATTCGACTAATTCCCGCATTGGCTGGCTCTCAGTAGGGAATATGTTTGATGTCATTTCTACACTCCGCTTGATTTCTAGTTCATCAACAAAGTGCTGCAAAGTAATGATGTGTTCGTTGTGCTGAATGGTTCTTAGCGCCGCTCGCATTAAAGTATGCTCTAACTCTCGTACATTTCCGGGCCAAGCAACCTGTTCTAAATGCATGAGTGTTTTAGGATGAATGTGTAGGTTTGGAACATTAAATTGACTGCGAACCTTATCCAGTAAATGCCCCGCTAATACGGGAATATCTCCGTCGCGCTCACGCAGTGGTGGGATATGAATAGGAAATACATTCAGACGATGGAAAAGGTCGGCTCTGAAGTTACCTTGATCGACTTCATATTCAAGATTTCTGTTCGTTGCAGCAATCAAACGAACGTCGACGAGAACATTTTTATCGCTACCTACGCGCTGTACTTCACCTTGTTGGATCACTCGCAGTAATTTGGCTTGAATCAGTAGTGGTAGTTCTCCAATTTCATCAAGAAAAATCGTGCCGCCATCAGCAAGCTCAAACTTACCCGCTCGCTGTGAATTGGCCCCGGTATACGCGCCTTTTACATGACCAAATAGCTCGCTTTCCGCCAATGTTTCGGGTAGCGCTGCACAGTTTACGTAGATCATTGGTTTGTCATTTCGCTGTGACTGTTCATGGACTGCATGGGCTACGAGCTCTTTACCCACCCCTGTTTCGCCACTGATTAACACCGCGTAATCGGAGTGGGCGACCATCGAAATATTGCTTCGTAATTTTTGGATTTGTGGGCTGATCCCAACCATTTCACCTTGTATGCTACGAGCTTGCTGAATCAAGGCTGTCGTGATTGATTTTTGCTGTTTATTCTTGGCTTTTAGCGCATCAAATTGAGCTCGATTTCTGAGCGTTGCCGCAGCCAAAGCCGCGAAAGTTTCAATGGTAATATTGTCAATTTTATTGAACGCGCCCACTTCTAAAGCGTCGAGAGTGAGCACACCGACAAGTTTGTTTTCAACATATAAACTGCACCCTAAACAGTCATGTACATCAATGTGAGTTGACTCATTGAGGAGCAAGCCGTCAAAAGGATCCGGTAGGTCGCTATTGGCGGCAAACCGGACTGGATGTTGGCTGTCAATAATCGCCGCCAAACGTGGGTGCGCCTTGGGAAAAAAGCGTCGACCAAGCACGGTTTGAGAGAGCCCCTTTACGGCCACGGGCTTAAGAAAATCTTCTTGGTCTAAAACGAAAAGAGCACTGGCATCGCAAGGAAATACTTGATGAAGTGAGTCAATTAAGCGTTGGTAATGTTTATCGCTCGCCAGATTTGAGCTTAGGTCTAAAGCGATTTGAAGTAAGACGTTTTCAGTAGAAAGTTTCATGGTGCGCTCCGTATTGAACGCACACAATATCAGTTCGTTGTAAAAAACACATCAAACGTTTTGATTTGATCTAGCTTGCTTGATGTACTTTTTACCTAAACACGCCCACTGCGGGATCAATCTTTAGGATGAATATCTCGCTGTGATAACTCACTGAGTAAGAAATCGAGCAGCACTCTTAATCGCTTAGGCATGAGTTTTCTTTCTGGATAGACAAAGCTGATCCCAACCGTCGGGATAGACCACTCTGGAAGCAGTCGCGTCAATTTTCCACTTTGAATATGCGGTCGGCAGAGGTATTCAGGTAGAACCGACACACCGAGCCCATCAATGGTTGCGGTGAGCGATGACGTAATGGTGTTCACACTGAGTTGATGAGGGAGTTCTACTGTAATTTGCTGCTCACCATTGCTAAACATCCACAATGATTCTAACTGAGGGCGTGATAGTTTCACCCGCTTGTGGTTGGTGCGTAAATCGTGTGGGTGATGGATCTTAGGGTGTTGTTTTAAGTAATTCGGGCTAGCCACCAGTTGTTGATTTGAAGAGTAAAAAAGCCGAGCCACATTATTGGAGAGCTTGGGTTCACCTATCTGACAATGCAGGTCTACACCATCTGCGATTAAATCAATATGGCGATTGGTCAGATCAAGATTAATGGTCACTTCTGGGTAGCGTAACAAGAAAGCGTCTATATAAGGCATCAGCATTTGGTGGCCGAGTTCAATGGGCATGGCGATGTTGATATGCCCGCGAATCGTGGATTGGCTTTCGCAGATCTCTTGCTCTGCACTTTCCATGATCGACAACATCTCAGAGCAAGACTGATAAAAGGTTTGTCCCTCTGCGGTTGTCGCTAAATGGCGAGTGGTACGGACTAATAATTTCACCCCCAGTTGATTCTCTAGCTCTAAAACCTTGCGGCTTACGGTAGATTTGGTGAGTTTTAGGCTCTCTGACGCAAGGGTAAAACTTCCAGATTCAACGACTTTCGCAAAAATAGCGACGGCATTTAAGTCCATAACACACTCTATTAGTAAGATTATTAGGACAGTATTTCCTTTTTATCCTATCTAATCAAATAATGTTTTTTGTATAAAATAGGGCTTCTCATAGAAATGGCTGCTCATCACTATCAGCCGCTTCATTATTGAGTCAACATTTCATCGCTCTATAATACAAGGTACACAACATTGGCCACAGAACATCCCACTAATCAGGCAACATCTCAACCGTTACAAACCGCACCATCACTTGAACTTACCCCTAGAAAGAAGCCTAAAGCGGCTATCATTGCGACGATGATATTCGTATCTTTAGGTTTACTTGCATCAGGTTATTGGTTCGGATATGGGCAATATTTCCAATCGACAGATAATGCTTACGTAAAAGCCAATATCACTAATATCAGTGCCAAGGTTTCAGGCTACGTCGTCGAAACTTTGGTCGATGACAATCAGTTCGTGACATCGGGAACGCTACTGGCAAAGATTGATGATCGTGAGTTTCAGGTTAAAAAATCTCAGTCTATAGCCAACTTACAAGTCCAACTTGCATCGGTTGAATATTCTCAAGCGCAGCATCGATTGCAGCAGCGAGTCATTATTCAAACTAAAAGTGAAGTTGATTCAGCTCAAGCAGATTTAGAACGCTCACAGCAACTGCTTCAACGTAGTCAAAGTTTGCTCAAGAAACAGTATTCGTCACAAGATGAAGTGGATAATGCTTTCGCTCATTTGAAAGTCTCCAAAGCACAATTAGAAGAAGCGCAGTCACACTATATTGCTGAACAAGAAAAGCTGAATGTCATTGATAGCCAAATTGTGCAAGCACAAGCATCAGTGGCAGAAGCTCAAACGGAATTGGATCAAGCGGAGCTGAATTTAAGCTATACCAAAATCGTAGCGCCAGTCGATGGCATTGTGGGTAGACGTAGCGTAAGGGAAGGGTTATTCATTCAGCCCGGTATGCCGCTAATAAGTTTAGTGCCAACGTCGGATGTTTGGGTGGAAGCGAACTTCAAAGAGACTCAGCTGGCTAAAATGCAGCCGGGACAAAAAGTGAATATCGAGCTAGATGCGTTTCCAAATCGCGAGATAACAGGCACATTAGAAAGCTTTTCTCCTGCCACTGGGGCTCAATTTGCACTGCTACCTCCTGAGAATGCGACGGGTAATTTTACAAAAATCGTTCAACGTGTCCCTGTGAAAATCCACTTTGATGATCAGACACTGGCAGCGCAGCAAATCATTCCAGGTTTATCAGCAGTCGTTACGGTCGATACGCATGATATTCGCAACGAAAATGAGAGTGAGTTGGCGGCAGAAAGTAGTGATATTGCATTAGAGCCAAGAGGCTAAATCATGGCTGAAATGGTTGCTTCAAATACACAAGCCGAATCAGTAAAGCCGAAGGAAACAACTTCTGAAGTTTCTTTACGTAGCTGGATTGCACTGATGGGCGGTATGCTAGGTTCATTCATGGCGATTTTGGATATCCAGATCACCAACTCATCGCTCAAAGATATTCAAGGCGCACTGTCTGCAACACTCGATGAAAGTTCGTGGATTGCGACTTCTTATTTAGTTGCCGAAATGGTGGCGATTCCGCTTAGTGGTTGGTTGTCTAAAACCTTAGGCAAACGCCGCTACCTTACGGGTACAACCGTGATCTTTGGTTTGTCTTCATTGCTTTGTTCTTTTGCTTGGAATATGCCCTCAATGATCGCATTTCGAGCTATACAAGGGTTCAGTGGTGGAGCATTAATACCGCTCGCATTTTCGCTGGTGGTGCAATTACTACCACTGCATAAACGTGCGCTTGGTATGACCTTGTTCGGTATTACCGCGACGTTTGCGCCTTCCATTGGTCCGACGCTTGGTGGGTGGCTAACTGAAAACTTCTCATGGCATTTCATCTTCTATATTAACTTAGTCCCTGCTATAGCAGTCATTGCGATGGTGAGGTTCGGTCTAGATGATGAAAAAATTAATATCGAATCCCTTCGCAATGCTGATTGGGCTGGTATTTTGTTGATGGGAGTAGGGCTTGGCTGTCTCGAAGTCGTTCTAGAAGAGGGAAGCCGAGAAGAGTGGTTCAGTTCAACCTTCATCACTGCGCTTTCAGTTATTGCGGTGGTCTGTATTACCTATTTCATCATTAATGAATTGTGTCGAAAAGATCCATTAGTGAACCTGCGTTTGTTGGGGAATCAACGTTTTGCAATGGCATGCTTTACCTATTTGATTTTGGGGATGGGATTGATGGGATCGATTTATGTGATCCCACTGTATTTGACGGAAATCCAGCATTACAACGCGCTTGAAATTGGTGAAGTACTTATGTGGATGGGGTTTCCTCAGTTATTGATTTTCCCTTTTGTGCCTAAAGTATTGAAGTTCATAAAACCCAAATATTTAGCGGCGTTCGGTTTTGGCATGTTTGCGTTGAGCTGTTGGATGAATACTCACATGACGGCTGATTTTGGGCATGATCAATTGGTCGTATCAATGCTCATTAGAGCAGTTGGTAGCCCATTTATGATGGTGTCTTTGTCAATGGTGGCGATGCAAGGCGTTCCGAAACCTAGCGTACCGGACGCTTCGACGCTAACCAATATCATGCGTAATTTGGGTGGTGCGTTTGGTATTGCGATCATCGCAACGTTACTTGATAACAAGGCTAGAGAACATTTAGCACACGTTCAGAGTAGCCTGCCGAGTGTTAGTTCTGATGCATGGTATTACTTACAACAACAAGCTCAATTTTTCATTGGTTCAGGAAGTGACCCTGTGACGGCGAACTTGCAAGCAAACTCAATGCTGATGTCGACCATGTATCAAAATGGTCGGATCATGGCGTACAACGATATTTTTGTGGTGATGACGGCATTCTTGTCTCTTGCCGCGGTGATGTTACTTGTCAGGAAAGAGAATTAAATCAAAAAATTATGGGTGTGTTGGAGGCAGTCCGTCGTCGTGATAATTGTTTTCTAATTGAGCGAAGTTAGAACGGTTAGTTTGGTTTGATATGTATTTATCACAAATGATGATCTGGTTTCGACCGTTGTGTTTTGCTTGATATTGAACATGGTCAACGTAATCAACCACATCTTCTATTGTTGTGTTGAGCAAATCTTGTTTTGTATAGATGCAAACCCCAGCAGAAATGGTGATGACCTTTTCTGTTGGGCTCGTTTTATGTTCAATCTCTAATTCGTGCACCATTTTGCGGATCTTTTCGCTTCGAGTAATCGCTTGCTCAAGATTGCTAATATTGAGCGTCACCACAAACTCTTCGCCTCCGACTCTAAATGCCTTTTCGTTCTCATCGACCGTATTGTCACTTAATACTTGGGCCACTTTTTGTAGTGCAATATCGCCTAGGTTGTGCCCATAAGTGTCGTTGTACTTTTTAAAGTGATCGATATCGACATACATAATGGCGACGTACTTTGATCGATTTTTAACTTGAATCTCAGCCAGTAGTGAATTGAATGAACGTCGATTCAGTAATCCTGTTAATGGGTCATTACGAGTCAGGTATTCAAGCTCTTTGGTGTGAATGGCCATTTTCTTAATCAGGTGCGTGAATTCGGTAGAGAGTTCACCGATCTCATCATGTCGATTCTGTTCTGGGATTTTTGTTGTATCGATATCTTTAATATCACGCTTCATACATTTTGAGAGTGATTTCAATGGTGCGGAGATGTGAAAGGAGAGCAAACCAAGAGCAGGTAAAGCAATGGCTAAAGCGACGAATAACTCGGACAGAGCATCGAATAATATGACATGCTCCACTTTCTTAATCGAACTTATATCGTAGACCATGTCAACTCGTCCACCAGCGCTATTTGTTGTGGGTAGAGAGAGAAATAGAATGTTCTTTTCTCTATCAAAATAGGACGCGTTGAATTCGTTATTGTTATCAAAATCGAAGTGGTATTTTGCTTCGAGTTGGTTGGAGAGCTCGAACGTATTGAGCGCTTCTTTAGCTCTATTGAGCAGATAATTGAGTTTAACGATATCCCCTTCATTAGTGGCTAAGCGTGCTTGAATCCTCTCAATTCTGTCTTTAGTGTTTTGTTGGAAATTCAGCGGAAAATGAGAACGCCATACTTGGCATACTTCGCGATCGAACTGTACCTCGATAGGGATGCTCCTATTATCTGAACGGCCAACAATTTTGAGGTACAACAGATCTGGCGTATTCATTAATTGTGTTTTGAATTTAGGCAATAGGAGATTGGAATAGTTGCCACCGGAAATAGCGGTACTGATGTCAGAAATCAGAGGAATGGCTGCCTCTTGATGAAATGCAGTTGTCATACTAACGGTATTGTTGATCTCATTCTTGTGGTGCTGATAGGTCAAACTCGCGATGATCACTAGTATCAACAACAGATGTGAAGCAAATATTTTGGTACGGATAGAGTGAAATATGGCAATTTTCATAGTGTATCTCAGAGCTATTTATCGAATATTTCGATAATTGGAACCGCACAGGTGCCATTGATACAGATGTCTTGATGACCAAGATGGCAAGCGTAGCAAACCTCCGTCGCAAAAGATGGATGTTGCGAACTGATGTCATTGCCATTTATATCATAGGTCCCATACATCGCCTCTCCAGCGAGATGTTCAGTGACAAAGACAATATCCTGATCTTCATATATGGCAACCGCAGTGATCCCATCAGGGTATGGACCATGATTCTTGTAAGCTTTAACTCTCTCCTTGGGAACAAAAATATTGAGCTTGGTGCCCTGACCGTTATTAATCCAGTTATACATTTTTACGGTTTCTTGAACGAAAAGGGCGGTGTTTGGAGGTAGAACGACATCGTTGCCAGGGAGCACACTCTGTTTTACTAAGATCATACTATCAATATCATCGGGAAATGAAGCGATAGAGGTAGCGTTTGAATGCCCAGACATGAGTAACGCTAAAATTAGATAAAATCTCGCCATAATGCTCTCTTAGCTTTTCAATCTAAACGGGTGCTATAAAGTTAAGTCTAGACAATAGCTGGGAATTTTGAGGAAAAATTCACTTTTTACTTACGTTTATCGGCCACAACTAGAGCTCACGCATGATATGGCATGAACGAGGGCATTAAAGTGTTATGACGGCATAAAAAATGGCGCATTGAGCGCCATTATAAATGTATATGAAAGCGTCCGTTAAGAGAGCTTAAAGGTTGCTACTTTTTCACTCAATTCAATGGCTTGTTGTTTGAGTTCATTTGACTGCGATAAACTGTCCTCAGAGCCAATAACAAGCTGATCGGTCACATCTTTAATCGACGTCACATTCTGCGTGATTTCTCCCGTTACATGAGTCTGCTCTTCTGCCGCCGTAGCGATCTGAGTTGCCATGTCACTGATTAATGTTACCGCAGAGCTGATCTCCTCTAGAGCAAGGGTCGCACGATCGGCATCTTCAACCGAGCTTGTTGCTAAAGTCGAGCTGCTTTCCATTAACGAAACTGCGCGATTTGTGGTGTGTTGAAGAGTGTCGATGGTTGATTTGATCTCTTCCGTTGAAGTGTGAGTTCGTTGAGAAAGCACTCTAACTTCATCAGCAACGACGGCAAAACCACGGCCTTGTTCGCCAGCGCGAGCGGCTTCAATCGCAGCATTAAGTGCAAGTAAGTTGGTTTGCTCTGCAATGCCTTGAATCGTTGAAAGAACCGTATTGATCTCTTGTGCATGTTGCTGTAACTCGCTGATCACAGAACTAGCTTCGCTGACTTCATTAGCGAGGTTATTGATTGAGCCTTTAGTGTGAAGCACTAATGTGTGGCCTTCGTTAGTACTCGTTGATGAGTTTTGTGCAGCTTGAGCGGTTTGTTCAGCATGAGAGGCAATTTCACGAGTAGCAGATGCCATTTCGGTAACGGCGGTTGCAACCATAGTGATCTCTTGTTGCTGGAGGTTAAGCTCATTCACTGAGCTATTCGCACGCTTAGCACTTTGGTCTGACTGATCGGTTAATTGGTGAGATTGCTGACGAATGTGACCAATCAGGTTTTGTAAACTCGCGACGAAAGTATTGAAATTGTGTGCCAGTTCGCCAACTTCATCTTCGTTTTCAACATGGATGCGCTGAGTCAAATCACCACTACCATTTGCGATCTGTGCGAGCGCTTCCGATACATAGTTCAGTGGGCGGAATAGAATGTTACATAACAAGTTGAATAGTAGTGTACAGATGATCACGACAATACCCGTCACTAAAATTTGACCGTATACCGCATCAAATAGTGGAGCAACGAGAGAGTTGTAATTAATGACACTCACGGTCATCAAGCTCGTGCCTTCGATACTTTTTGCGTAGATAACATACTGCTCGCCATTCAATTCAACCTGCATATCTGAATTGCTGTTTGCGGCTTGTTGAAGTGTTGGGAAATTAAGTCCTAGCTCAGAAACGGGCTTGTTTAGCAATTTAGTATTGGGGTGAGTGAAAATATTGCCTTTATCATTGGCAATGAACATGTAGCCTTCACCCGGGAGAATGACCTTTTCCATGCTATTTAGGATATCGGTGATCTCTACATCTGCACCAAGTACTACTTGCTGACCATGTAAATCAAGCGCTTTACCAAGAGAAACAACATTAGCCCCTGTCGCAGCGGCAACCGTTGGGTTATCCATGAACACTTTTGAAGGGTTTGCGACGGCATTGGTGTACCAGCCCCATTTACGTGGGTCATCATTACCAGGTGGTAATACGACCGCATTGGCGTTTGCTTGTGAGCCATCAGGGTAAGCTAAGAAAACATTATCAAACTTAGCAGAATCTCGAACTTGCTTTAAATGCACCACAATCGCGGCTTTGTCTGCTTCTGAAGTGAGCGACTTGAGTGCTCGCTCTTTTGACACCAGCCAGTCAGCAACATACTGATTGTACGAAGCGGTTGTACTTTCTAGTCGCTGTTCTACTTCAATATCTAGTCGATCTAATGATGCATTAAATGATAACGCTTCTACCAACACGCCCCCTAAAATGATGGCGGCGCTTGCGGATATGGCTAGCTTGTTTTTTAGAGATAGTTTTTTAAACATAATAATTCTTATTTTTAATTGTATTAGTTAGCAGCATGCTATGGCTCATGAATCTGAATTATTATAATTTCACAGCTCAAAATAAATAATGATGAAGATCTTATATTCGACATTTAAATAGATGCGAATTAAGTTTCTGTAATTAAGTGCGATTTATAAAGGAACTAGTTCAAATGCTGAAGAGGTACACGGCAGTTATTTTTGAAGTGGTTTGCAGGTTTTTAAAATTGATAGAACTCAAGTAATTGACAGATAGCATAATACTTTTTAGTTAGGTCGATAGACAAAACAGAAGAGATGGTACCGCTATGAATGACATTTAGTAGGTAAGATTACTATCAATGGGTAAATGTAAATTGAATTTTTAGTGTTTTGTTTCAGAGGGTTAACTGTCTTGTTTTGATTGTTTGATTTGGTTCTGTTTTGTGTCGGGTTTTGATGGAATTCGCTTAGTTGAATCCGTTGTTCATAACGAATGCTATCTTGTTAATCTTCTATTCATATTTCTAGATATTGTGTTCATCTATCTTCTATATACTGCTGATTTTTAGGCTTTACATCATTAATACAATGTTATGTTTCAATAAAAGAGGGTAAGCAATCGGCATGTTTAAAAGTATTCGTACACGTATTGCGCTAAGCGCGGGATTAGCGATGGCATTTACATTGCTGATTGCGATGGGAATGACAACCAATGCATTCACCAAAGTAAACCAAGAGATAACTGAAAAGGTTAAGACTCAACTAACAGAAGCAACTATCGCAAATTTGCAGGCGACGGCATCAGAGCAAGGCAAAATCATTTCCACCCAACTTTTCCCTGTACTTGCTAACCTATCTCAAGTTCGTTCAATTATTGAATTGAGTGCTGAGTCTCAATTGGGCGCAGATACCATCGTTAAACAATTTACAGCAGCACTAGAAGCGCAAGATAAAGCAGTTTTTGCAGGCTACATGGTGTGGGAAGAGAAAACGTGGCCGCTAGAAACCGAAGTAGGCGCAAGCGATGCAATGAATAGTAAAGGTTACTTAGCGCCATTCTTTTCTCCCAATTCAAACAATAGTTTTGATGCTGTTGCAATGGAAAGCTTCTCCAACACCGCGCTGAATAGTAATGGCGAACGTACCGATGATTGGCACTTAATGCCTTATGAAACGGGCAATACTTTTGTGATGGAACCTTATATGTACCCGGTTCGTGGCAAAAAAGAGTTGATCACCACAATTAGCCAACCTTTAAAATTGGACAATAAAATCATTGGTTCACTCGGATTTGATCTCTCGCTGATCGAGCTGCAAGGTCAAAGTGAAGCACTGGCTGAAAACCTATTTGATGGCGAAGGCAGCATTATCATCTCATCTTGGAAAGGGGCAATGCTTGCCAATAGCCGAGATAGTGTGAACGTCGGTAAAAAAGTGCCAAGCGAACTCTATTCTCGCTGGTCAAAAATCCAGTCTCTGGCGACTCAAAATGACATTGGCATGTTGACCATTGGCGATCAAGAGTACGCGATTACTTCAGTAGATACTTCTGGGGCTGCATGGATTGTTATGGTGTCAGTGCCGACCAATAAACTGACACAAAGTGTTGCGACTTTTGAGAATTGGAGCAGTGAACAGAATTCAGGTGCGATTGAGCAAGGAGTTATTGCGGGTTTAATTGCAGCTATTGTTGGTATTGCCGTGATGGGTGTGATTGCTAACTCATTAGGTAAAATCTTGATCAATCTTGTCGAGCGTTTTAAAGATGTGGCTCAAGGTGATGGCGATTTAACTTACCGTATTGAAGTGAAAGGTAAAGATGAAACCGCGCAACTGGCTTTCTGGTTCAATACTTTCCTAGAACGAATGCAAGGTATGTTAAGAACCGTGATGGATACCGCGGAGCAAGTGGACAGAAGTGCAACTGCAGGTCAAGAACGCGCAGCTACTTCAAAAGATCAACTGAATATCCAAGTTAATGAAGTGAACTCTTTAGCGACGGCTATTAATGAAATGAGTGCAACAGCACAAGAAGTCGCAAGTTCTGCTGTTCAAGCAGCGGCAGCAGCAAGTCAGGTTCAAAGTAACAGTTTGAATGGCATGGGTCGAATGGACAACGCAGCATCAGCGGTAGACGACTTAGCGCTTCAGGTTAACAATGCACAGCACCAAACGCAAAGCTTGGCGGAATCAAGCGCGGCTATTCAAGGTATTTTGACTGAAATTGGTGGCATTGCAGAGCAGACTAACTTATTAGCCTTGAATGCAGCAATTGAAGCGGCACGAGCAGGTGAAGCGGGACGTGGATTTGCGGTTGTGGCAGATGAAGTGCGTAATCTTGCGACTCGCACGCAGTCTTCGACAGAAGAAATTCGTTCGATGTTGGCGAGGTTAGAGCAAGAAACACAGTCAATCGTAGTGCTGATGCAGCAAAGCCAACAACAAGCGGTCGATACAAAAGAAGAGACACAAGCGGCACAACAAGCTTTGGCTGAAATTAACCAAGCGATTGATGTTATTAATGATATGAATAATCAAATTGCTTCAGCAGCGGAAGAGCAAAGCTTAGTAGCAGAAGAGATTAACCGTAATGTTGTCGTTATTAACGATACTGCGGTCGATGTGATGGATAGCATGTCCTCATCAGTATCAATTAGTGGTGAGTTAACCGAGAAGGCAACGGATCTTCATGATGAGCTCAATAAATTTAAGATTTAAATCTGAATATTGAATTCATCGTTACAAAAAAACCGCATCGAAATTGATGCGGTTTTTTTATCATAAAAAGCGGCGGCGGATTTCGATTTAACTGAAATCAGCCATGCAGTTTAATATTCCCAATGCTCGATGTTGTGAGCACCTGCGAATTGGTTAGGGAAATAATCTTCACATGTACCTTCGCGCCATACATCGGCAGTCGCACAGTGTAAGCCCCCTCCAAATGCATAGGCATCGCGTAAATCAACAGGAACCACCTCAAACCCAAGTTGGTCGAATTGCTCCATTTGGCCTGTTTCAGACGCTTCAACACACACCGTTTTATGATCTAGAATCAAGGTGTTCATTGATAACCAAGTACTTGAGTAGCAAAGTGGTGGTGGGTTATCCCAAGCAGGTTTAACCGCTTCAACGATTTCCCAATCATTCTTCTCAAAGATCTCACGTTGCCCAGCAAACAACGGACGATTCGGGTTGAGTAACATTAACCCCGGACGCAATGGACAGAAAGTTGCATCAATATGAATCGGGTGATTATCTTCAAAGCTTAGAGTGTGAACTCGATATCCTTGAGGCTCATATTTACGCTTGATCCAGCGGATGCCAGCAAGGTTTGTGGTTAAACCATGTTGCACAAAAATATCTTTCCCTAAACGCATGACATCGGCAGCATCGAATAGAATGTCGGTCTCTTTTGTGCTGTACTCTTTACGCAGCGAACGCTCCATTGTTTCAGCATCAGACATGTATTCGTAAGCGGCAACATAATCCATGCGGAAGCTATCATCAGACAAGCGTGGGCGTGGTGCTTGCTCAATCATGCAACTTGTGTCTGATTCGAAATATTCACGCATTAAATCGACATAAGCCAAATATTCGAAGTAGCGGCTACGGAAGCTCATTGGTGCCATCAGCATGCTTTTACCCATGGTCAGTAAGCAATCACGCGGTGGCATTACACCGAAACCAGAGCTGATACTAAAATCAGGAGTAGTGATGCGCTCATTCCAATCTACTGCTCCTGGGCGATCGACAATGATATTGCGGTCTTCTAAGATCTTAGCAAACCCATTTAAGCACTCATTGGCACGATCGATAGATTCTTGAGTCCGTCGACCTGCTTTACTGCCACGCATAGGTGAGTCAGCGGGTATTTTTTCATTACTAGCAGGGCAAGCTTCTGGAATATGTTGGTTATCAGCAATGCCGACAATAACGTGGCGAAGTGGGTCAAAATCATTATAGGATTCAACGTGCAGTCCGGGTCTAACAATCGGAGCACCAGAATCTTTTCTTTCTAGTGGTAAAGATGCATTTGGATATAGGTCATTAGAAACACTCATTATAAATCTCCAATAGAATATAAAGTACTTAGTAGTAAGTCCCTTTATTATTAGTGTTTACTTTATGTTTAATATAAAGCTATTAATAATTTCTGGTAGTGTAAATATTCAAATTAATATGTGTGGTTTATTATGATTAGCAAAGTTAATTACTGCTTTTCAATGACATTAATATCGCGCTAAATGATGGCTGATAATAGTCATTTAATGCTGAGGAGTGGCGGTTTTATGCTGGAGAACTTTAAATGTTAGCCCCATGCATGATGAACATCACGATTGGCTTTGGTGCTAGTGTGTGACATCACATTTATAGAGTCATGATGTTGGTGTTTTGTAGCTGATGTATATAGTTAAGCCAGACATTGGAGGTAGATTATGTGTCAACGTGTTATTGCTAATACGCCTAAATTTTTGATGTTTGATCTACAGAAGTTGAAAGAAACTGAGCATCTTATTTTTGGTGTCGATTATATATTGATACGCCCGAAAACATCCGGGTGCACCTTACATTTGGCGAATACTCACTACCAATTGCATGTCGGTCAGTTAGTGTTACTCGCACCTTTTAATCCGTTTCGACTCTCGTTAGAAAAGCACAAAGACCCGACTGATTGCGATGTTTTACATTTTCGATTAACTGCCCTAGGCCAGACATTTGTTGATAGTATTCAATTTGATATGATCAAGCAGATGCTTGAAAAATCGAGTTATGGAACCTTGTTTGAAGGCGAGGAAATCCATGAGATAACTCAAATTTTGGATAAAATGGAGAACACACTGGAGTTTGGTCAGGTTTTAAATTTACTTGGGTTACTTGAAGAACTATCTAAGTTAAAGCCGACTCGTTACCTTGCTGATTATCGGTTTGAAGTCAATAATATTAAACGCACTGAAGATCGTGTGCACGTCGTGTTAGAGTACATTTCTGAACACCTTTCTGAATCGTTATCGGTGACCAAAGTTGCTGAGCAGCTATATATGGCTGATAGTACGTTTTCTCGATTTTTCCATGCGAACCTTGGCGTTACATTCCGTCAGTATGTGATTGAACAGCGTGTAAAACAGGCGGCTAGATACTTGGTATTAACCGATTGGACGATTGCTCATATTGGGTCTGAAGTTGGATTTTCTTCCTTATCTAATTTTAATGCTAAATTCAAACAATTATTAAGAACAACGCCACGAGAATATCGTATTAACCATATAGATATGAGAAAGGATATATCTAACAGCCGTGCGCTTGAGGGGCAAATTCAAAGTCAATTAACGAGATAATGAACTGTTTTAATATATTGAGAAAAGGACTGCTACGAGCAGTCCTTTTTTCTCATATATGGAGAAATTAATGTATAGAGAAAAAACAACGTATGGAGAGAATAATTGATGGCGAACATAATTTATGGAAATAATATTTAGTGATGTGATATTTCCATAGATGTTGATTTCATATCGAAAAATTTGGCCACAACCCAATACGTACCACAGGCAAGTAGCGATGAGTAGATAGGGGCTTCGACCCAACCTAAGTCAAATTTTAGAAACAGAAGGCAACCTGAGCCAAAACCAATGATCATAGAAGAGAGTGCAGCGTAGATATTTGCGGGGATAAAGTGGGCAAGTAATGTCGGAGCCACTAGTGCCGCCATTAAGGTCCCTGAGCCAAGAATCGCTAGCATTGATAACATGAAAGGGGGAGCAAATAGCATGACGATGAATCCGGTTATTCCTAACAACCATACCGCCCCACGATTTAATACCAACAGAGAAGATTCAGATAGTTTACAACTAGGCCATATCGATTGACGTAAATCGTGTGATACCGCACCTGCAATGGCGTGCAAAACAGAATTGGCTGTCGATTTCATCGCGAACAAAATAAACAGCGTTACCACTGCTGAAATAGATGGTGTCATGAAATGGGTAAGGAAAGTGGGCATCGCTTCATCGGGGGTGGCAAGATTTGGTATTTTGATGCGGGTATATAAGCCAGCCAAAGGAACTAAACTCAGTAAACAAGAAATGGGCAGCATATAAATTGCGACATGATGTAGCTTAGTGGTTTTCGCTAATGCCATAAATCTTACCGACATATAAGGTAATGTTGTGGTGTAGATAAACGCATACGGAAGCACAAGGAATACATGCAACATCGTTGAACCGTATGGGCCAGAATCCTCAGGAGAGAGCAGTTTTGGATCAATGGCATTCAAATTAGAAATGAGTTCACTAGGTGACATATCTGAAAAAATAGTGACGACAATAATCAGAGCAGAAACACACATCCCTATCACCATAAACGCATCGGTAAAAGCAACCGCGGCTAACCCTCCTATAGAGGTATAAATAATGATAATGCCGATCATTAATAGTGCCGCAGTATTATTATCAATGCCTAGCCACTGACCTGCCAATAATCCGAGAGCCTTTATTTGTCCGACCAAAAATACGAGTAATAAAATGATAGTGATGATTGCAGCAAAAGCTTGAGTCCAACGTTTGATTATCTCAGGGCCTTCATGGCTACGAGCTATATATTCTGGGATGGTAAAGCTTCCAATTGCTTGTGCTTTTTGATGTAGAAATCGAGCACAAAACAAAACCGCAAATATTATCCCCGGAGCAAAGAAGAAGTTTCCAAGAAGTTCGATTGAACCGTATTTGTAGGCAACACCTGGGGAGCCCATAAATCCCCAACCGGAAAATCCTGTTGCGACAATTGTGGCGGCTCCAATAAAAGGGCCAAGGCAATTGGCGGCTAATAAAAAACCGCCTTCACCGTCATGAGCTTTCATGATTTTGTTGCTGTACAGCGCGAGCCCTATCATGATGAACACTGTCACCAAGAGGAGAATCCAGTTCCATGAAGTGTTCATAATAGCCTCCGGTTATTGCGCGGGTTGTTCTTTTTTAATTGCAGCGTGTTTTTTGGTCATACTGATGACAATCTCACCCATACCACCACCAATGACCAAGATGCCACCAAGGGTTTGTAACATAGTGAGTGATTCACCAAACATGGCAATCCCAATCCCTGCGCCTACAACCGTTTCAAGGTATGACACACACGCTAACTCAGCGGCTTTTAAATGTTTAGCTGCAATAGTAAGCAAGCTTAGAGCGCCGAATCCGATGAAGAATCCCATAGAGATTAACCAAATCCATGAGCTGGTATCCATATCTGCAAGCGATGGTGGTTTGACGACAAAACAGGCCCCAATGGCTACGGCACCGAACAGGAAGTTAAAGAACGAGCGTGAATCTGAGCCAACATCGGTACGGTAGCGGCTGAAGAACAGGTAAAGACCATAACCAACACCTGAAGCTAAACCAAGCATGTCTCCGATAAAGTTCTCT
Source organism: Vibrio clamense (assembly GCF_050337905.1). NCBI lineage: Bacteria > Pseudomonadati > Pseudomonadota > Gammaproteobacteria > Vibrionales > Vibrionaceae > Vibrio > Vibrio clamense. Next base: position 396,340 of record NZ_JAKJTJ010000018.1, on the reverse strand, counting down.
TTAGAGAATGACAACGACATAGTAAGCCCATCAGCAGGCGTGTAATTAATAATGCCTATGATGAATAAGCAGCCTATGAATACTGCGGTTAATAAGGCTGCGGTGAGTTTAGATATTTTTTCTTTTAAAAAAATCGCGGCTAAGATGGTTGAAAATACGGGGCCGGTATAAATAAGAAATACTGCATTTGCCAAGGTCGTATACTGAGTTGACGAGACGTAAGCGGCAAGACATAAGCCTAAGCAAGCACCGCTGGCAATGACAGTTGGCGTGATTTTTGTGGCTTTCATGAGGGCAGTTTTACCCTGATACATCATTAAGCCGAAAATACAAATTGCACCGACTGTCATACGAGTAAACGCGATGACATCACCGCTGGTGTTAATGTTTCGAGCAAACAATCCCACACAGCCCATTAAAGCTGCAGATATTATCATCGTGGAATAGCCTAGCGTTTTGGTGTTCATGACTGACTCCTTTTGTGTTTACTGTTAGGTTGGTCACAAAGGGTTCCACGTCCAGTCGCTTGATAATAAAAAAATACAACGACAACCACCAAACAAAGAACGATGTTTGCAACGATAAAAGCATCGATTGACCAGTAACCTGTTAGCATGTTCATTCCTTTTATAAAGGGAAAATCGCAACATATGGATTGATGTAATGTGGTATGTAGCAATTGATAATTATATTGATGGAGTCATGATGGAAGAACTAGCCAAAACCTGCCGTCTACCTACTGATTACTGCTCACTAGATCTAAAACGTGAAATGAGTAAGTCAATATGAGCCAGTTAATTAGAATACAGAGAAATATGCGGTAGGGAAAATAGATCGTTTTTTAAGCTTTTTCCCATTTAGGTGTGATTTTGTAGATTATGATTGAGTTAACATTGACTAAAAAAGCCAGCCTGCATAGTGCAAACTGGCTTATCGACCCGATAGATCCGTTTTAGATTACTCTGCTTCAGATAACTTCCCCGGCTCCTTTTACAGATTGGTCACTATTTTCGACAAGAATGGCTGTGGCCGTCTGTTTTAAGGTGTTCCACTCGCTGTCATCAACGAAAATACCCGTTTGCCATGCATTCTCTTGAGTTTGAGCCAGTTCATTGGAGTCAATGTGGATACTGTAATCCTTAGAAAGGTAAGCCACATCGAAATCCTGAATGGAAAGTTCGATTGTCATATCGTGGAACTGCTCTTCAGATCCTTCAATAACGTCGGACAAAAATAGCTCGGGCGTTACACAACCTCGATTGAGAATATACAGAGTGTGTTTCGGGCTAGTGCCATTGTTCCATTTTGCAGTACAAGCAATGCCTTTTGCGGCCAGTTTGACTAATTCACTATAAGCTAACCAGCGGTTATGGCAGTTTGTTAGCTCTATGGTCATCTTTTTAGAACCAACCATTTGCTCAATCGCGTAATCAATAATCACGGGTAAGTGGCAAGCTAGGCTACAGTTATGCAGATCAACCTTAATGGTACTTTCCGGGATGGTTTGAATATCCACAGGACAGTCTTTCTCCATCTTCATGTAATCGCTAGCGTTGTTGAAATGGCGCACGCCGTGTAACCCGACCATTTGTAAATCAGCAACCATGTTGGCGATAACGTCCGCTTCGCCGCATGTGCGACGCATACCTAGGAATGCTTTATTGACCGCCGCGACGAGTTCATTGTGAGAAACGATCATAAGCTTTTTCCTCCATGCTGTTGATCCGCAGACTGTGCGCTGGGGCTGGATAAATCGTCAGTCGCTATCTTTTCCTCTATTAGAGACTCATTCATGAGAGGCTCACTTGGGAGTAGCGGAAATATCCAGTTGTCTTGTTGAGTTTGATCGTGAATTTCATCCAGTAATGGCGCACCTTGGAAAAAAGTGACTCGTACCCATCGGTCTGATCTTGGATCAAACTTTGTTGCTCCGAAGACCGCTAATTTACAGCGTAGCAAATGCATTGGTAGGGACGACTGGTGCAAGACGTTCATCTGAATATCACCCATCGCTTTATGCCCTAAAGTCCACACCCTGCGTGAGATCGCTCGAAATTGAGGTTGTCGAACAAGAAACTCTGCCAAAGACAATTCTGGTGCGTGTTGCAGTAATGCATGATAAAGACGGTACGCCTGACGACCAATATCTAATGGTAGTTCTCGCTCCTCACCTGGTTCTTGTCCACGAATTCCAAGCCTCGGCTCTTCTTTATCTTGAGAGCGATACCAAAACCAATAGTTATTTTCTGGCTGTGTAAAGTCAGTGGTAATTGCCCAGCGATAGTTCTTTTCTAATACCGCCAACAGATCCTGTATTTTCTTTCCATTCGGCAAAGATAAGGTTTCATTGCAGTTCATTAGATCTTGATAGTCATCGACGAGATCAGGGTAGATCTCCATCAAGCATGAAATGAGTACTTCTTGAGCTTCTAAACTCATTTGCTGTGAGTGGTTAACGAGTTCGCTCCACGTTTGGTATTGAGCAATTAAAGCGTCGACTGAAGTGTTGAATTGCGTTAAATCATCAACGGCGGTTGCATTTAATTTCTGCTGTGTTTCGTTGATGGTGATGACCTGTTTAAGGTGAAGGATCCCTTTTTGGATCAATGCTTGAAGTTCACTCGATTTGTTAGGATCCGTTTTGCTTTCAAGTACCGACGCGAGTGCTGTTTCTCGCGTAGTCATCCACTGATCGACAATGCTTGGGTGGTTGATCAAGTAGGGAGCCATGCCTAAGCCCGTGGCATTTCCGACCCCAAGATAGCGCTGCAAGCCTCTATGTAAGTTAACGGCTTGCTCGCCGCCTTGCTGTTTCGCAAGGTAATGGACCCAATCTAGACTGAATTCACGCAGAATATAGACCGCACACATTTGGGCGCTGAACGATTGATTAAAATCAGGGTTATTTTCTAAGATCTTAAAATCAGCAATACCAAACTTACCATTACCGTAAACTGCAGTGGTGCGTAAAATGTAACCGACTTCAGCCAACTCTTGTGAGGTGGGCTGTTCACCTTTCGCTAGGTGGCTGACAATGTGTTCAAATACTCGAACACTCTTGTTTGCTCGTGCTAACACAAGGACATTATTAGGATTTCGTCCCGCTTCTTGCAGTGGAACATTGGCTCTTAGTTGCTCTAATAACGTGACATCCACTTCGCCGTAGATTAGTGCAAAAGTCACATCCCATTTCTCTGCTATGACTCGGTCATTACGTTCTTCATCGGCAATTTCATCACAGAAAACAACCAAGTGATAGACATGGTTTGGGGTCTCCAGTTTGTATACTACATGACCAAAACCTCGCGGGCAGAGTTGCCATTGGTGTTTGGTGACTTGCCATTGCTGTTTCGCCATTTTACGAATCATAGTTCTGACAAAACTGATTCGAGTTTGGTGCATAGCGCCTAGCCTTTCAGGTGCCATAACGATGTCTGCATTTCGCAGTTGTGCTTCAGTGTAGGTAGAACGATGTGCATCCATGTTGCTCACCACTTTTTAGTTATTAGATGTCAATTTATACGAGTGTTAGTCACAAGATTAGGGGTACTAATTTGTTCACTATTCAGCGTGTTTTCTATTGCTGTGAAGTTGAGTGCGAAGGCGAGTGAACCCGCCTTCGGTATTTCATCCCAACCTTCGCTTCTTCTTATTCTTCTTCTTAGTTATAAGCCTTGCTCTTTTGCCATTTTGATAGCGATTTGCGGCGCATTCCAAAGTGAGGGCAATAAGATCAATGAGACTGGTACCGCGGTGATAACAATGAAGGATTGCAGTGCCGATATTCCGCCAGATCCTAAGGAGATCAATATCAGTGCAGTTACCCCCATCATTACGCCCCAAAAGGTTCGGATGATTGCGTTGGGCTCTGTTTCACCACTGATCACAACACTGATGGTGTAGGTCATTGAGTCACCTGTTGTCACAATGAAAATGGTGGTCAAAATCAAAAACAGAATGGAAATAAGCATTGGGAATGGGAGCTGTTGAGTCACCGCCAGTAGTGCGCCCGGCAAGTTAAACCCTTCAAATGCTTTACTTACACTCCCCGGTTCTGCAATTTCAAATGCTAAGCCAGAGCCACCCACAATCGTGAACCAGAAGCAGGTCACAAGTGGAGCAATGATGCTAATGGTCGTCACCAACTGGCGAATACTGCGACCACGGGAAATACGGGCAATGAAGATCGCCATCATTGGGCCATAACCTAGGAACCAACCCCAGAAGAATACTGTCCACCAACTCAACCAACCTTCGTTTCCACGGTAAGTCGCCATCGGAATGAAATTATCCACCATACTTCCAACGCCCTGGATATAGCCGTTAAAGATAAAGTTCGTCGGGCCAAAAATCAGAATGTAGATCATCAGAGCCATCGCGAGAATCACGTTGTAGCGACTTAGCATTTGCATGCCTCGGTTCAAACCACTCAGTGCTGATAAAGTGTATAAAACGATGGCGAAAAGAATGATGATCAGCTGAGTTGTGAATCCGTCAGGAATATCAAACAGAGCGTTTAATGCGTAACTCACTTGCAAACCTAAGAACCCAATTGGACCAATGGTTCCTGCGGCTACCGCGACGATACAACATGCATCGATCAATGCGCCTGTTTGACCTTTTAGAGCTCGCTCACCGAGAACGGGATAAAGTAAAATGCGAGGTTTCAGCGGTAAGCCTTTGTCATAATGTAGGTGCATGACCACAATCGACGTTAAGCTGCCTACAATTGCCCAAGCGAGAAATCCCCAGTGCATGAAGGATTGCGACAGCGCGTTAACGGCACCTTGTTGTGCATCTTCTTGCGCGCCATAAAGTGGAGGAGGACTGACGTAATGCGCAATAGGCTCTGCGGCTGCCCAAAATACGCCACCGCCAGCAAGCAGGGTACAGAAGATGATTGCCATCCAGCGAAATGCGTCCATTTCTGGTTTCGCGATACCGCCCAGAACAACCTTGCCCGTTCGTCCTGCTGCCAAGCCAATGCCAATTAAAAAGGTTAGAAGCAGCAATATTTGCCAATATGGGCCAAAGACTTTCACTGACCACGCAAAGCCAGAATTCACCAGACTTGATAGTAACTCCCCATCAAATAAAGCGATGGCAACGAATAGGGCAATGAAACCGCCGCTGTACCAAAAGGCTGGGTTATTCAGGCCTAACTTATCTGATGTGGATTCATTTCCCATACTTGATGTGGCTGATGCATTTGACTGGCTCTTTTTCCCCGCAGATAGCGAAGCATTAAGAGTCGCCGCTTCTAAGTTCGAAGTTTTCACGCTATTGGTTAAATCAGACATACTCTGACTCCAGAGGTTTCTTTGTCGCCACCCTATAGTTGAGGGCGACAAGATGTGTGTTTACTTAACACCTGTCATATTATTTTTGTGTGAGACAGGCTGTTCCATGTTTGGGTTACGGCTATGACGAAATAGGCTATTTCCCTTGTGACATAGGCTCTAGCCCATGTTTGAGGAAGTTAAACCAATTCTCACCCAGTACTTGTCCCGCCTCGGTTTCACTGAATCCGTGACGTATTAATCCGTTATAAATATTCTCCATTCCTGCGCTACCGCAGAACCAAGGTAGTGAGTCTGGCCAGCCTGAATTACTTGCTGAACCTTCTCCATAATCCATTGTTTTCGACCAACGCCCATTGCGCATCCACTCAAGTACTGCTTGTGGTTGGTTCAGGCATAAGTCGCTACCGATACCCAAATGTTCAACACCAACCATGTCGGCGGTTGTCGCGACCATTTGGCAAAAATCTTCTAAAGTACACTGGCTGCCATTTGGCAAATGGAATGGGTATAAACTGAAGCCGATAAGGCCGCCACGTGCTGTCAGTGCTTTGATTACATCGTTTGATTTGTTACGCAGTGCTTCATGAGCAAAAGTAGGGTTGGCGTGGCTGATACAAATTGGGCGAGATGAGAGATCAATCGCCTCAAGAGTGGAACGTTGCGCACTGTGAGACATATCAACAATCATCCCAACCCGATTCATCTCTTGTATGGCCTGTTTCCCAAAGCGAGTAATGCCAGTGTCATTCTGTTCGTAGCAACCCGTCGCTAATAAACTTTGGTTGTTGTAAGTGAGCTGCATGATTAACAACCCTTGCTTACGCATCACTTCGATGAGGCCAATTTCGTCTTCAATAGGAGAGCAGTTTTGCGCCCCAAGAAAAACGCCAACTTTACCTTGCTGTTTTGCTGTTTCTACATCAGCCATTGAATGGATAGGCAGGATGAGATCGGAATTTTGCTCGAACCTTAAGTTCCACTCAGCGAAGCGGGTGAGTGTTTCACGGGTATTTTCGTGATACACCATGGTGGCATGAACCGCAGTAATGCCACTGGCTTTTAGGGTTTGGAAATACTCGCGATTCCAATTGCAGTACTGTAATCCGTCTATAACAATCCGTTGCTGGTACATAACCACTCCTCAATAAACAGTCTTAATTGCGTTGGGTGATGGTGGTATACCGAGATACCACCGAGCTAGAATTTCACCGAGCCGTAATTAGTAAGGGCGTTGATAGGCGGTTTTCACCACGGTGTAGAACTCTTTTGCGTATTGGCCTTGTTCGCGAGGTCCAAAGCTTGATTCTTTACGTCCGCCAAATGGGACGTGATAATCCGTTCCTGCTGTCGGTAGGTTAACCATGACACAGCCAGTTTGAGCTTGTTGTTTGAACATAGCGCTACTGCGTAAGCTTTGAGTGATAATGCCGCCCGTTAAGCCGAATCGAGTATCGTTGGTGGTGGCAATAGCTTCGTCGAGATCTGATACGCGGATGACACTTGCCATTGGAGCGAAGACCTCTTCTTGGTTCACTTCCCAGCTATTTTTGGTATTCAGGAACAGCGTTGGAGACATGTAGTGGCCCTCATGCTCTAGATGTAAACGTTCGCCACCAAATGCGAGTTCTCCGCCGCTTTGACGTGCTTTTTCGATCCAACCGAAGTTTGCTTCTAACTGATTACCGTCAACAACGGGCCCCATGAAGACGCCATCTTCTAATGCGTGACCCACTTTTAATTCGCTCATGCGTTTGATGAGAGCTTCAACGTATTGATCGTGAATACCATCCATTACCACTAGGCGAGAAGACGCGGTGCATTTTTGTCCTGCACCTGAAAATGAGCCTGCAATCGTAGCGTCGATGGCGGTTTGAATGTCGGCATCATCGGCAATAACCAACGCGTTCTTACTGCCCATCTCTAGCTGACAACGGACAAAGTTGGGTGCAGTTGCGGCGGCGACTTTACGGCCTGTGTCGACAGAGCCTGTGAAGCTGACACCATTGATTTCGGTTGAGTTGATGAGTGCATCTCCAACCTTAGAGCCGCTACCTAGCACAAGGTTGAACGTACCTGCTGGGATCCCTTGACGATGGATAATCTCAGTCAATGCGACCGCACTGGCAGGGGTTAAATTAGCGGGTTTCCAAATAACGCTGTTACCAAAGGCGAGAGCTGGGGCGATCTTCCAAGCGGCAGTCGCGGTCGGGAAGTTCCAAGGTGAGATGATGGCAATAACGCCAACGGCTTCGCGAGTGACTTCAACTGAAACCCCTGGTCTTACTGAATCAGCACTGTCTCCGATTTGACGAAGCACTTCCGCAGCAAAGTATTGGAAGAATTGGCCTGCACGGTAAATCTCTCCACGACCCTCAGCAAACGGTTTTCCTTCTTCACGAGAAAGTAGGGTGCCAAGCTCATCACAACGGGCAATCAGTTCATCGCCAATCGCTTGTAGTACCGCTTGCTTACGTTCAATCGGTGTTTTTTCCCATTCAGGCTGTGCTTGTTTTGCGGCTGAAATCGCGTGTTGAACTTGCTCTTCACTTGCTTGAGCAAAATTGCCTAAGTTTTCTGAAATATCAGACGGGTTGATATTGGCAACGGTACTTATTCCTGATTGCCATTCTCCAGCGATGTATAAAGCGTTCTCAGTTGGCAGGTTCTGTATTTGAGTCATCATTCTGTCCTTGTCACGGTGAGGCTGTGTTTGAGTCCGACAGCCGAACAATAAATGGGGTGGTTTATTCTGGTTGGGAAGCGGCGGCATAAACGACAAATTCAACCAGCATTTCTTCACGAGCTAACCCTGCAACGACAATCGCAGCGCGGTTTGGATAGGGGGCATTAAAATGCTCAGCATAAATACGATTAACGGTTTGAAGGTATTCACGATCAGTAACGTAAATCAGCACTTGCAGAACGGAATCTAATGATTCGCCAGCGCATTCCAATGTGTGAATAAGGTTGTTAAAGGTTTGACGGGTTTGAGCTTCAATACCTCCTTCCACTACCGCTCCTGTATCGTCGATAGGAATTTGTGCGGTATAAAGTGTGCCGTTATTAACCACTGCCCATTCTAGTGGTGCTTTTGATGCAAAAAGAGAGGTCTTAACTGGGTGCTTTTTATTTTGAGTGCTCACGGTTTTATCCAACTTTGTAACAACTATGTTTCAATGTGGTTAAATATTGCCCGTTGACACTTGATAAATCTAACGGTAAATTTTGTGCATTTGATAAATAAAACTTATCACCTTGCTTGGAGTGAGGAATATAAAGGGCTGTAGGGAGATGGGCAGATGAGTATTAAGCTACAACAATTAAAACATTTTGCTTTAGTTGTCGAAGAAGGAGGGTTCCGCGCCGCTTCTAAACGTGCAAATCGATCTCAAGCAGCACTTTCGACCTCAATCAAAGAGCTTGAGAAAATTTTGGGGCAATCACTTTTTGAATCGGGCAATAAATCAACGTTGACGCCTTTTGGAGAAATATGCGTACCCAAAATCACCCAATTTTTGAATGTGTATAGCGCGTTAGATAATGATTTACGTGCCGCCGCAGCAGGGCAACAAGGGCGGGTTAGGATCGCCAGCGTGCCTTCGGTTGCAGCGAAACTGATTCCGAGTGTGCTTGGGGCTTTTTGTGAAAAGTATCCCAATGTGGAGGTGAGCCTTGTCGACGATAATGCGGCTGGAGTAGAAGCAAGGTTATTGTCAGGAGAGGTTGATGTCGCACTCGGCAATAGCTCTCATTTAGATGATGGTGCGATTGATTTCACACCTTTGATATCCGATCCCATTGGGGTGGTGTGTTTGAGAGATAACCCTATCGCTGCTCAAAGTGATGGAATTGAATGGCATACATTGTTGAAACAGCCGTTCATCCGCAATGGTACGTGCACGCTTCTTGACCCTACACCAGCTCGGGCGTTAAGTGAGCAAGCACTCTATTCCGTAGAAAATATTACCTCTCTGTTCTCTGTATTAGAGCTTGGAATTGGAGTAACGACCTTACCTAAATTGGCATTCCCTACCAATGAAACAAGGTTAGTGTGGATCCCATTAATCGATCCGCCACTTAAACGTCAAATTGGAATATTTCGGTTAGCGGATCGAACCATCTCCCCCCAAGCGCAAGCTTTTCATGACCTATGTCTGCAATATTTAAATTATACGGATGATGCTGAACTCAATTAGCTTTGAATCGGAGACAGTTTGGTTAATCAGCTTCCTGAAATGAAAAATCAGCCAATGCGATGAACATTGGCTGATCTTTATTTATATCTAGATGAGAACAGGCGATTAGTGACCTGAGAATAAGCCTTTAAGAGATGGCTCATTAGTTTTACTCAGCATTAAACTGACCGCTAATCCTCCAGCACCGAGTGCGTAGTAAACCACTAAGTTAACGATTCCTGCCTCCGTGAAACCGCTAAAAGGATTTGGCGAGAGCGCTTTCAAAGGAATAGACAGAACAGCATTGAAAAACTCACTGATTCCATGAAAACCAAACAGATAAACCGATAGCCATTTGAGGGCATAACCACCTACGACCATGACTAGGACAGGGGAGCCGACAACTTGTGAAATCATTAGGGTTATGCAAGCTAAAGGTAGAAGCGCTAATGCAACAACGACCATTCTGGCTAAGAAACCTAACCAATTAAACAACACATAAAATACGGATTCTTGGTTTATAAGAAGCGAGAGTTGCTGATCACTGACTTGGTTGATAACCCACAATGATAGGTCTGCCGCAAGCACGAGTGTTGAACAGATAACGGGGATGACCAATAGTCCAAATACGAGCTTAACGATATGGGTGGTTAAGTGCGAAACGGGCATGCTACGCCAGAACATGGAGCTACCTTCTTGGCGCTCTTTTCTCAGCGTTTTAGGTAGGTACAAAGACGACAATACGAGAGAGACTAGCCCAGCAGCAGAGGCGATGAAGAGGTTTATATTTGAAGCAAAACCTTGGTGAATGTCACTGATGTCGCCACTAACTTGCATTTCGTAGAATAAGTTGCCTTGGATGTTAGTGTTCATTAATAAGCTGATAAAAATCAGAAAACCACATGCCAAAATAAACAGAGGAACGCGCGTGATCATCTTATGCTCAATCAGCTCTTTTTCGATCATATAAAAACTTGAATGCATTACGCTTCCTCTCTTTGCAGAGCAATAAATAAATCGGCTAAATTGGCAGTATGAATATCACCTAAATTAGCCACTTGGGTTTTGTATTCTGCTTTCAGTAACCATTTCATTGAACCTAATCCGGCTTGGCTCGAAATAGGATCTAGCTTACGGATTTCATCATTATGGGTACTATTTGCTTCAAGAATGAAGTAGTTCTCATCGACATTTTCCATACTATCTTGCAGCACAACGTTTCCATTTTTTAGGATCAAAACATCGGTAAGCAGATGTTCTATTTCAGAAACTTCATGACTCGCGATGATTAGTGTGCGTTCTCCATCGTGAAACCATTCAAGCAAATGACGGTAAAAAGTATCGCGGTAGAGAAGGTCAAGGCCAAGAGTCGGTTCATCGAGAATGAGCACTTTGGTGTCGGTTGCAATCACAACAGCGAGATGCAGTTGAACTTTCATCCCTTTTGATAGGCTTTTGATTTTGCTAGAGGGTTTGATCTCTGTTTTGGCTAATGTTGCTTTGGCTTTTTTAATATCAAAGCTTGGATGCACGCCTGATGTATATTTCAGTAGCTGTGCCACACTCATCCAGTCTGGCAGTACATTCACATCAGAAATATAGGCAAGATGCTCCATAAGCTTTGCGTGTTGATCAATGGGATGGCAACCATTAACAGAGATCTCACCTTGGTAACGGTGAGCGCCAAGCAGTGCATTAATTAATGTCGATTTTCCTGCGCCATTGTGACCGAGTAGGCCTAATACTTGTCCTGCATGCAGTTCAAAGCTTACATCGTGCAGTGCATTGTTGCTGCTCTTAGAAGCATTGCTTTTAGATACAGGGTTCTTGGAAATATAGCTATTAGAAACATAGCTTTTAGAAACGTGCTGTACACTTACTAAAGGATTCATTTTTCACCTGTCATGTGCTGTTTTAGCTGTTGTACGAATTCATCTAAGGGCATATCAATTTGTTTTAACGTTGCCGCAATCGTCGGGATCTGTTGTTCAAAAAAATCTGATTTTTGTCTCTCTTTTAAAGTCTTTAATGCCCCCAAAGCGACAAACATCCCTTGCCCACGTCTTTTTTCAACCAACCCTTCATCGACAAGGAGTTGATAGCCTTTCATTACGGTTAAGTGATTGATCTTTAAATCGGCCGCCACGGTTCTTACTGATGGAAGCGGTTGTTCCTCTAACCAAATACCTTGCAGAATTTGCTCAGTAATCCTTTCACTTAACTGACGAAAGATTGGCTGATTATCATGCCAGTCCGTCATTTCTTACCTCTGCGTAATCGCGTGATTAACTTGGTTGGTGTTATATATAAGTATAACACTATACTTGTAACGCTTAATTGCAAGCTATTTTTTGAAGATAGTTAGTGAGTCAACGCTGTGGTGTAGGCGAGATGATAACTTGATCAGTTTTTAGAGTAGTAAGAAGCAGAACCCTAAAGCTTGAGGCTTCTGCTTTTATTGTCTGGAATATTGCGATTCAGTGGTTAGTAGTTAGTAGTTAGCCGAAGGTTGTTGGTCGCGGCTGAGCCCATAGATGGCGTGATCAACAATGCGACCATTGAGGTTTTCATTACGACTGATGATTCCTTCTAACTTAAAGCCAAGACGTTCGCACAGAGCTCGGCTCGGTTTGTTTCCTTCGGCAGCGGAAATCTCGATTTTTTGCATATCAAGCTCATCGAAAGCGATACTAATTAGCTTTTTGACCACTCGACTCATGATTCCCTTGCCTTGCTCATCTTGAGACAACCAGTAACCAATGGTCACTTTTTGTAAGTCATGGTCAATACTATTAAAGCTGGTGTTTCCGACTAACCGATCCTGATACCAAACCGCGCAAGTCATGGACTTTCCTTCAGCGTAATCGTGGAGAGAGCGTTGAATGAAAATACGAAAGTCTTGTTCACTCTGGCAGTGAGGAGGCCAAGCGAGCCACTGAGATAAATACTCTTTCTGGCTGCAAGCAATATCAGAATAGTGTGAAGCGAAGGATTCTTGTACGAGTGCTAATTCTAATTCATCATCAATTTTTAGGCTAAACATGGCTTCCCTTAACTATTCATTATTGAATAATTCAAGCTAACAGGAAGCCAGTTATTTTTCTACTATCTTGATAAAATTTAAACTAAACAGACAGTTGATGGCATTTTACTGAGTGCTAACTTTACTTCTTATTGATGAAATCTTTAAAGCGGGCTTGGGTGTCAGCATCAGCTTTGCTGTACCAAAAATGCAGCATTTCTTCAGCAGTACTGTCAATTTGTGGTTGCTCCGCTTGTGTTACAACGACTGGTTTTGTCGCGGTTTCTGTCTTTGCTTTTGGAAGCGTCACGACAGTGGTGATAACACCGATAGAAGCAATGCCTCCGGCACGGTTATAATCCTCTGATTCACGAACATAGTTACGACCAAGTTGCATGCCGTCTTTTTTTAGCTTGTCGGTTTTAATTGAAATGGTTTCGCCTTTCTCGTCGATCAACGACCACTCCATGTTTCCGATTTCACGTTCTGCTTCACGTTCAGTTCGGTATTTTGGGAGGACAAAGTCTAATTTTGTATTCGCTTCATCAAAAGTGACGATATAAACATCGCTGCTCACACTATTGCGTTCATTCCCTTTGTCAAAATAGGGCTCAAAGCGGAAAACGATCTGGTTTTGTCCATCTTCTAAAGTTGCACTGGTCACCGAAGAGAAGAAACTTCCTGAGGTTTGTGGCTTTTCCATATTGACGGCTAAGAGAGTGACGTCAGAAGGAAGATTTAAGGTTACGTCGGCTAGTGCAAAATGGCTAGTGGCGATAAGAAGTGCAGCTGAGATAGGCTTAAGAATGTTCATATCCAATATTATTCCGTTTCAATAACTTATGATCGCTCTCAGCCTGCCTCGTAAAATGAGTGAATGCAATGATCAGGCTTGGAAATTGCCGCGAATAAGTGAAAAATTTACACAAGGCTGACCAAGAGAGCCTGACTAAGAATTAAACACCACTCGTAACACGCTGAAACTCGCAATGACCACCAATAAACCAATAGTGACGGGTTTGAACTTTGCTGCACCATATTTATCAAATAATTTCGTTCCAACGGTTCCGCCAAACATGCTACTTGGTAATAGAGCAAGGGTAAGAATTACGGTATTCCAATCGACTAAGCCAGCGACACTCGCAGAGATAAAAGCAGTCGAATCAGCTAGCACAAAGAAAGCGATTAAACAGGCTCTTGCCACGATAGGTGAGAATGGACTGGCTAATGCGTGAGTGCCAATGGGTGGGCCAGACATGGAAGCCGCACCATTCATGATTCCGGCTAAACTGCCTAAAATGAGAGGAGCAACTCGACTCTTTTTCGAGTACTGAAAACCGCGCTGGATCATGAAAGCAGAAGCAAAAATGAAACCGCTGATGATTAGGATGATGGTTTGCTGATCAACCGAAGTGAGCAGCAATAGCCCTACCGGAGTAAACACAAGGCAAGGAATAAAAACGTGTGCGACCCAAGACCAATCCACCGACCTTCTGACTTTCGGGAGCAGTTGAATATTACCTAGGCAGTCGATAAGCATAAATACCGGAACCAGTTTTATGACAGGCACAAACAGAGCACTCAAGGGCAGAGCGATAAGCGTGAAACCGAAGCCAGAGAAGCCGCGGACAATCGCCGCAAAGATAAAAACAAGGATTAAAGCAAAAAAAGTGGGACTGAGAATAAGATCCATAAGTGAGCTCTAAAATAGCCTCTATAACAGAGAGCAAATAGTGGTTGAGATGAAGCTGGATTGTGCGACGAGTTGCAATTATTCACAAGTTAAGTTGTTGTCAGTTTTACTTTTTTATCGATATTCGTCGCTATAATCGTTGCCCTTTTTAGAAAAATTGTTATTATCGCGGCTTACATAGTCGGGGGGCCATTAGGCTGAGATCGCAATTGCGAGACCCGTTGAACCTGATTCAGTTAACACTGGCGTAGGGAACTATAGTCTTGCTAATGATGAATCGATCCCAACATTCGTCTGTTTTTTAGCCAGAGAGTTCCTTGCATCAGTCTTGGAGCTTTTATGTCACATTCTCATATATCATCACATTCCTCTTCCCAAATATTACCTGATTCTGCCACTCCGATTGTGTTGACTATTGCAGGCTCTGATAGCGGCGGTGGCGCGGGAATTCAAGCTGATATTAAAGCGATGTCGGCCACAGGCAGCTATTCCTGTTCGGTAATAACGGCCATTACTTCTCAAAATACACTCGGCGTTTCGGCCATTTTCCCCATTCCAATTGATCATATTGAAACCCAGTTAGATGCGGTTTTCACCGATTTAAATGTTGTCGCTGTTAAAGTCGGGATGCTGGCTGATTCTGAAATCATTAAAACCGTTGCCGCAAAGATTAAGCAGTATCGACCACAATTTGTCGTGGTTGACCCGGTAATGGTCGCGACCAGTGGAGACTTGCTGTTAGAGAACTCAGCGATCAGTACGCTAAAAGCAGAACTGCTTCCACTGGCTGATGTGATCACTCCAAACCTTCCTGAAGGTGCCGCTCTGATTGGTAGTTCTATTCCAACCAATGAAAATGCAATGAACTTGATGATTGCTGATCTGCGACAGTTGGGTGCGAACTCAGTGCTGCTCAAAGGTGGCCATCTAGAGTGCGATGAGAATAGTAATGATTTGCTGATCTTTTCCGATCGCGTTGAGCGTTTGAGTGCAAAAAGAGTAGATACCCATAATACTCATGGCACGGGATGTACTTTATCATCGGCAATCGCCTCATATTTAGCACAAGGTAATGATCTACTCAGTGCGGTTAAGTTGGCTAAGCAATATATATCTTTAGCCATCGCTCATGCCGATGAGTTGGATATTGGCCAAGGACATGGTCCAGTTCACCACTTCTTTGATGGTCATAATGATGTCCGTTAATATGCAGGACGCGCCAGCTCAAGCATCGCTTAATCGCTCGGTTCTCAGTGTTGAACCTGGGGAGTGGTTAGACATTATATCGGGCTATTTACGTTACCAAGATACTGAACAGCCCATTATTTCAGGGCTAAATATGCGCATTCCTGCAACGTTATGGACGTGTATTTTAGGGCGCAGCGGTTGTGGGAAAAGTTCTTTACTTCGCTACCTTGCGGGGCTGTTAGAAGGTAAAGCTGAGTGGCGTGGTGAGCTTAAACTCTGCGGTAACGATAAAGCCTCTCAAGCTATCGCAATTGATGGTCATATTGCGTATATGGCTCAGCAAGATCTGCTGATGCCTTGGCTGTCGGTATTAGATAATGTGCTGCTGAGTGATAAATTTGGATCTTCAGCCTTTGAACATCAGCAAGCTAAAGCTCTAGATCTACTGAACCGAGTGGGATTAGCAGGCAAGGCTCAACTTCTGCCTCAGCAGCTATCGGGTGGTATGCGCCAGAGAGTCGCTTTAGCTCGAACTTTAATGCAAGACAAACCGATTGTGTTAATGGATGAACCTTTCTCGGCGTTGGATGCGGTTACTCGCTACCGATTACAAAATTTAGCCTATGAACTACTTGCAGATAAAACGGTGGTATTGATCACTCATGATCCACAAGAAGCGATTCGATTAGCGCATCAGTTATACATAATTCAAGGCACTCCTGCTTTTGCATCATCATTGAACATTGCCGATATTTTGTCTGTTCCTGACTCTGAAATGCCAAGAAAGTTTGATTCCAATTGTGCTCAGTTACAGCAGTGCATTATCGAGCAGTTGGAGAGTGACTATGAATAGTTCGGCTCAACTAAGATTGGTCTCCAGACGTCTTCTTGATAACCGTCATCTCCCTCATCTGCTGTTTCGAATGCTGCTTTCTGGGGTGGTTATCGTTGGGCTTTGGCAAGCGATTGTGGTGATCTTTGAGACTCCTCCTTTCATTCTGCCAGCCCCGTTAGATGTCTTTGATAGCTTAATTCAACGCTCTGACGTATTGGCTAAACATACCTTCGTTACAGCGCAAGAGATCATTTTAGGCCTACTTTTAGGGCTTTCTATGGGGTTGTTATTTGCGTTACAGATGTTGTTATTTAAACCAGTAAAACGTTGGTTACTCCCAATTCTCATTGCTAGCCAAGCCATTCCAGTATTCGCGATTGCTCCCGTTCTTATGCTGTGGCTTGGCTATGGCATTGCATCAAAAATCGTCATGGCGGCGTTGATCATTTTTTTCCCTGTGACGACATGCTGCTATGACGGATTACGTAACACTCCTGTTGGCTATCTTGATTTGGCTAAAACCATGGGCGCAACCAAATGGCAAATGTTACGCCATATTCAATTGCCTGCTTCGCTGCCTACTTTAGGTTCCGGCATTCGAGTAGCTGTGGTAATTGCCCCGATTGGCGCGGTTGCGGGAGAGTGGGTGGGATCAAGTGAAGGTTTGGGTTATCTGATGTTACAGACCAATGCTCGGATGATGATAGATGACATGTTTGCTGCACTGTTTGTGCTTTCAGCGTTGTCTGTCTCACTCTATTTCTGTGCCGATTTCATTTTGAAGAAACTGATCCCGTGGGAAGTGTGATCCCCATTATGTGCGATTCAAGGAGCGTGCATCATCGGAATATGAGCCGATAGAGCAGCGGTTTGAAAACTTATTACAACAAAAAAATGAATGAGCTAAGCCGCTCATGAATAGATTACCAATATGGAAATACAAGAAGGAAAAACAGTGAAAAAGAAAACGATTATGAGTGCTATTGCACTTGCGACTACATTGCTTTCTGTGAACGTTCAAGCTGACGAGAGCGTTGAAGTTAAGCCGCTGGCATTGATGCTTGATTGGTTTGTGAACCCAAACCACGGGCCGATTGTGATTGCGAAAGAGCGAGGATATTTTGCACAGCAAGGCTTAAAAGTCGAGATACAGGAGCCTGCTGACCCAAGTACACCACCTAAGCTCGTTGCGGCTAATAAAGTGGATTTAGCTATTTCATATCAGCCTAATTTAACCATTGATGTCGCGGCGGGCTTGCCACTTATTCGCGCTTCAACCTTGATTGCCACGCCATTGAATACGCTGATGGTGCTCGACAATAACAAGATTGGTGACATGTCAGATCTAAAAGGGAAAAAAATAGGCATCGCGATTGCGGGCAATGAAGAGGCGACGATTGGCACCATGCTGCAAACCAGTGGTGTGAACTATAAAGATGTAGAGATCATCAACGTTGGGTGGGCATTGTCTTCGTCATTAGCCGCAGGAAAAGTGGATGCGATTTGGGGCGGTTTACGCAACTTTGAAACCAATCAGTTGGCATTAGAGGGTTATCAATCGAAAGCGTTTTTTCCCGAAGAACATGGCGTGCCGACCTATGATGAATTGGTGTTTGTCGCGAATGCAAACACTTACGATAAAGAAGCAATAAAAGCATTCAATAAAGCCTTAGAGCAGGCCACGGTTTATATCGTCAATCATCCTCAAGAGTCTTGGAAGCAGTTCGTCGCTTATGCGCCAGATACGCTCAATAATGAACTGAATAAGCGCGCGTGGAACGATACGTTAAACCGTTTTGCGCTGCGACCATCCGCTGTTGATTTGAAGCGTTACGACGATTATGCGCAGTTTATGTATTCGCAAAATATCATCCAATCTCTGCCTAAAGCGAAAGATTACGTACCCACTTTTGAGTAATCCCATTTTCTGTTCGCAATTTATCATCATTTAAAAGAGTGAGAAATCACGATGAATCAACAAGATCTAATTAAGGCATGCCAAGAGGATTGGGACGCTTATACCAAGCATTCGTTTGTTCAACAGTTAGGGAATGGTTCCTTACATGCAGACTGTTATCTGCACTATCTAAAGCAAGATTTTCTATTTTTGAAGCAGTACGCTCGTGCTTATGCGCTTGCGATTTATAAAGCTCGAACTTTGGCGGATATGCGTAAAGCTCTGCCTAGTGTCCACGCGCTGCTAGATTCAGAAATTGCTCACCATGTTAGTTACTGCGCCAATTGGGGCTTAACGGAAACGGACTTAGAAGCGGAACCGGAAGATGTTGGAACCGTGGCTTATACCCGCTACGTACTTGATGCTGGAATGTCGGGCGATATTGTCGATCTTTATGCGGCTTTGGCTCCGTGCTCACTTGGTTATGCCCTTATCGGTCGCCAATTGATGGCTAGCGAGAAAACGGTATTAGAAGGTAATCCTTATGCCAGTTGGATAGAGCTTTATAGCGGAGATGAATTTCAACAAGGTGTCGCTACAGGTGTATCGCATATTGATGAGTTACTGGCTGATATTGACATTAATAGTGAGCGTGGACGTCGTTTAATCGATGTTTTTAAAACCGCTACCCGAATGGAAATTGCTTTTTGGCAACAAGGCTTAGACGCGAAAATATCTGAGCAGGCACAAGACAAAACCGCTGAGGTGAACCTATGAATGCAGAACAAATTGTAAAGGCGCTTGATGCACTGCGTGAGCATAAACCGCTAGTGCTGAACATTACCAATTACGTGGTGATGAATAATACGGCTAATGCACTTTTGGCTATTGGAGCTTCGCCTATTATGGCTCATTCACGCCAAGAAATGGCAGAGATGATGTCGTTCTCAGGGGCGTTAGTCATTAATATCGGTACGTTAGACAGCGTTTGGATTGAACGAATGTTATTTGCTGTTGAGCAAGCTAATACATACCAAAAAGTGGTGGTGCTTGATCCAGTTGGTTGTGGCGCGAGTGGGTTACGCACAGAGGTTTCTCGTCAAATAGCAAAAAAGGCTAAGAAGTTGATCATTCGTGGTAATGCTTCTGAAATCATCGCGTTGGCGGGTGAAGAGGGACAAAGTAAAGGTGTCGATGCGCTAGACAGCAGTGATGCGGCATTAGGGGCGGCGCATTATCTCGTTGAAACCTACCAGTGCAGTGTTGTGGTTTCTGGTGCGACAGATTATATCATCACTCCAAAAGGTCAAACGCAACTAAATAATGGCGACGCAATGATGCCGTATGTGACGGGAATGGGATGCACGCTAACCGCGCTGACTGGCGCTTTTGCTGCTGTTGGGGATGAGTCTGGTGTCGCGGCCGCTGCGATATTAGGTGTTGCAGGAGAAATAGCCGCAGAGCAGTCGAAAGGCCCAGGAAGTTTACAGGTTAATTTGCTCGATAATTTGTATCAGATGGATAGCGCAACGCTGATCGAACGCTTGAAAATGTCTTAATCAGAATGTTCAGTGATGATAAAAGTCAGTATCAAGCGATTCTGGCTTTTTGATTGAGTTTAAAATAAGTGGAAGCTGATCTTAAAAACAAGGCGAAATAACAATGAATCCCTACCGTTTATATTTAGTCACCGATGATCAACAAGATATCGACACATTGAAGCATGTCGTTGAACAGGCGGTTGCTGGTGGCGTAACCATGATCCAAGTGCGTGAAAAACATGGAGATATACAGTCATTTATTCAACGGGTTCAAGCAGTAAAAACTGTGCTCGAAGGAACAAATGTCCCTCTTATTATTAATGACCGGGTTGATGTGGCACTTGCTGTGGATGCTGATGGGGTTCACCTCGGGCAATCTGATATGCCCGTTAAGATCGCAAGGCAACTAATAGGAAAGGATAAGATACTAGGGCTGTCGGTTGAAAATGAGCAGCAGTTACAAGAGTCACAATCATTGCCCATTGATTACATTGGTTTAAGTGCTATTTTTTCCACACCGACCAAAACCAATATCAATAAAGAGTGGGGAATTAGTGGATTAGCTCAGGCCGTGAGCAAAAGTGCATTACCGATTGTTGCGATTGGTGGGCTTAATTCAGACAACCTTGATGCGGTCGTGGCGACCAAGGTTGCCGGTATCGCGCTAGTTTCTGCTATTTGTCATGCTGACTCTCCCAAACTATCTGCTCAAGAGTTATTAGCACAAATTGGAATCTAGCCTAAGTGAGCAAGATTGTGTTTTTCAGGTCAATATTACTGCAATTGTGAGCTCATAACTTGCAACTCATCGGATCAGGCATTATTACTTGAATACAGGAAAACATAATAAGGTGAATTTGGAATGAACGCGCAAGCACAGATTGATAATGTACAGGTGAGTGATGGTTCGCTAGAGGTGTCTTCGCTTGAGCGTCACTTTTCTGATCTTACCCAAGCTTATCAAGGCAATTGCTACCCAGATAAGCAGGTGAGAATCGAAACACTACAGCAACTAAAGGCGAATGTGCTAAAAAGCCGTCCCGCGTTGATAGAGGCTTTATCTGAGGATTATGGGTTCCGTAGCTCCTTTGATTCTATGGTGTGCGATCTTATGCCTGCCATTCAACATATCAATTACACCATTAAGAAATTACCAAAGTGGATGAAACCTTCTCGTCGTCATGCTGGATTACTACTTACTCCATCAACAGTAAGTGTTCATTATCAGCCATTGGGTGTAGTTGGCGTTATTGTTCCGTGGAATTTCCCAATTGTGCTAAGTATTGCGCCTATAGTTACGGCGTTAGCGGCGGGCAACCGAGTGATGGTGAAATTAAGTGAATTCACACCTTCAACCAATCAAGTGTTGCGTTCAATCTTTAAATCTTTTCCTGACCAAGTGGTTTTGATTGAAGGGGATGGCGCTATTGCCGCTGAATTCAGTCGTTTGCCGTTCAACCATTTGCTGTTCACGGGCTCGACAGCGGTTGGGAGATTAGTGGCAAAAGCCGCTGCAGAGCACTTAACGCCGATTACTTTAGAGTTAGGTGGGAAATCGCCAACTATTATCGGTGAAGATGCCGATTTAAAAAGTGCCGTTGATGCGATTATGTTTGGTAAATCGAGTAATGCAGGTCAGATTTGTGTCGCCCCTGATTATATCTTTGTGCCTGATGGAAAGCAGAATGAGTTTATTGAGATCTACAAACAACGTTTCTTAAAGGCGTTTAAAGAGAAAAAAGGGCGCAGAGAGATAACGAACATTATCAATCAAGCACAATTTGCACGATTGAACTCCTACCTTGAAGATGCAAAAAACAGGGGCGCGACGATCACGACGATTGAAGGTGAATTGAGTGAAGCTCGTCAGATGTGGCCGCATTTTGTTACTGATGTCGACGATTCAATGCTACTGATGCAAGACGAAATTTTTGGGCCAATATTGCCAATTATGACCTATAAAAATGTGGATGAGTGCATTACATACATTAATAGCCATCAGCGGCCCCTTGCTCTGTATCTAATGAGCAGCGATAAGGAACTTCAAAGCCGAGTGCTGAATAGTACGCACAGTGGTGGCGTAGCGATTAACGATACCATTTTACAAGTTGCGGCAGACGACGCTCCATTTGGGGGTATTGGTGAGTCGGGTATTGGGAGTTATCACGGAATCGAAGGTTTTCATGCTTTCTCAAATGCAAAAACAGTACTGAAAACGCCAGCTTGGTTACCGAGAAGCCACTGGATGCTGACTCAGAAAAAGTTATTGTCTAAATTAATTAAGGCTATGTTTTTGCGATAAGTAAGGTTCGGTTTTGATGGCAGGTGATTAAGGACTTGTCAGAGATAGGCGGTAGTCAAAGCAATCTAATACTTGGTCTTGAACTAAAGTAAATTCTTCTTTGATTCCCGCTTTCACAAAGCCGTTTTTTTCCAGCACGCGTTGTGAGGCAAGGTTTTCCACGGATGCAAAAGCAGCCAACTGTTTAAGTTGAAGGTGATTTTTTGCATGTTCAATGAGTAAACGAGTCGCTTGACTGGCAATACCTTGATGACAAAAATTCTGCCCGATTCGATAACCTATTGCCCCACGCTTAGTGACGTGTTCGATAAAGTGAATATTCGCTCGTCCACAAATCTTTCCATGTTGGTCAATGATCAATGTGGGATACATCAAGTTCTGCTCATATTGGGATAAGCAGTGCCTTATATGCTCTTCAAGTCCCCTTCGCGTATAAAACTCGTCCCCTCTCGAATCAATAAATTGCTCAAACCAGTCTCTGTTGTCTAACTCAAATTCTAATAAACTTTTAACATCGTGTTTGTCCAGAAGGCGGAGGGCAATTTGTGAGTGATTTTGGCTCATAATGGTTCTAACTCTGAATGATAATTGGTTGTGCCCTGAGCTACTTAATGGCTCAGGGCGTCCATTTATTCTAGCTTGTTAGTGCGTTATGTCTTGCTCTAAACCAAAAGGCAAGCGTTTAAAGACTTGAGGTTGCTTGAGGAAGGTCGGCGCTTCATTGGTTTTTTGCCAGTCGAGCAACATAATGGCGAGAACATTACGATGCTCACCATAGCTCAGATCAAAGTCCCCCGTTACTGATGGAATCATACCTTTCTCTTTATCGATTGAAGCTTGAATGGCTTTGCGGGTTTTATACACCACTGGATCATCTTCTAATCCCGCAAGTAAGAATGTGATCCCCACTTCGGCTATGACATCTTCTTTCGCGCGTAACAAAATAGTGTCAATGTGCGCTCGGAAATAGTCGTAGATCCATTGGTGGTCTTGTTCATTTACTTGGTGCTGGTAATACTCTGAGTCACCGAAAATAATATGAGTCATGCCGTACAGTTTATTGCCATATTGCTGTTTTGATAATTTTTTATCATTGGCATCAGGGTAGGCTTTCTTAAAGGAATCCGTGAATGCTTCAACGACATCTTGTTCGCCAAGTTGACGTAGCCAATAGACTTGGTTCGCCAGTTGAGCAGCCCACGCTTTAATCATCTCTTCATTGGTCGCATAGTGGCTGAAATCATATCGACGAATCACTTGGCGCAGTTTTTTATCGTCGCGGTGCTGTAAACCATATTCATTTGCCCTAGCCATTGAACCTAATAGGTCGACCCCTAAATACAGATATTCAGGCATATGCTTGGTTGCGGTATAACGGCGCATGCTGCGCTCATCATCATCCCCTACGTAACCAGAAAGACGTTTTTCTGAATATAGGATGATCTGTTCAGGCGTATGTACTTCCGTAGAAAAGTGGTTGAGTCGGCTTGCGATACGCGCGAGGTCGCTCCATATTGCCGCAGAGTATCTATCGTCTAAAGTTTGGCGGAACATACGTAAGCCGTAGTGTCCTTCTTTGAAGGCCGGCAGAGTAAAAAGTTCAGGCTCGTAAGTGTCACGAATGATTTGGGCAGACTGTTCGAACTCAATATCGGTAATACGTGCAGATTCAGCCGTGCTATATGCGCTAAAAAAAGTTGAAGTACTGAGTAAAATACAGAGTGTGATTTTTGAAAGTGTCATTTGATGAATCCTGCCATTACGGGAGGCTAACTATATCAGTACATTGATGAATATATGTAAAAATGAGGTCAAGGATAGGTGAGGTTTATATATTGCGCAGCAGCACCAGGAGGGTGCTTCTCCAAAATGAAGAAGCTCTCTAATTTTCCACTATTTTTGCACGGGTTTACTGCCGAGTGCGCTGAGCACCACCATGATTAGTAGAGGCAAGGCGTTCGAAATACCAATGATCATCTCTTTAGCCGCTTCATCTTGGTATGCAGCCGTTATCTTTCCAGCGACTAAATTTTGCGCCGCTAAAGTGGTCATTGTTGGCATCATCGGAAAGAGGAAAAAGATAGCATTGATGGTTAAAAATGCCATGCAACCGTATTGAATTTTTAGCCACAGTGGCTTGATAGCATAGCTTTTGTGGCTGTAATCTTCAGTAATAGCCCCGGAAGGATAAGAATATAGGCACTTTTCTCTTTATAAAGCGCCGTATAATAGATGGCATGTAAGTTGTTGTGATCTAAAACATTTGCGATGACGATATGGGATAAGATGCCACCAACATACATAATGATCCCAACAAGAAATATGAGTTCAACGACTTTGTGTTTGGTTATCTGCATGCTCCACTCCTTACCAGCGTGAACGGTAGCTACGATGACAGCTATTACATGTGTCTTGTGCTTGTTCTAACCCGTTTTGTGCTGAGTTGAGATCTTGATTCTTGCTAGCTTGATATAAGTCTTTGAATCCTTGATCCATTTCCATCATCAGCTTATTAAATTTTTCAGGTTTTTCCCAAATTGTCCCTTTTGCTTTGCTGCCTTCACTGCTTCCTTCAGGAAAGAGAGCCCGTAGTTGAGTGCTATGGTGGGTTAATTCTTCACTTATGGTTACCACTTCAGTCCAATCAGGCTTGTCTTTGTCTAATACTTCTTCAAGTTGTTCTGTTTTATTTTCAATTGAAGAAAAAGAGTGCTGTCTCGTATCAATAATATTTTGGCTACTTTGAGCGTTTGCAAAAGCAGGTAGAGTGACAAGTAATGCAATAGTGAGTTTTTTCATATGTATTCCCATTATGTTTTTTTCGTTGATGACCTCTGTCGATGAAAGTAATTTACACAACAATAGTTGCGCATGCAACTATTGTTGTGTAAATTGTTTGTGTTGAATTAGAGCAATAAAAATACGTGCTCTAGAAAATTGATGTACTTTGCAATGTTCTGCACAAGCAGAGAGGAGATGAAATGAAAATCTGGGATCTACCGACACGTTTTTATCATTGGCTTCAAGCGTTACTTTTTATTGGACTGGTGGCGAGTGGGAACAGTGGAGAAGGGCCACACCTTGTCTTAGGGTTAGCTCTATTTACGCTTGTTATCTGGCGAGTTTTGTGGGGCGTTGTGGGAAGCGAAACGAGCCAATTTAAAGCTTTTGTGGCTTCCCCAAAGCGTGTTGTCAGCTATTTGATGGGGCGAGAAAAAGCGCAACCTGGCCATAACCCCGCAGGATCATGGATGGTGGTGGTCCTAATAGTGAGTTTGTTGATGCAGTGTTCAACGGGTATTGTTATATCAGGCTTGTTAGATAACATGCCATTCGCAGAACCCTTACTCACAGACTCAGCTTATGATGCCAGTATGGCAATTCATAGTCTTTTTGCGAAAGTACTTCAAGCCCTCGTTGCTGTTCACCTGCTAGCCATTCTCGTTTATAAGCTGCGTTCAAAACCGCTAGTGTGGGCGATGGTGAGCGGTAAGCAAAAAAATACGCTAGATGACCCTAATGCCGTATTAGCTTTTTCATCAAATAAGCGCGCATTATTAATGCTACTTGCAGCCGGATTAGTTACCATGACAATAGTTGTGTCGTCATTGGTATGAAAATATGGAAACGAAATTTGATCGCCAGAGTAGTTTTGGCTGGATGATTAATGTCATCGCGAACCAAGCCGCGAAAAAATTTGAAGTAGAGCTTAAAAAGCACGGGCTAACGGTCGCATTGTGGCCAACCATGATGTGTTTGTGGGAAGAAGAAGGGATCACGCAAAGAGATATTGCGGTGAAATCCAAAGTAGAGAACTCAACCACAACCAGAACGTTAGATAAACTTGAAAAGCTTGGGCTGGTGGAAAGACAAGCCGATCCAAATAGTCGGCGTTCATTCCGGATCTATTTAACGGAAAAAGGACGGGCAATGGAAAAAGACTTGCTCGTATTGCCTGCACAAGTCAATAGAGAGCTACTGAGTTCATTAGACACCGATGAGCAAGTCGATATGATTCGTTTACTGCAAAAAATGGTCGCTGCTGTTTAGTCATATAGCCAGCTGATAAATGATTGAGAAAACGGGTACTCTCTTATATTAATTGATGTTTTATCAAATGAAAGGTAAGTGAGAAAATGCATGTTATTTGAGAAATGTACTGTGTAAGTACTAGACAATTAGGTTACTCTATCTTTAGTGTCTATTCTATTAATAAGAATTATAATAAATTACTGATGGAGAGTGTCATTGATGCGTTACCTTTTTGGTAAGCAATGGTCTGTAAATTTGCTGCTTGCCGTTTTTGTTATAGTAGCCATTATGCTGCTTGAGTTGCTAAACCAGAATCAAATGATGTTTCTCGATAAGCAATACCAAAGCAGTGCTAAAGAAGAGCTATCAAAAGTCCGATCAAACTTAGAAGCTGCTATTGTCGCGGATATTTATGTATCTAATAGCCTTTCTACGCTTGTGAGTATCCATTCTGATACCGCTTTTGATAACTGGGAAAAGGTTGCTGCAAAAATCATTAAAGAGTCAAAGCATGTCACTATTATTGCGTTAGCTAGAAACGACATCATTAATTTTGTTTATCCGCTTCAAGGTAATGAAAAAGTTATAGACCTGAATTATCGACGGATTCCCGCTCAGTATGCGTCGATCGTGAAAGCTCGAGAGATAGAACAGATATTTATTGCTGGTCCTGTTAACTTGGTTCAAGGTGGACGAGGATTGATCGCTCGTGTCCCCATTTTTACCGACCCTCCTAATAATAAAGAGTATTGGGGGGTATGCAGTGCAGTCATTGATCTCGACTCTCTATTTCAAGAAGTTGGCATCGAAGCGTTTGAGCTAAAATATAGGCTTGGGATTAGGGGGCTCGATAGCTCCGGTTCGCAAGGTGAGATATTTCATGGCGATCAAACAGTTTTCGATGATGCGTTCGCGACTGAAAAAGTAAATTTCCCTTATGGTAGTTGGGAAGTCGCAGTAGCAAGGGCGCCTTGGTCAGCCGATCGTGCAAGTTGGTATAGGATACATAGCGTCCGATTGATCGGATACCCGATTATCATCATTCTAGCCTTTGCCTTTGTTACCATTTATCGCCTCTATGTTTCAGCACAGAACCGTTCTTTGCATGATGAACTGACGAAACTGCCAAATCGACGGTACTTTATGTACATCCTTGAGGATCAGTTTAATTCAGCGAAGAAACCTGAAAGTCACGAAAGGTTTGCACTGCTCAATCTTGATCTCGATAAATTCAAAGAAATTAATGACACTTATGGCCATGTTGCGGGTGATAAAGTGCTTGTCGCTTGTGCCGAGCGAGTACGTAATGTATTAAGAAGCTCTGATCTCATGGCGAGAATTGGTGGCGATGAGTTTTTAGTATTGCTTCCTAGAGTGATGAACGCTTCAGATGTGAGACGAATTGAAGTCACGGTCCAAAAATCACTGAGTTCAACCCCGATCATTTATGAAGGTGCGTTGATTTACATAAAAGTTAGCATTGGTTCCGTTTTATATTCTGATGAATTTTCCACAATGGATGAGATGCTGAAATTCGCTGATGATAGAATGTATGACCAAAAACAGGGTTTGCTCGGCGGTTAAATCACGATATTACTTTCATTTCCATGGTAAAAGCCTCAGAATAGCGCGCTTCAATCGGCAGCTATTTTTGTAAGCCTGTAAAAGGCAAATGCCTACCTCTGCCGTCTTCTAGAGAAACTGTTTCTATTGAATTGAAATAGATCAGTGATCCTAATTATCTAATTCGAGAATCAATTTATGAGTTTTACCTCTTTGGGTCTATCTGCTCCAATTCTTAAAGCTATTGAAGAGCAAGGTTATGACAAGCCATCACCTATCCAAGCGCAAGCAATTCCAGCGGTCTTGGAAGGTCAGGATGTAATGGCTGCGGCTCAAACGGGTACTGGCAAAACGGCGGCATTTACACTTCCTATTTTGGAAATTTTGTCTAAAGGCACTAAGGTTCGCCATAATCAAGTTCGAACGCTTGTATTGACGCCAACTCGTGAATTGGCCGCTCAGATTTATGACAACGTTGTAAAGTACAGCAAGCATTTACCTCTATCTGCAACGGTTGTATTTGGTGGTGTTAAAATCAACCCGCAAATGCAGAAGCTTCGCCAAGGCAGTGATGTTCTAGTGGCAACACCTGGTCGCTTGTTGGATCTTTATAATCAAAATGCAGTTCGATTCGATCAACTAGAAATGCTGGTTCTTGATGAAGCTGACCGCATGCTTGATATGGGCTTCATTCGCGATATTCGTAAAGTTCTAGCTTTCCTACCAAAGAAGCGTCAAAACTTACTATTTTCAGCCACTTTTTCAGATGATATCCGCAGCCTAGCAAAGGGTTTAGTCAATAACCCTGTTGAAATTTCAGTAAACACGGCTAACTCAACAGCGGTAACGGTAGAGCAAAGTATTTACCCTGCGGATAAGAGCAAGAAAAGTGCGATGCTTGCTAAGTTAATTAAAGATAATGATTGGCGACAAGTGTTGGTATTCAGCAAGACAAAGCATGGTGCTAACCGCTTGTCACGCTACCTTGAAGGGCAAGGTATTACGTCTGCACCTATTCATGGTAACAAAAGCCAAGGCGCAAGAACGAAAGCACTTGAGAACTTTAAAACGGGTCAAGTACGAGTATTGGTTGCAACTGATATTGCTGCTCGTGGTATTGATATCCCACAATTGCCTCAGGTGGTTAACTTTGATCTGCCAAACGTGTCAGAAGATTATGTACACCGTATTGGCCGTACTGGTCGTGCTGGCGAAGTGGGCAAGGCTATTTCGTTGGTTACGGCTGAAGAAACGTATGAACTATTTTCGATTGAGCGTCTGATCCAACAAGTTCTTCCTCGTCATCAACTAGAAGGCTTTATTCCAGAAACGACATTGCCGGAATCTAGACTAGATACGCGCCCAATTAAGCCTAAGAAACCTAAAAAGCCAAAAGTCGATCATGCTGATGGACAACGTTCTGGTGGCAATGCACGTGGTAATAAACCTGCTGGCAAGAATAAGCGTCATGTTGCGGGCAATGGCAATTCGAATAGTTCTAACCGCAAACCTGCAAACAAAGGTGGAAACGCGGGCGGAAAATCTGAAGGTGAAAACCGTCCAGCAAGAAATACCGGCGGTAACGCAAATAAAGGTAAGCAGGGTAACGGTCAAAACCGTGGTGCAAATAAACCAGCAGGTGAAGGCGCTAGTCGCAGTCGTCGCCAAGGTCCATCTTCGGGTAAACCGCAACGTAGAAGTTCACCAAAAGCATAGAGATGCTGTGAATTGATGACGTAATAAATATTTAAATGAAAGACCTCGTTAATTAGCGAGGTCTTTTTGCATCCAATGGCATGGAGTTGATGAAAAACCTATTCTTTAGCCTTTAGCACGATCATGATCCCTCCGAGTATTAATGCTGAGGACATGACAAAATGCATGGTGATATTTTCACTCATAAATAGAACCCCTCCAACCGCCGATAAGACAGGCACCAGCAATTGTAATGATGCGGCTCGAATGACACTGAGCTGAGGTAGCACGTAGTACCAAATCGCATATCCGACGCCAGATGCTAAAGAGCCAGAGGCATAAGCGAGTAATATGCCTTGAAGGGTGTAATGCGCTTGATGCAGACTGAGTAGAAAAAGAATTACAGCGAACGGTAAGGTTCGGATGAAATTGAATCCAGTATCGATGAGAGGCTGTTTAGACGAACGACCATTAATGGTATACATTCCCCACGCAACGCCTGACACCATCATCAATCCGAATCCAAATAGTGATGGCGTGTCTACGTTAGGCAGTACAAGGTAAAGGAAACCTGAAAAGGCAATGATCATTCCCCATATTTCATTTCGAGTTACTTTGTTTCCAGACAGTAAACTATTGATTAGCATGGTTGCTTGTACTGATCCAAATAGGATTAGTGCACCTGTTGCAGTGTCTAAAGATAAATAACCGAAAGAGAATGTTACCGCATATACAAATAGCAAAATCCCTGCTTTCCAGCTTCCTTTTTGTCTATTTTGAGAGTGATAACTTTGAGAATCATTGCTTTGAAAATCACAGCTTTGAAAGTCATTGCTTTGATAGTCACAGCTTTGAGAGTGAACGCGTGGTGGTAAATATAATTTGATAAGAGCGTAGAGTGTGATGGCACCTGAAAATAATCGGATACTCGTAAAGCTACTCGCATCGATTAATTCAGATCCCAAAGCAAGTCGAGATAAGACAGAATTAGCAGCAAAGGCAATTAGAGCTAGGGTAGTAAGGGGTATTATAATCAAGTCGTAATCTCAGAAGTGAGGGGTGAGAGCCGTCCCAATGTAGACCGTGAACTGGCACGTTTAATTTCGTTATTACTCAAAATTAAGGCGCTGAAAAACATCAGCGCCATTGTTTATGATTGAGAGAAAAGAGATTAAACGAGTTTAAACTTATTGAGTTGCTCTTGAACGTTAAACACTTCCTCTTTATAGCTGGTCACAATAGTGTTTAACTCATTGGCAAGAACGCCAGTTTGGTCTGCAATTTCTGATAATGTATCGACATCTTTATCGACATCTTCGCTGGCTTTCGATTGTTCAGTTGTTGAATTGGCAATACTCGTAATGTGCTCGCTGACTTGCTCAATCACCGACTCCAGTTTAGCCACGCTCTCTCGTACCACATCAACCGATACAAAAGTGTCATCACTCGCTTGTTTACTCTTATTCATGTTGCTAACAGACTTATTCGTATTGGTGGTGATTTTTTCCAGTAGCTTACTGATACTTTCAGTCGCTTCTTGGCTACGATGAGCTAAATCACGTACTTCGGAAGAGACAACGGCGAAACCGCGCCCGTGTTCACCTGCTCGTGCGGCTTCTATCGCGGCATTCAATGCCAATAAATTAGTCTGTTCTGAAACGGCGCTGATGGTCTCTACAATTTGGCTGATACTTTGCGTATCTTGCTCCAGTTCGAGCATGCAAGCTTCTGTTTCGTTAATCTGAGTAATCAGCCCTTCTACAGAATTAAATGAAGCTTCACTTTGGGATTGGCACTCTAGAACTTGACTCTTCATCTCATCAGTTTCAGTTAGCGCCCTTTCAGCAGAGGCGGCAATCTCAAGGCTAGACTGAGATAACTCCGTCATTGCGGTGGCTATGTTTGCACATTTAGCGGTGGTTGATTGACTACTCTGACCTAGCTCTTGAGCGTTGCTTACAATCGTGTTCAATCGTTGTGTGCTGTTGTTATTGGTACTAGTGACATCCGATAATAACGAGCGGATATTCTGGGTGAGTTGATTTATGCTACGAGAAATATATGAAATTTCATCTTTACCTACTGAGTTAAGCTCAACACTTAGATCTCGTTGTGCAGACATGTTACCCAAGTGCGTCGTGAGAGACCCAACACGATGACGCAGGCCTGTAACACAAAATACAAGAGCCCATAAGAGAGACGCTCCAATGACAATTGTCGCCACTAGCAGTGAGTTTTGTAAGTTGTTTGCTCGAATGGCTTGTTCAGTAGAAATGGTGCTGATTTCAGTTTGAAGTTGGTTGCGTACTTGGTTAATCAGCTTGATTTGATCTGTTGCTAATCCAAACCATGAGCTTGCATCAGGCCCATCGATATTATTGAGATTGGACTTTTGAGATAAGAATGAGTCCTTAATTTGATTCACATTTTTCCATGTCGACGAGTTTCTCGCGAGCTCTAACTGCTGTTGGAATTGAGTCGGCATTTCAATTTTTGCTCTGCGCAGAGCATAATTGCCAGAGCTGATGTAATTTTGCACATTGGCGTAAATCGCAGCCGTTGCATTACCTCGTGAGAACACGCCATTTAGCGCCCCACGAACTTGCCCAGCACGCTCTTTCATGACAACGACAGAGGTTAATGCTTTACCAAGAGAGGCTATTTCAGAATTATTAATACTGGCGAGCAGCATGATTGCGTTATCAATGGCGAGCTGGTTGAGATCCGAGTAGTAAGCAAAAGGAGACAAGTTGGGACGCAAGGTATCTACTTGACGGCGAACTTCACTTAAACGGCTTAATTGTTTTTGAACATCACCCATTAAATTTGACGCTAACTCTGGCTTTATGTGAACAGGTGAAAAGCCTTTAAGTGCTTGTATATGAGTATCTGCAACCTTACGCTGCTTTTTTAATTTCTCTACTTGAGCGGCTTTACCTTTACTGCCTAGCACTCCAGCGGTAAGTCCACGCTCTACCGCCAAGTTATGAGCAATGTTGTCATAGAGGATCACAAGCTCTACCACTTCTTGATCTTGCGAAGAAAGTGATGATTCTTGTTTAAATTCAATGACAGATAAGCTGGCTAAAATTATGGATAGGGTTAAAGGTATACCTGCGATAATGGTGACAATAATGTAGAGGGGGAACTGGCGTAGTAGTGAGCGCATTGATAAATCCCTAGCTGTATTTTTTATAATTATAGAAATCCTAGTTAGAGTATAGGTGCTGTTTTTGTGGATTTCATTATCAACAAATGAATCAATTATCAAAAGTGAGATTTTTTGTAATTAATGTGATCGAAGTGTTGTTGGTTGTGTTATTTATGTAATTTGTATGCATTTATAATTTTGAACTAAACAAGCTGAGTACCTCTATCGATCTGCGTTTAGTATTAAAGACAATACTTTGTTAGATGAATAACTTATAAAGCGCTCACTAGCAAAATCATGCTAATTTGCAAAATGAAAATGCGTTATGCAAAAAATCAAAGATTATCGCTTTAAAAGTGTGCGTAATGGCATATAAAATGGACATTTAAAGTTGGCACACATTCTGCATTATTAATAGTGACCCTTCTTAAGCCGAGGGTCACCTAGCCAACTGACGTTGTTAGTGAATGATACCTTGTTCACACAAATATATAGCCAATCACAGTTTTTGTGGTTGGTTTTTTTTTGCATAAATTTGCGCAGTATGTGCGCCCTTCCTTAAATTATAAATTTAATGTCCCGATATTGATTTTTCCTGTGATCGTTTAGACAGTATGCGTAAGTATTAGTACTTATATTCACCATTTCTGAATCAGGAGTGGGTTAAGCATGGCACGGTCTTATTTCAATAGTACACATAGAAAAAACTATAAATTCAGTTTGTTACTGTCAGTAATGTTTTCTGCAACCCCATTGGCAGCCGTAACCGATCTCACTCCTGAAAAAACGCTTCCTTTGCCCACTGGCGATCAATGGATAGAACATGCGAAAGAAGGCTTACAGCCATACTGGTTAATGCAATCTGCGAAAGGAGTTCCGGAAGGCAATTTCCCTACATTCCGTTGTGATAATGGTGAGGTGTTAGATGTTAATAACGTCTGTCCCGAATTAAACCTTAGCTGGATATCACCGCATTTTGATCGTGACTACACTCGAATGAAGTCTCGACAAATATACGCGTATGGGGTGATTTATCATCTGACTGGTAATGAAGAAGCGCTCGCTTTGGCAAAGTCTGGTGTCGATTTTCTATTGAGAAATCGAATAGATAACGAACATGGTGGGTTCATCAGCTTCGTTAAAGATGGACAACCAGGTTTGGAGTGGCAACAGAGAACATCACAAGATCAAGCATATGCGTTAGTTGGTTTGGCTTTTTATTACTATTTGACTCGTGATCCTGTAGTGGAAAAGGCATTAATTAAACAGCAAGCATTCATCTTTGAGCAGTATAAGAACCTCAAAAATAATGATTTGAATTGGGTGTTAAGAGATGGCGATGAGCAGAGTGCTAAACAGCGAGAGTTGGTGGCTCAACTCGATCAGATCAACGGCTATCTGCTGCTTGTCACCCCGTTATTACCCGAGAAAGTGCAGAAAAAATGGCGTCAGGATCTTTATTGGCTAACAGATCAAATGACGAAACAGTATTATTCTGTGGAAGAGAAACGATACTATGGTGCTATTCATCACAAAGCCATGATGATGCAAGAGGCAAAGCACAATGATTTTGCTCACACAACAAAAGCATTCTGGATGACCTATCTGGTTGGAAGATATTTTGATAATACAGATTGGGAAACATTGGGTGAACAAGGGATGCGAGTCACCGTCGACAGAGCCAGTAATACTTATGATTTTTCAGTCGCGGAAGCTTATTTCATTGAACCGCTGAAAACCCAGTGGCATGGACGAAAAAAGGTCTCTGGATGGAAGAGTCGACCATATAATCCATGGACCTCTTCTTGGGAGTGGGCGGAACTGGATCAATCTTCAATGACATTGAACATGTTGGATGGCAGTCGGATCACCCAGCAATCGGATACACAGCATGCTTTCATGAATGCTTGGGTCGATCATCAATATGGTGGGGTAGGGTTAAACTCCAGAAGTACTAAAGCGTTCCATTGGGGTAATGGTTACCATCAATTTGAGCATGCATTAGTTGGGTATTTAAGCGCCAAACAGTATTACAAGAAGCCTGCTCAGCTCTATTTTGCATTACCTGAAGGCTACAAAGGCGTGATCGAACCTTATTATTATCAAGGAGATATTCAAACCAAGCAAAGTCTGGGTAAAATTGAACAGATTGAAGGCTTAACAAAACAACGTATTAGCTTTGTTCATATAACGCCTTAATGGTGTGAGTTTTGAATATAAAAAAGGAAGGCTAAGCAAAAGTGGCTTAGCCTTTATTTTTTTGTGCTGTTCACTGTCGGTTACTCATCTATTTTCTTTGATATTACTCTTCACCACATTTCGCGTAGCAACTTGGCTTTCTAGGGCATGAGCCGCCTCTAGAGCAAATTAAACGAGCCTCAGTTTCAATGCCGCGTTCTATCCAGTTAATGTTCAGGATTTTTGCAATCGTCGTGAGATCTTTCTTAATATGCCTTGGGATGATCACGGATCCACCATTACTCACACAGGACGCTTTTAGCTCTTCAGCAATGGATCGGGAATCCCCACCTTGTGCATCAATTGCTGGGTTTAAATCAATACCAGCGCATAACACTCGGTTGTTGCCTGCAGGATCTGTCATGTTGACCGATTCGCAACAGTAGATTCTAGGCTCATCGCCAACATTCAGTATGGATATTTGTGCTGAGCTGCCAGCTTTCGGTTCAGAAAGGCGTCTAAATACCGCCCAATGCTGACAAGGGTCTGCAACGGTTCTCATGTTACCCCAAGGTAGAGGAATGCCATTACCGCGATAGACGGCTTTTAGTTTCCCTGGGCCATAGGCATCGAAATAGTGCCAGTGTGGGTAAGGTGAAACAACCGTCATTCTTCTCATTGCAACAGATGGAGAAACACCTGCGAGTTTGTGTACGTCAATTTCATAACCGCTGCGATCCAGTAACTGGCGGAAAGGGACTTTAGGGCAGAGCAGCGCGCCAGCAAAAAAGCTTGATTCAAAGTCGCGCCAAGCTTGTAAGATATCTTGTGAATTGAGAACCGAGGTTGGTTCGCTAGATCCGCTGTCCTCCCAACTGCTGTTATGCCCAACTGAAAGTACACTCTTCAAGCCTTCTTTACTGTGTAAAATACAATGGCCGATGTAAACCGCCAGATCGTACTTCAGGCGAGTAGGGTACTGCTTGAGTATTTCATTGAGGTAAATGGTACTTGGTGGCTCAAAAAAAGAGGTGACTAGCTGCTTTGCATTGATGCCTAATTCGTCGACTACATCTTTTGGGGTTCGGTTGACCCAGCGAATTTGTATCCCCAAACTCTTCGCAATGTCGATCAAATCTTCAACGGCTAAATTTAATCTCTTAAGTCCAACCTCTTCTGCGGCACGTTCAAGGTCAGGGAAGTGATTTTGTAAGCTCTCTTGGTGTGCTCGAATTAAAAGGTGAGCAAATTGGCGCCCTGTGATTCCCGTCTGCGACAACATTTCAGGTATCGCTATTTGTAGAATGTCATTAGAGAACAGGAAGCTTGGCTCTAATGCCATTCCACTGATCCCCCCCCTATTTCCCTTATCTGGAGTGATTGCTTGTTGCTCCGGTTCATCATCTAAAAACCAAGTGGGTTCTTTTTGAAAAACGTTCGCGATGACTTCTAGCATATCGATGCTTGGTACACGCTTTCCTCGCTCAATCATCGAGAGATAAGAGACGGATGGCGCGTACTCTGGGTTGACGCGTATACATCGTGCAGAGAGATCTTCCATTGTTAAATGGTTACGTTTTCTAAGGTTTCTAATTTTAGTCCCTAAGAAATGTGACTGTCTGACTAAGCTTTTTGATAAGGCCATTTTGTAAAATTCACACTGTAAAATTTTTGTTGTGAAATTGTAGTCAAAAAAGTTGTAGTCTACAAACTAAGCAATTCACAAACCGATAACAAAAATAAACATCTGTTTGGAATAATTGCTCTAGAACACAGTTTTGATGAGTTAATCACCACGTTTGCAGAGTAAAAATAGAGCTGAAGACAGGGATAGTTAACCAACAATATAGTTAGCCAAGAGGGAAAGACTATGAATATGCTTACATTCGATAAAACAGAAATACAAAAACAAAACAAACCATTTATCGCTGAAGCTGTCTTTGCCGTAGAGACTATCAGCGCAAACCAGCAGAGCGAAAAGCAGATCAAAGCTAAACAGCTACTTGATAGACTTTTTCCACTAGAAAATGGTACTCATCAAGATGTAACAAGCTACGTAATTGACTATCGCCACGTTCTGGCTTACTTCAAAAACGGTCAGCACAGTGGTTTGAAACACCCAAAACACTTTGTAGCATACATGGGAGAAAAGTCGGACCCTGCTTCAATTCTCCTGAAAGATGGTAGTGGTAGCCACCTTGAGGTTCAGTTTGGCTGTCGTAAGGGGACAGGTTGTGTTGAGCTGATTAGTATCGATGATATTCAACTCGAAACTTGCACCACATTTAGCCAAATCCCAACAGAGTCGAGCATGGCGGCCATGCGACATTGGGTTAGCTTAGTAAAAGGTGATGAGCGTGGAAAACCAAGAGCATGCAGCGAAGATAAAGAATTTACAGCGAAAAGTGGTGAAGATTACTGTCTAGATTATTGTTTTAATATCTAGTGATACCAAACCGAAAGAAGGCTTCCCGATTGGGAAGCCTTCTTTGTTTCAATCTGAGATAACTAAATGGGTAGTTACTGAGTTGGGTTGTTACTGAATTGGGCTATTACTGAATTAGCTGAAACGGGATCGGCAAAAATGTATGTGCAAAACTAAATCGGCATTACTCTATTTCGACCTAGTTTTTTTGCTTCATATAATAGTTTGTCTGCACGATCGATCAACTGAATAGGTGACTCACCTTCAATAAATTCGGCCACCCCAAAGGATGCCGTGATATTCCCAACTTGTTTGCCACTGCGTCGATCTTTTACCGATAGTTTTTCAATGCTACGGCGGTTAGTTTCTGCAAATTGGCGTGCAATTCTGAGAGATTTATTTGGTACGATGATTGCGAACTCTTCACCACCAAAGCGATAAGCGGTAATGCCATCTCTACAACTGAGCTGGAGCCGACGAGCAATGCCTTTGATAACGGTATCACCAAATAGATGACCGTACTCATCGTTGAATGATTTGAAATAATCAATATCTGCTAAAATCAGGCACATAGGTTGATTTGCTTTGCACAATGTCTCTAAATCGCGATCAAATGAGCCTCGGTTATAAAGACTAGAAAGGCTATCAAAAAGCGCGTCTTTTTGCACATCCACAAGCTGTGACTTCAAACGAGAAATTTCTTCGCTAGCCGTGGTCAACTGAGTATTCAAAAATTGAGTCGAGTGACGAATATCTCTAGATTCAGACACCAGCTTTCTGATCACTTTCATGACTTCATCCATGGACAAACCTTCATCTTCCACACGAGAAAGATTACTGAAGCTTTGGTTGATCATATCTGAAAATGCCGAAGTGTCAGCAAGCGTATCATTCATAGAGTGAGCGACTTCATTGATCAAAACTTCAATACTGGCGCGTAATTCATTCATGTTTGTTTCAGAACGACTCGCGACATAATTATTGTAAAGTTGCTCGGCAGTTGCTGGTGGGCAAATACCATAATGTTCAATAATGCCGTCCATCTCACGATTAAGTTGAGGAATGGCATTATCAACGTAGGTATACCACAATGCATAATTCGCCGGTGTCGTTGAGACACGGTTCTTCATCATCAGTGGAACTGCTTTTTTAAGATTAGCCGTAGATTTTTGAAATTCGTCTTTTTTCATTATTCATTCTATTAATTGAATTACTAATGGCTAGCTTGACTATACGATCACTTAGTTTGACGAGAAAAGGCATAATTACAAAAAACTTGAGTTCATTGAACCTGTAATTAATGGTGCTTTAACGAAAAACCCTCATTGGTGCAATGTTTCGTACAAAGTACTAACAAATTCAAGCGCTTTTAGTGAGAAACCTCTGTTATTCTAGTTAATCCTTGCCTATTTTGCGATCTAAATTGCAGACTTTATTAAATGTATGGGCAGAGTTACTTATCTATAGAAGTGAATGAATGGACTACGGAATGATAACTCTGCCGATTAATAGAGATCCGATGCTTAGCTCGATTGCGACAAATTTGGTGAATTGCTTTTTTTCAATGCAATGAGTATCTGTGGAAGTAAAGAGGTGATGATCATACCAGCCATCAGTGCGTATTGAAGCAATGTAAAAGATTCACCTAACAGAAGTAATCCCGTAATAATTCCCGCAATTGGATTTGCGATCCCCCCAAATGTGAAATCGACGACAGACATTCGCTGCAGTAACCAAACGTACATACCATACCCAAACGCAGTATTTAGAATCACTAACCAACTTAAGCCAGCTACATTTTTGAAGTCAACTTGAGCTAATGCATGAGTGTAAACGTTGGGGTTCATAACAGAATGCAGTGCAGCCGCTAAGCTTAAAATCGCTCCGCCAATAATTAACTGCCAACTTAAAACCTTCCACCAATGCATACGGTTTCCAAGTGATTTTGTTATGCCGCTGCCGATCACAATGCAGAGAATGGCCGTTACCATGGCCAATAAACCAACGGGGTTCAGTGTAATAGAGTTAGGATCGAATAATTTCCACGCCAAAAAAATCAGTAATGTCCCAGATATTGCCTGAACAGTTGTCGGACGTCGCTTATATCTTACCCAGTGGAACAGCATGGCAAAAACAGGGACAGAAACCATTCCCACACCAGAGATGGCAGAAGGAAGGGTTAAAGCCATCACAAAGATCAAGCTAAAGAATATGGCAATGTTGATTAAACCTAAACTGAACAGAATTCGCCATTCACCTTTTTCTGGCAAACTCGGCTTTAGCATGAGTAAGAGTAAACCAGCGGGAAGCGCTCGAATTGCTCCTAATAAAAGCGGAGGCCAGTCGGGTAAAGTGTATTGAGTCACCGCATAGGTGGTACCCCAAAAGAAGGCAGGGATCATCGCTAGAAGTATATTCATATTAATTATCTTTATGTGAAGATATTTGTGTGTAATCTACGCTTTAAATTACGCACTGTAAAGTATCTTTATGTTAAGACACTTCGTGCTAAGATACTTAATCTTGATGTTTGAATCTGCGGAGTAGGGTATATGGATGCGATTGATAGAGTTGTCGCTCAGTGGGCAAAAGAGAAGCCTGAATTAAATACTGATCCGATGGCATTAATGGGACGTTTGATGCGTGTGACTAAACACATGGAAGCAGAGGTGGCGATGTTACATAAGCAATATGATCTAAAAATGGGGGAGTTTGATGTACTGGCTACGCTACGCCGAGCGGGACAACCGTATAAATTAACCCCTTCAGAATTGATTGAATCAATGATGCTTACCTCTGGTGCTATGACGAACCGACTCGACAAGCTTGAAGGGAAAGGTCTTATCGAGAGAGAGCATAGTAAGAAGGACCGACGCAGTGTGACGGTGATATTAACAACCACAGGATTGAATTTAATTGAAGAAATGATAGAGCAACATGTCGATATTCAAACCCGTTTAGTGACGGCATTAACGCCAGATCAGATTCAACAGGCCAATGGATTATTAAAAAACTTGTTGGCCGATTTTGAGTAATGGCTCTCAGATGAATTGAAAGAGATTTGTTATCAATAATAGTATGTTCATTTACCAATAAGCACTAACTTATGATGACCTTAAAATCTATTGAAGACTACCTAGAACAATGTGTCGCGGCAGAATCGAGTTATCCATTTGGACCTGAGGCTTTAGTATTTAAAGTCAAAGGTAAAATGTTTGCGTTAACGTCTCAGACCTCAGATGATCCCTATGTGACGTTGAAATGTACGCCTGCCGATGGGGAAGTGCTCGTCAGTGAATTTGATGCCATTCGTCCGGGTTACCATATGAACAAGCGACACTGGATTTCAATTGCAATCAATGGTGATGTTGATGAAGCGATGCTGCAAGATTTGGCCGTTCAATCGTATAAGTTGGTGGTCAGTAAATTAAAAAAATCTGATCGTGAAGATCTCAATAACTCAAACCAGTGATGCTCTTAAACCATATAAATTGATAGTGAGATTCCCATTATTATTGACACTTAGGGGCTATGTATCAAAAGCTATGTATCAAAAGGAATTTGATGATGAAAGCGAATTACGATCTGATTTCACAGCAGTGGACTGAAATACGACAGAATCTACCTACCCCAGATAAAGTCTTATTTAACGAATTTATTCACTGTCTACCACTAAATGCTCATGTTCTTGATCTTGGCTGCGGTACTGGTATTCCAATTGATCAACTAATGATTAAACATGGTTTTCAAGTTCTTGGTGTTGATGGCTCCGAAAAGCTGCTGCAATCCGCACGATCTCTACTTCCTCAAGCTCAGTTTATCCATGCAAAATTAGAAACCTATGATATCGGGAGTATTTATCAAGGGATCATTATTTGGGACTGCTTATTCCATATACCCCGAGAACACCACGAAGAGATTTTGAGGAAAGTGTATAACGCACTAGATAAGGATGGCGTGGCCATCATTTCAAGCGGTGGTAGTAAAGAAAATATTCCAGCATTTACCGGAACCATGTTTGATGTAGAGTTTTACTACGATGCCTACCCAGTCGATGAGCTCGTTAATCTATGTAGACAGATTGGTTTTTCCATATTGAAACAGAAGTTAGTCAATAAACCCGATGGAATTCGAGACAAAGGTCGTCTTGGATTATTACTGATTAAAGAGTAAAACAATTAGACGACAAATTTGTGCAGAAAGGAGTTCTCACACCGATGAAGTCATTGATATGGATGGTAGGAGCTTTAGTGTCATTTTGTATGTTGGCGATTGGAGCAAGAGAACTGAGTGGTGAAATCGGAACTTTCCAAGCACTTTTCTTGCGTAGTATTTTTGGATTGCTGATTATTAGCGGGATTATATTATCTCTTGGTAAGCGTTCTCTTTTATCAACTCACCGCTTACGAACTCATGCCTTTCGTAACGTATTTCACTTCATTGCTCAGTATGGCTGGTTTCTTGGCATCGCTTTATTGCCACTGGCGGAAGTGTTTGCGTTGGAGTTCACCGTGCCATTTTGGGCGGCAATTATTGCAGCCATTTTTTTGAATGAACGATTAACCTTGAAAAAGGGAATCTCCATTTGCGTTGGTATGCTTGGCGTTTTAGTTATAGTGCAGCCTGGAAGCGATATATTTGATAGCAATTCATTCATCGTCTTAGGTGCTGCTGTCTGTTTTGCTGTAGCCCACACATCAACGAAATCATTATCCAAAACCGATGAGCCACTGACTATCGTTTTCTATATGTGCTTAATTCAGTTACCGATGGGGTTAGTGTTGTCGATTGGGGACTGGGTCATGCCGAATAGCAATCAATGGTTCTGGGTTGGAGTAATCAGTTTTACTGCTCTATCCGCTCACTTTTGTATGAGTAAAGCTCTGCAAATGACGGAAGTGACAACGGTGACTATTTTAGACTTTCTGCGCTTACCTTTAATCGCGGTCGTTGGGATTATCTTCTACAATGAACCGTTTGATAGCGCCTTGATTTGGGGTGGTTTGCTTATGTTGATTGGTAACATCTCTAACTTGTATCAGCGAAAACCGTCAAAACGTAATTTAAAAAACGCATCTTAATGATGAATAATAGAAAAGGGCGATACTGAAAAGTATCGCCCTTAAATGTTTGTAGTGATTGTTGATTGCGTATTGCTTATTGCTTATTGCGAATCATTTTACGTAGACGAGCACGACGCTCTGCATCACCTTGGCTCGCATCACTAGGATTGTTTGTGCGCGTTTTACGGTTTTTGAAAGCCGGCTTTGAGTGCATTTTTTCTATTAGTGCGTCTCGGTTTTTTGGCTCATAACCTTCAAGCTCTTTACGGTAGATACGCTGACCAATAAGAGTCTCAACTTGCTGTAGCGTTAGCTCTTCTTCGCGGTTTACAAAAGAGACAGCATGACCTTTTTGACCTGCGCGACCAGTACGACCGATACGGTGAACGTAATCTTCAGCTAAGAATGGCATATCAAAGTTAACTACATGCGGCAGGTTCTGAATATCTAAGCCACGAGCAGCAACATCCGTTGCAATCATCACACGTGCTTTGCCTTCTTTAAACTCATCTAATGCGCGGCGGCGTGCGCTTTG
This sequence comes from Vibrio clamense, assembly GCF_050337905.1. Lineage (NCBI taxonomy): Bacteria > Pseudomonadati > Pseudomonadota > Gammaproteobacteria > Vibrionales > Vibrionaceae > Vibrio > Vibrio clamense. The sequence continues at coordinate 353,742 of NZ_JAKJTJ010000018.1, read as the reverse complement.
TGCTTTATCACCATGACAAAGAACCGCTTTAATTCCGTCCAATTTAAGCTCTTTCACAAGCTCATTGGCGGTTTCTTTATAGTTTACAAATACGAGAACTTGTTTCCAGTTTTTACGACCGATCAGTTCAGAAAGCATCTCACGCTTTCGTGCTTGCTCTACAGGATAAACAACGTGTGCGATTGTATCTGCAGTGACATTTTCACGAGCAACGGCAATACGTTTCGGTTGGCGAAGGATCTCACCTGCCAGTTTATTCATTTGCGCAGAGAAGGTCGCAGAGAACAGCATCGTTTGTGGCTTAGATGCGATACCGGACATGATTTTTTCAATCGCTGAAATGAAGCCCATATCAAGCATACGGTCAGCTTCATCAAAAACAAGGAACTCTAGGTTAACTAAAGAGACGTTTTTTAGCTCTAAGTGCTCAATTAAACGGCCTGGAGTTGCGACAAGGATGTCAACACCTTGCTCTAATGCTCGTTCTTGAGATGACATTTTTGCGCCACCGTAAATCGCGACAGTCTTAAGCTCTGTATATTTGGTGTAGTCTTGGACGTTTTGCGCAATTTGAGCAGCAAGTTCACGTGTTGGTGCTAGGATCACCGCACGAGCTTGGTGACGGCTACGTGGCTTTGCTTTATCTAAAATATTTTGCACAATTGGCAATGCAAATGCAGCGGTTTTACCCGTACCTGTTTGAGCATTAGCAAGAATGTCGTGGCCACGACGAGCCATCGGAATCGCTTTCTGCTGAACAGGTGTTAACTTCTCATAACCACATTCAGTAAGAGCTTTGACGATTTCGGGAGAAAAATTTTGTGATGCAAATGACATATCTTGTTCCTAAAACTAACGGCTAATACCAAACATAAGCATAACCAAAAATACGGCCGCAGATTATAGTGCAATAAATCCAGAGTGGGGGACTTATTTTTTATAATCACTAAATATAATGCCCAGTTAGCCAATTTATTGTTTAAATTGACACAATAATAGCTCAAATGAGCTTGGTGTTGGTCAGTAACTTGGACATTGAGCTTCAAAAGTCATTTATGAAATACGATTTAAGGATGAAAGTTATGGTAATAGCCTTAAGACCAATGCGAGAAGAAGAGTATCCTGCCTTTTGTGATTATTTTATAGCGGATTACAGCCAAGAAATTGCGGAAAACTATGGGCATTCACTTGAGCTTGCACAGACATTGGCTCGTAAAGACCTTTTACGTAGTTTCCCTGATGGATATAAAACAGATGTACATAAACTACTGTGTATTGAGGCTGAGTCTCGCGTTGTCGGGTATTTGTGGCACTGTCCAAATGAAGCGGAACACTCTACGTCTATCTATGATTTTTATGTGGATGAATCATGTCGCGGTAAAGGGTATGGAACCGAAGCGTTGAAGCTGTTGGAAGGGCAGTTAGTCAAGGGTGGGATTGTTCAAATCAAGCTTAGAGTGGCTTATCACAACAAACGTGCATTGGCGTTATATCAAGAGACGGGCTTTATGGTTACTGGATATAATATGTCGAAGAATTTGAGATTAGGTGGAATTATTTAGCGACACAAAAGGCTCCGAAAAGGGGGAGCTTGATGTTACTTAACGCATTTTAGTTATGATTAATAAGTAGATATATGAACTAACGTATATCTACTTATTCCTATTTTTATTGACGAGTTGGGTTGATTGTTAATGGCTCGAATGTTGCCGTTGCATTACCACTAGCGGCTGGGTGATCCACATAATCAGTGTCTTGCATTAAGGTGTAAAATACGTCAACAAAGTCATCATCATTTACTAATAGACCATCGGGGATTGCGTCTATGATTTTACCTGTAATTTGAGGAATGATGGCATAAGCTTGAACTTCTGGATCTGGTATCAACTTCAAGACTTCCTCTGCTACTTTGACTAACAACTTGCCAAGTTCCTTGTAGTCGGTGCCATCATCTTGCTCCATTAGGATAAGATCTGCTGCACCCCAACGGTAGCGAGACCACTGAATCATGATCTGATTAGGGTGGTAATCTTGATTGTCGTAGTCTAAGTACGGCATTTCTACTAAATCAACAATTGGCTTATCGCGGCTCGGGTTGATACCAGTCACAATGGCATAGATTTCTGCTTTACCCGAGATCCAAGGTTCTTGATCATCGGCTAAGCGAATTTTTTTCAGTATGGTTGTTGAAATCGGTTGTGGATCATCAGACGTTATATTTTTTTGCATTGTTGCGGTCGCAAAAGAACCGTTGTCTGTTTTCCTGGTGCTGAGTGATATGCCGTTATCAAGTTTGTTCATCTCATTCCGCATTGCTTGTACACCAGCGGTGAGCTCTCTACTACTATTACTATCAACTACAAAAACTGGAACATCTGGTAATTGGTCAACATCCAGCTGGTGGACTTGGCCATAAACATCAAATGCTTCAATATACTGCCATGTTTCGTCATCCCCTTTGGGTTCGAATGCAAATAATGGGCTCTGGCCTTCTTTCCACTCTTTGACCATCGATATATCAGCAATACGCAACTCTAATATTTCAGGAGTGAATTCTTCAATACCTTTCATTGAACGAATTTGAGCGTCGGCCATTACCATCTTTTGACTGAAGTCAGCATTTGGTTGAGATTCGAATAATTGAGAGACAGAAATATTTAAATGTTGAGCATTAATCTGCGTTTTTAATGTTGTTTCAAGATTATTGTAGCTTTGACTAAGCTGTCTCGCGAGTTCACGTTTTTGCTGAGTAATGGCATTTGCATTAGATTGTGCAGACGAGTTGGTGGCGGTTTCATCTGTTTGGCAACCAACTAAAGTGACTGCGAAAAGTAATGAAATGGGTGTTATGTATTTCATAATAATCCCCTTTTAATATTTGAGTTAGAGTAATAACTCTATAGCTCAACATTATCACTGTATGAGGATGCTTTCATTTATAAATGTCACGAATAATTATATTTTCACACAAGATCAAATATTCAGTTAGCAAAGGTTAAATTAACGATTGATAATATAGTGAAGAGAATTGAGGCTTGAGCGGTATCGATCTTAGAGAATACATCTAAAGAAATGGTTATATTTTGTTTAAGTGAACAGCATCGCTCACTCAACTTCACAAGAGCGATACTAAAACACCACATGATGGCAAACACGAAATATATGTCTCAATGAGTCCCTGAGAAAAATACCAAAAGGTAGTGCTTACTTATTTTTGAGAACTGGCTGGGGCTGTGAGCTCGGAGACAATATCGCAAGTTGTTCTGATATGTCATTAGCGGAAACGGGTTCGCTAAATAGGTAGCCTTGAGCGATGTTGCATTTCAGCTCATTAAGAATATTGAGTTGTTCTTCCTCTTCAATACCTTCGGCAATTACTTTATAGCCTAGTTTATGCGCCATATCGATAATTGAACCAATTAATAGATGCGTTTTGTCATCAGATAAAAGATCATCGATAAAGTACTTATCAATTTTTAAGTAGTCGACATTGAGATGTTTTAGCGATGCGAAAGATGAGTATCCAGTCCCAAAATCATCAATAGCAATAAGTACACCGATCTCTTTTAATTTCTTAAAGGCTGAAATATTTTGTTGTTGAGTTTGGTCGATCGTTTCAGTGACTTCTAATTTTAAGTTTTGCGGTGCTATCCCTGTCTCTTCAAGCACTCGTTTAATCAATGGAATGAAGTCATCATCAAGGAAATGACTTGGCGAAACATTGACGGCTACGATTAAGTGAGGGTTTCCCGCTTTTATCCAAGAGACGGTTTGAGTGCATGCTTTTTTTAATACGCTTTCAGTCAATGGTTTAATCATGCCGATTCGTTCCGCAATTGAAATAAATTCAAAAGGTGAAACTTGCCCAAGGTGAGGGTGATGCCAGCGTGACAGAGCTTCAACACCAATGAGTTTACCAGTTAGGAAATCAAATTGAGGCTGATACACCAAAGATAGCTCATTGTTATTGATAGCGTCTCTCAAAAGCTGTTCTACTTGAAAGCGATACTCCGCTTTGAGCAATAGATCTTCATTGTAGAAAATATAGTGGTTTTTGCCGTAATCTTTAGCTGAATATAGTGCAATATCAGAGGCTTTTAATAGTGTTTTCAGATCGGAACCGTCATCGGGATAAGTCGAAATTCCGATACTGCAAGTTTGAATACATTTGCGGCCCGCAAGAGATGAGGGCATAGATATAAGCTTTAAACACTCTTTTGCAATAGATTCTGCATTTGAATTATTACCTTGCTCCTTGATGATAAGGCAGAATTCATCCCCACCTAGACGAGCATGACAGCATACATTCTCTTTTAACGCAGTGAGTCGAGTTGCTATTTGTTTGAGGTGCTGATCGCCCACATCATGCCCTAAGCTGTCGTTAATATTTTTGAAACTATCAAGATCGATATACAAAAGGCTGAAACGTAGATCATGTTCTTTTGATTCAATGATAAGTTTTTCGAGTGCTTGATAAAAATGGGCACGGCTAGATAACCCGGTAAGTTCATCGACAAAAGCTAATGATTGGATGCGTTTTTGATTCTGATCTCGCTCCATGACAATCCCCGTCAGCATGGCAGCAGAAATAAGATCTTTAGACTCTTCATCGTTAGGTACTGCGGGGTGATCATAGTACATGCCAAATGCACCTAGGACTTCACCAGAGGAGCTTTTTACTGGTTCAGACCAACAGCACCGCATTCCATGAGGTAGGGCGACATGCTTAATTGCAGCCCACTTGGGATCCGTTTCAATATTAGCAACTATGACTCTTTTCCCTGTGTATGTAGAGGTCCCGCAAGAGCCAATATTAGGCCCAATTTTTAAGCCATGAACCGCATCACAATACTCTTTCGGCAAGCTAGGTGCTCCGCCGTGAAGTAGTATATCGCCTTCAAGTTCTAGCATTGAACATCGTAGCCCTGCATGCCTGCTTTCATATAGCAGCCCAATCGCGTTATAGATTTTTTTAGCTGGCTCACCTTTGGCAATCATCTCCAGAATTTGGTTATGACTTTGAGTGAAGGTTTCAGCATGTCGCTGTTTGGAAATATCTAAATGGTAACCAATAATATTGGTAGGCGAACGGTCAGAGTTTCGAATTAATTTAATGGCGCAAGAATGCAGTAGGACATAGTAATTATCTTTGTGAATCATCCGAATTTCAGTTTCATAAGAGAGTGATTGACCTGAAATATAGGAAAATAATTTTTCTAAAGTGGGTTCTTTGTCATCGGGGTGAATTAATTGAATCCATGTATCAAGAGTATTACTCAGCTCATGATCATCGTATCCCAGCATTTTTTTCCAACGGGGGGAGTAATAAATTTCATTTGTTTCTAGGTTCCAGTCCCATAAGCCTTCACTAGCATTAATCAGTGAACGAGTAAATCTATCTTGGCTGACAATTAGCTCAGTTTTCAATTGTTCATTTGTTTTCTGAATGGACTCAAGTTTACTTTGAAGCTGATTAATTTGTTCTAATAATGGGAGACTGGATGTCATATTGACTCTCTTCATTTATTGCATAGATAGGGAAAATAACGACGACTAACCCTTTAATTATTATTTTATCATTGTAGCGCTCTTTCGCGCTTTATAAAGGTTCGAGTGTGAATTATAAGCACTTCATAATGTAAATTGGAACTTAGATTACAGTTGGTGTGAAGATGAAGGTATTAAAGAAAGGTATGATGTTTTTCAAATGAAATGCGAGTAGAAAAATTGAGAGAGTTTGCTGTCATAACGGGTTATAACAGCAAATAAGTCATTATTTAAGTAGTAGATTCCGCGTCACTGATTCGTTCACGGCGTTCTTGCTCTTCATAATAGGCGGCTTCTATTTCATCTAAAATACCATCAACATCAGCGCTAGTGGTATCTTCTTCGAAAAGACCTGTAAGTTCGGTATCAGGAGTAAGAAGCCCTTTTTCGTATAACGCCCACATCTCTTTTGCATATTGCGTCGCCGCGAGTTGAGGAGCAAATTGAGCATAATAGCTCGTCATGTTATTCACATCTCGTGCTAGCATTACTTCTGCATTATTATTAGCCGATGCATCTACTGCTTGAGGTAAGTCAATAATCACAGGGCCGTACTCATCAACGAGAACGTTAAACTCGGATAAATCACCATGTACAATTCCGGCACACAGCATACGAGTCACGTAGACCATCATTTGAGCGTGATCTTCAAGAGCTTGTTCTTCAGACATCATGACATCATTAAGGCGTGGAGCAACGTCACCATCTTCGTCTGTAATGAGATCCATCAATAGAACACCATCAAAACAGCCGAAAGGACGAGGGACTCTAACTCCAGCTTCTGCGCATTTATATAACGCATCAACTTCAGCGGTTTGCCAAGCTTTCTCTTGCTGAGCTCGGCCATATTTCGAGCCTTTTTCCATCGCTCTACCACGACGGCTATTACGGCTTTTTCGACCTTCTTGATATTGTGCGGCTTTTTTGAAACTGCGCTGACTTGCTTCCTTATACACTTTGGCGCAGCGAATTTCTTCACCACAAAGTACTGTGAATACGGAGGCTTCTTTACCACTCATTAATTGACCGATAACATCGTCAACAAGACCGTCGTCAATTAGTGGTTGTATACGTTTTGGAATTTTCATCGCGCCGTTATACCTTACTTAGACTGTTAACGATATATTTTTAATGAGTGATAACTTAATTAGCGGTATGTTTGTACCGTACCATTAGGTTTAAGCCACTTCATTAATGATGTTCTGTTAAAAAGTGAGCAAGAGTAACACTATGAAATGGTCACTTTTTCTATGATGATAGGCTCGCAAGGCACATCATCATGCCCGTGTTTAGACGTTGTTTTTACTTGTGCGATTTTATTGACCACATCCATTCCCGCCATGACGTCACCAAACACGGCGTAGCCCCAGCCTGCATTCGTTGTGGCAGTATGATCAAGAAAATCATTATTGTCTAAGTTGATAAAAAACTGTCCCGTAGCGGAATGCGGGGCATCGGTACGAGCCATTGCTAGAGTACCTATCATATTTTTACGGCCACGATTCGCTTCGTTTACAATGCAGGCACGAGTCTCTTTCTCATCCATTTCGTGAGTAAAACCACCACCTTGAATCATGAATCCTTTAATCACTCGGTGAAAAATAGTGCCAGTATAGAAGCCATCTTGGCAGTATTTTAAGAAGTTTTTTGAGCTTATAGGGGCTTTTTCTAAATCAAGGTTAATCTCTATATCGCCGACATTGGTGGTGAAAATAATCATGGTTTTATTACTGCATTAGAGTGGAATTTGGTAGCAAAGTATACGCAATTACAACCCTGCATCATAGATTGATTATGAGATGAGGTCGCGAGAAGAATCGGAGCATAACTTTTTCTGTTTATCATTATTTGACTAACTTTAAGACTTGATCGTGATTTTATAGATTGCGGATGCATATAAGCTAAATAGCTGTTATAAAACTGATTCATTTAAATAAAATATGGATAGTAGTATGACTGCATTGATTGTATTCGTTGTTATTTTAGTGCTTTTGGCTGTTTATGCGGTTTCGGTTTACAACAAACTGGTCACGCTGAGAAATCGTTTTAAGAATGGCTTTTCTCAAATAGAAGTTCAGTTAAAGAGACGATATGACTTAATCCCCAACCTTGTTGAAACCGCAAAAGGTTATATGGAGCATGAAAAAGAGACCTTTGAACGAGTGATTCAAGCGCGAAATCAAGCCATGTCAGGTCTTAAAGCGGCAAGTGAGAATCCAGACAGCGAAAGTGCGATCAAACAGTTAAATCAAGCAGAAGGTCAACTTCAAGGTGCGCTAGGAAAGCTGAATATTGTCGTTGAAGCTTATCCTGAACTCAAAGCAAATGACACAATGGCAAACCTGCAAGAAGAGTTGACGAGTACTGAAAACAAAGTCGCTTTTGCCCGCCAAGCCTTTAATGACTCAGTGACCACTTACAACACCTATAAACAGACATTCCCACCTCTATTTTTTGCCAATATGTTTAACTTTCAAGATGGTAAATTGTTGGAATTTGCAGAGAGTGAAGCCATGCAAGCGGCACCTAAGGTGAGTTTCTAATGGATTTCTTCCAACATCAGGAAGAAGCAAGGAAAAAAACGGGGCTACTTCTTTTTTTACTCGTTTGTGCCGTATTGGTGATAAGTGTCATTCTCAGCGCTGTTATTGTTATGGCGCATGTTCAGGTTTCTGGTGACAGTGTCACTAAGTCTGAAATGATTCGTTATGGATTGATGTCTCTTGGTGGTGTAACCCTGGCTGTGCTAGGTGCGATGAGCTTTCGCTTGATCGAGCTTTCTAATAGTGGAGGTCAAGGGCTGGCTGAAAAAATGGGCGGGCGTTTACTCTCATCAAACACCGCAAACTCCCAACATCGGCAGCTATTGAATGTTGTCGAAGAGATGGCTATCGCATCCGGAATGCCAGTGCCTCCGGTTTATTTACTTGAACATGAAAAAGGGATCAATGCATTCGCTGCGGGGTTGAGTGTCGATGATGCTGTTATCGGTATTACGCAAGGCGCACTAGATAGCTTTAATAGAGAAGAGACACAAGGCGTTATTGCTCATGAGTTTAGCCATATACTTAACGGCGATATGCGATTGAACATGCGTTTAATGGGGCTCTTATATGGCATTACATGTTTGGGGCATGTTGGCAGTTTTGTGTTAGATACTTCACGATACCGCAGTTACAGTCGATCAAGTTCATCGAATTCAAAAGACAGTGGCGGAGCACTGATTTTGATTGGTATTGCTTTTATGCTTGTCGGTTGGGCGGGGACACTATTTGGTTCAATGATAAAGGCGGCGATATCTCGTCAGCGTGAGTTTTTGGCCGATGCAAGTGCAATTCAATTTACTCGTAACGATCAAGGTATTGCGGGTGCGCTTAAGAAAATTGGTGGTCATTCTGAGCAATCCTTATTAGCGTCAAGTGATGCACAAGAAGCGAGCCATATGATGTTTGGTCAGAGTCAGCTTAAAGGGTTTAATAACTTATTTGCGACTCACCCACCATTAGAGAATCGTATTCAGCGAATTGAACCACAGTGGGATGGCAATTTTATCTCTCCACGGAAAAAAACAGATCGGAATAATGAGAGCCGTGAACAAGCGAAGTCTGCTTCTCAATCTAACCGTGACAGAGTGCTAAATAGTGAGATGTTAGATTCTGTTGTGGTTGGCGGTTCTGTTGCGGTAGGTGGTTCTGTTTTGGCCAATGGTTTGGTTGCCGAAGATATCGGTGACATTGGCCAGAAAGTGATTGCACAATTCCCTGATGAATTATTGGGATTTGCAAGGGAGCCATTTAGTGCGCGTTTCATACCGTTGCTTCTGATCTATGATCGTAGTGATGAACAACGGGATATTATTGCTCGCCATATTCCTATGGGGTTATGGGGTAAAATATCACCATGGTTAGATTATCAAGTCCCCTCGCATTTGCGGTTATCGCTTTTAGAATTATCAATTCCAGCGCTTAAATCGATGAGTCCTCCTCAAATTGAAAAGCTGCTTGATGTATTAAAGGCTCTTGCGGATACCGACAATGAGTATTCGATTGATGAGTGGTGCGTGGTTAACTTGGTGGAGAAGTTACTTTTACCTGTTCAAGGCCATGTTAAACAAAATAAAACGCTGACTCAGATAGAAGAAAGTACTCGGTGGGTATTGAATGAATTGGTTTGGGTTTGTCACAGCAGTGAAGCCGAAGCGAATCATGCTTTTACTCTGGCTTGTGAGCATATTCAGATGTCCAAACCTGAATTAAAAGCCAAGAGCGCGAATTGGGATCTGACCAAAGTGGCACTGCAACTTTTAGTTCAGCTTAAACCATTGCACAAGCAGGCATTCTTAGAGGCTTGTCGTCTTGCTATCGAGTCTGATGGGGTGATTAATGTCGATGAGGCTGAGTTATATCGAGTGATTGCGTGTTTCTTAGAAGTGCCTGTATCTCCTCTTACCGTGACAGAGAGTGAAACATAGATTCAAATTGAAACGAAAAAGACACCTAGGCAGGCCCTAACAAGCCTGCCATTTTTTTAGTTTTTTATGTGATGAGTATGCAGGGGGAAGCATCTAGCTTTGTGATCGCTCAATGTTGGTTTGTCTATAGTTTGAGCGTTGTCGGGCTGAATTTTAATCAAAATAAAGTATGGGATATTGAATGAGTGAGCTGCTTACAACTTCTTACGAATCTAGACCTATGACATTGACAATTGTGTTAGGCTTTTTGTATCTGCTTTTATTGAGGATGAGTGCCAATGGGGTTTGAGTACGACTATATAAAGATACGCGATAAAGTTGAGAAGCTCATTAGGCTCGACGAAGCTGGCTTTGCATACACTGTGCATCATGGCATGTCTTTCAATAGTTTTTATCAACCTATTTATGACAGAGATATGGAAGTCTATGGTGTTGAGGCTTTAGTTCGAATTTCTGACTCTCAAGGGAATCCAGTTAGCCCTTACGACTATTTTAAATCCATAGAAGGAGATGATGAAGAGTCAATTTTTTCCACATTGATGTGCTCTGCGATTCATGTCATCAACTTTTCACGCTCTATCTATAGAAATAAATGTATATTTATTAATGTAGCCCCTCCAATTTTTGAACTTGTCGCAAACGATCAAACCGCGATTGATAGTTTATTAAAGAAATTAGCGCTATTGCAGTTAAGGTCTGACCAAATCATTTATGAGATTATGGAATTTGAAGGGCGCGATAAGAATCTTGCGATAAGCGGCATTCGAGCTCTGGCAAAGAGCAATATCAGAGTCGCAGTGGATGATTACGGAACGGATCACTCGACCATTTCGCGCGTTAAAATCATCCAACCTGATTTTTTAAAACTGGATAAAAGTATTGTGGATGTCCCTTTTCCTGATGGAAAACAAGAGCTGAAACATGCGGTGGGGTTGGGGCGTGATGTGCAATCACTGGTGATCGCTGAAGGTATTGAAACTCAAGACATACTAGATAATTGCTTGCAATGTAATGTCGATCTATTTCAAGGGTTCTTCCTATCTCGACCTCATAAGACCCCACTTGCTATGTAATGGATTCAACGACTAACTTAGCGTCATTTGATTAGCGTAGGGGTTTAATTAAAGTAAATACCTAATCAAAAAATACTGAATTAAAGTCGACGCTGAGTTAGCGGCCTTCATCGTAGTGAATCAGGCCATTGCATATTTTTAGCGACTGGTTAGCGATCCGTTTTACTTTTAAATTGTTTGATGCTGCGCTTTTTTGCACTTCTTCGATTAGCTTGCTTATCTCTTGGTGCGCGCTTCCTTTCCCCTGAATTGCTGGTGGTCGGTTTATCTGTGACCGGGAACCCGTCTAGTTCCGATAACGATAACTCACGCTTCGTCAGAGATCGGATTGCATTTAGTGCCTCGCTTTCCCCATGACAGACTAATGAGATGGCTAAACCGCTTTGGCCTGCTCTGGCTGTTCTTCCTACTCGATGCACGTATACAGGCGCACTAAGCGGTAGGTCGAAATTGATCACTACAGGCAGTGCTTCTACGTGAATGCCACGAGCTAGGACATCGGTTGCAATTAGCACTTGGATTTTAGTAGATTTGAAATCGTCTAATGTCTGTTCTCTCACTGCTTGATCTTTATTGCCATGCAGAGCCGCGACAGATATGCCTGCTTTGGCCAGTTTTTTTGTGAGATTATCGGCATTGTCACGTGCACTGATGAAGACTAACACTTGCTTCCAAGCACTTTGCTTGATTAACGAAAGTAAAGCTTGAGTCTTGCTTCCTTTATTAACCAAGTAGAGTTGTTCATTAATCTCTTCTACAACGCTGTTTGCTGTGTGTGCTTCAAGTTGTAGTGGTTCATCCAATATATCCATTGCAAGAGATCGTAAATTGTCAGGCAATGTGGCTGAAAATAGAGACGTTTGACGAGAGACAGGCATTAAGCCAAGCAGTGTTTGGATATCAGGCCAGAACCCCATATCGAGCAGTCGATCCGCTTCATCTAATACCAGTTGAGTCAGTGAGCTGAGGTCAACATGCTTCTGTTTAACAAGATCCAATAAGCGACCTGGCGTTGCGACGATGAGGTGAGGATTTCGATCCATTTGTGCGATCTGCTCCTCTTGAGGTATCCCTCCGCATAGCGTGACTAAGCGAACACCAACCGTTTGAGCGCTCTTTTGCAGCGAATCACTCACTTGTACAGCAAGCTCTCTTGTCGGGACAATCACTAATCCCTTAACCCCAAGCTCAGATTCATCTTTTGAATGGCAAATCAGTTGTTGCAGTAACGGCAACCCGAATGCCAGGGTTTTTCCACTGCCCGTTTGCGCTAAGGCAAGCACGTCTTTTTTCGTCAAAGTGGCCGTAATGGCTAACTCTTGGATGCGTGTGGGAGTATTGATCGATGAAGGCAAGGAAGCGATAAGTGCCGGGTTCAATGCGAGTTCAGAAAAAGTCATAGACTTATGCCATTCAAAAGGAAAGTGCGCAGAGTCTAAACAGGCTATCGGGATAAGTAAATGACGTTTCTCTCTAGGAGTACAAAACAGTACAAATCCATACATACAGCGAGATATGAAGGGAGTAATATTGCTTGAATTTCATCAATATCGACCCGAATTCTGATGTTTGTTCAGCATTATTGCCAACATCATTTACTTACATAGAATATGGAATACACCATGAAAAAACGTTGGGCCTTCATCGCATTATTTACAGTATCGCTTGCCGGAGTTGGCTATTACTTTACCGCACCATCTACGACATCGAGTGATGTTCTTCCTACTATCTCAGCCACATTAGGCACCATCAAAAAACAAGCGGTTGCGGTTGGAAAAATTGTCCCTGCTCATTCTATTTCTATTAAGTCTCAAATTGATGGCATTGTTGGAGAGGTTTATCACCAAGTGGGGGATGAAGTTACCGTAGGCACCCCTCTTATCAAGGTGCGACCGAACCCAACGCCTACTGCGCTAACACAAGCTAATACAGAGCTCATGCGAAGTGAAGCTGAACTAGAATCGGCACAACAGAAGCTTGAAAATTTAAATCAGTTGGTTGCGCAAAATATCATCCCGAAAAACTATGGCGAATACATCCAAGCAAAGTCGAACGTGAAATCCAGTTTGGCTGATGTTCAGCAGAAAAAGCAGAACTTTGATTTGATTAGAAGCGGAGAATCATCGGTTGGTAACTCAAAGTTAACTTCGACCATTACAGCGCCAATAAACGGCACGATTTTGAACTTAAAAGTCGAAATTGGAGAGCCAATTATTTCGACGGAATCGAGCCAAGAGGCAACCGAAATGATGTCTATCGCAGATATGCAGGATATGATTTTTAAGGGAAGTGTGAGTGAGCATGATGCGGCGCAACTAAAAGTCGGGACATCAGTCAGCGTTACGCTTGCACCTTACCCTGAAATTGTTATGCAAGGTGTTTTAAGCAAAGTAGCGGTGCAGTCTGAAACGTTAAACGGCACAGTATCAAACGGATCTCAAAGTTTTGATAATGGCTTCCAAGTTGAAGTTGGCAATATTCAATTCCCACCAGAGATAACCATTCGATCAGGTTTTTCGGCTACGGCTCAGATCACACTAAAACACGCGACAGATGTGGTTACAATCCCAGAACGCGCTTTGAATTTTGATGGAGAGCAACCTGAAGTATGGATCCCTGATGAGTCAGCAATCGGGTATGCCCCTCGAAAAGTGACGCTAGGTCTATCTGATGGAATCAGTGTAGAAGTGCTTTCAGGGCTAGGGAGTGGAGAGTCGATCATTGATATCAGTATGATGATGGGAGATCCAAATGCGTAAATTTAACATCAAGGCTCAAGGTTGTTGCACTGTATTCACTGGTCTGATGGTCACCGCTTTTAGTTTATCGGCTCATGCAGTTTCCATTGAACAGGCATGGCAAGCCGCAAAATATTACGACCCTACTTACCAGCAATCACAATTAGATGAGCAAATAAGCGAAGTTGAAATACGATCAAGCAAAAGTGCGCTATTGCCGAGTGCTGAGATCACTGCGAGTAGTCATTGGACGGATTTAACCGGAAACAATGGAGGCCGTGCTAACTCTAATCGTTATGGTATCAGCTTAAATCAAACCCTATGGGATAGCAGTAAATGGTCGGAACTGGATCAATCGCAAGCGTCGTATATTTCGGCTCAACTGAAACGTAAGCAGAGCCACAATGATCTCGCCGCTCGACTGATAAATGCGTATTTAGGGTTAGCTCAGTCTCAAGGTGATCTTCGGTTGTCGCAACAGAAGTTCTCAGAGGGAGAGAAAATGTTGAATATTACTCAACAGCGTTATAACGCGGGTAAAATTCAATCCACTGAACTTGAAGATATGCGTGCTAATCATGTTGATGAACAGGCGGAAATACTCACAAATCAATCAAATGTGGTTGATAAGAAAGCGGTACTGATCTCTTTGATTAATCTCCCATCGGATGTGGTGGACGAAATTGATACAACAGATTTGAAACAGCCTCAACTTATCGTGAAAGGTGAGAACAACTGGCTAAAATTAGCGAGTAACAGCAGTCCGGAATTATTGGCTGCGAAGCAAAATGTTCGAGTGGTAGAGCTGGAGAGTGAAAAAGCAAAAGCAGGGTATTACCCAACGGTAACCGGAAGTGTCGACTACGGTGATGGCAGTAAGCGCGACGGTGAATTCAGTGCCAGCTTAAATTTGAGCGTACCGTTGGACTTGAATGGCGCGACGAGTTCAAATGTTGATCGTGCAAAGTTGCGAGTTTTACGCGCAAAAGAGGAAGCGAGATCGGTAGAAATCGGTATCAAAAGTACAATTTCAAATCGTTATTCACAGCTATCGATTGATTGGCAACGTGTTGAAATTGCGCAGCAGCAAGTTGAATCTCGTGAGCGAGTGCTAAAGAGTAAACAGGTCGTTTATGCTGCGGGAATGGCGGAAGCATCGGATGTTATTGATGCACACAATCGCTTGTTCTCAAGTAAGAATGCGCTGCAATCATTACTGTATCAATACTGGCGTCATCGTATTTCATTGCTTCAATCTGTGGGCAAATTGGATGATAAAACCATCATTTTGATTTCGCAGGCGCTAGAGTCATGATTGCGCTTTTGTCTCAGACCTTTCAAACCTTATTCGCGCATCGATTACGCAGTTTTCTCGCAATCCTTGCCATCATGTGGGGTGTTATTTCTGTACTCGTTTTGGTGGGTTTAGGTGAGGGATTCTATCAAACGAATACGAAATCTTTTGCATTATTGATGAGCGATACGCAATTGATTTTCCCCGAGCAGACGACAAAGCCTTGGCAGGGGTTAGCTGCAAGGCGAGATATATCTCCCACAGAAACAGAGATGCGACAATTACTCAACCCTTCGATGAATAATGCGACATCGAAGCAGTCACCAATACGAAATATTTCAGTGGTTTATGGTAAATGGGACGCAAGCGTCACGGATATACAAGGGCGGACATTACCTGGCAACGTCAGTGGGATTGATGATCAATTTTTAAAATTGCGAAACCTCAAATTAATCAAAAAATCACGCGCCATCAGTCGCAGCGATTTATCTAATCACAACCGGGCTGCCGTGATAGGTTGGCAACTCGCTGAAATAGGCAATTTGAGAATTGGGGGAATGTTGAAAGTTAACGGTATTCCTTTTGTCGTCGTCGGAATAACCGAAAAGAATGAAAATGGTATTTCGCTCAATGATGAAGAGAGCCAAGTCATGATCCCAAGTACGACATTTAATGACTTGTGGAATAGTAAACCCATCATGCTGCTCGTTTCGCCCTCTGAAACCGTTTCGAGTGTGATTTTGCGTAAGAGTTTGCAGTCGTTTTTTGCTAAACAGCAGCACTTTGATCCTAGTGATAAGAATGCGATGTATATGCCTGATTTGGGGAGAGAGGCCAAATTCTTCAAAACGCTACTCCGCGGTATTCAACTGTTTTTAGGTGCGAGTGGTGCAATGACGTTAGCGGTTGGAGCATTAGGGGTTGCGAACATAATGTTCTTATCGGTGACAGAGAGAACACGTGAAATTGGAGTGCGTTTAGCGATAGGGGCAACACCTAATAATATCCTTGTGCAGTTCGTTATTGAAGGTGGAGTTCTTGTGGCTTGCGGGACGATTATTGGTATCGCCTTCTCATATGCGTTTATTGCGCTATTAAATTATATCGGCATGCCTGAATGGCTTGGTTCTCCCATGATAACTCTCGATGCGGTTTGGATGTCTTTAGGAGTGATCACCGTCCTTGCTTTGGTTGCCGCCTATTTTCCCGCTCGTCGTGCTTCAAATCTTGTTCCTGTTAATGCTTTGAATGCGAGGGCTTGATGATGCTTCCGATAAGACAAATATTCCAAGAGATGGCAGCAGAAAAGTTACGCTTAAGTCTGACCATTTTAGCCGTCGCATGGGCAACGCTCTGTATTGCGACTATGTTGTCGGCCGGTGAGGGGTTACGCCAAGGATTGATTCGAAGCTCAGAGAGCGGCAGTGGCAAGTTAATATACTTAACCGGTGGTTATGCGACTAAGGATTACGGAAACTTCCATGTCGGAAAACAGCTCAAACTGCACTTTGATGATCTGGAAGTCATTCAATCTTTACCCAGTGTTAAAAGTGTTCAACCGTCTGCTGAATGGAATGCCCGTGTGACATTTGAAGATCACCGAGCATGGCAAAACCCTTTGGGAGTAATGCCTGAGTATCAACGTTTAACCGGCTTGAAGATTACGGCTGGTGGACGTTGGTTCAATCCTATGGATATGAAAGAGCAGCGGAAGGTGATTGTCATGGGAGAAAGTGCTGCGATCTCCCTGTTTAATCAATCAGATGATTTTGACTGGATTAATACACCTAAGTTAGAAGTGAATCCCGTCGGAAAAAAGGTCAAAGTGGGTAGTGATGAGTTTACGGTTATTGGGTTGATTAAAAACAGTAGCGCGAGTGTTGGACAAGGCGTGCCACTCAATGAATCCATATTTGTTCCATTCTCAACTTGGCAGCGCTTTCATCCAAATAGTGGCATCTCAGCATTTAATATCGAGCCTTCTGAACGGGTGAGCCGTAAGCAAGTGGCCACCACGCTCAAACAGGTAATCGCAAGAAAGTATGGCGGTAGCATTGAGGACGAACAGTTGATTCAAATTAACGATATGTTACTGAGGCAAAAAACCATGCGTCGCTTTTTAATCGGCTTACAAAGTTTTTTAGGCATTATTGGATTGGTGACGCTAGGGGTGGCTGGAATTGGCATCGCGAATGTTATGTATGCGACGGTTAAGCGTGCGACGAGAGATATTGGACTCAGAATGGCGGTAGGAGCAAGCCCTTCAATTATTAGAGCTCACTACCTAGTTCAAGCACTTCTTACCATGTTATTGGGGGGCGTTTTGGGCTTACTGGCCACTTTCGGTTTGGTCCGAATCATTCAAATTCTACCTTTGTCTGGCAATGGGTTATATGACGAACTTGGTCAGCCAACCCCCGAACTCTCTTTGCCCATTATTGGTTTGGTTATTCTTGCATTGGGCATTGTAGGCGTTGCCGCGGCATGGTTTCCTGCCAATCGAGCGGCAAGTATTACACCTTTAGAGGCATTACAAAGTGAATAAAGATTGGAATCGTAGTGACACGATAGCGGTAGATAAACCGTTAGTGATGCTTACAGGGATCAGTAAGCATTATAAGAGTGGTGATGAAGAAGTTCGCGCATTAGACGGTGTCTCTCTGTCGATAAATAAAGGGGAATTTCTGTCGATATTAGGGCCATCAGGCTCGGGAAAATCAACACTAATGAATATGCTTGGTTGTTTAGACAAACCAACCGCTGGGGAGTACTTGTTGAATGATGAAGATGTATCCGCGTTAACTGGGAACCAACTCGCGAAAATTCGAAATCAGAACATTGGGTTTGTTTTCCAAAGCTTTAACTTGCTGGAATACGCAAGTGCATTAGAAAATGTCGCATTACCTCTAGTGTATAGAGGAGTGAAAGCGTCAGAAAGAAGAGCGAAAGCCGCCTCATTACTAAATAAAGTGGGTTTGGGCGACAGAATGCATCATAAGCCTAATCAGCTTTCAGGGGGGCAAAAACAACGTGTCGCCATTGCTCGTGCATTAGTGAACGATCCGCAAATAATTCTCGCAGATGAACCGACAGGCGCGTTGGATTCTAAGTCTGGGGCGGAAATCGAAGCGTTATTCAATGAGTTGAATCAAGAGGGCAGGACGCTGATTATAGTGACACACGATAATGCGCTGGCTCAAAGAACTCATCGAATTGTCACCATTAAGGATGGGCAAGTGGTCGCGGATGACAACGTTGCTTATACCAATCGTAGTAAATAATTGGTCATCCTAGCTTGTTAAAATACTCGATAACGGCGTTAGAAATTTTGATTGTAGAATAACTACTTATCGAAAATTTCTGCCTTGTTCTCAAGCATTTTCCCTGTGCTTTTTATGACAATCTACTTACTGTGATTGGTATTAATGCGGCATCATGGCAGCCTTAAAATAATAAATGCCGAATTTTTTGATTCGGCATTTATTTAGAGTTCTCGATTCTAAGGATTTAGAAGGTTAGATTCACGCGCACCTTAAAGGCCTGCTTCATCAATTCCGAGTTCTCGGCCTAACCAGACTGCATGTTCAGTATGATCAATCAGATCATCACCTCCAACTGGGTGAATCAGAACATCCATGCCATTACGATTTTCATCTAGCCATTCAATGAAGTTTTGGCTGTTGTCTTTGAAGTGAATTTCAAACATTGGCATCAGGTGCGGGCCCACTAAGCGCTCAACTAGAGGAAATTGAGTGATGATGTCACTTCTCTGTTGTTCTATTTTCTTCTTTAATTCTGTTGCTTTGGATTTTTGTAGCAAACCAAAATAAACGTGTGCGTGATACATGTGTCACTCCGAATAGGGCTTATGCGCCTAATATAAGCGAGGCGGTTACAGGGAGCAAACCTAGAATTTAGAACAAGTTGTTCTGTTTTGTGGATGTTGCGGGAAAAGAAGAAGGCTACCCTAAGTAAATAGAGTAGCCGTAGAGGTGGAATTATCGACCGTAGGTAGAGATGATGTACTGCTCAAAATCGTCACACATACTGCAATCTGACGTTGAGTTGTTTGCTAATTGTGTGTCACCATCCACGATATTGATCGCTGCGTTAAGTGAGGACACTTCTGCTCGGGTACGGGTCGAAAGCGCCGCAATTTTTGCCTTCTCAACTTCCCATGCTTGCTCTGAAGTTAGGTTACATTCATCGGCAAGGTATTTAGCATTAAACCCTTCCCCCGTCAGTGCCAAAATCGTACCGTTGTGATTCACACTGTTGCCTTTATGCCAGTAATGTTCGGCAAGCAGAGGTCCAATTTCAGGGTTATCAGTCAAGTAACCAAATTTCTCAGTGAAGTAAGCGCGCGTTTGGTATACCGCCATATGAGCAAGCAAGTAACCTTGGTAAGCACAAGCCGATTCATCTGACAATAAGTGTGGAATGGCCATTAGAGGGCGAGGGCTACACTCTAAACCTAAGATTTTCTTTTCAGTATCGCGAGCAAGTTTAGTTATGGTTTCAGCGTTTAGCTCATCATCGCTTAGTTGATACAACGCACGTTCAAAGTAAGGTACAACAAGGATGCTACGCTCTGAGAACGCTTGGAATGGCTGTTTGCTGTCGATCATTGCTCGGATCAACGTATCTGGAACCGCCTGACCTTCAGCATTAACTGCGTACTGTTTTAACCAATCGGCGTCATTGAGAAGGCTGTCGCAGAACATCGATTGTGTTTCAGCGTAAGCCATTGATGTTGGAGCGAACTCTTGTGAGAAACAAGGAGCGTTCATTTTTACGTTGGCGAAGTGAGCCGCATGGCCGCCTTCATGGAATAAAGTATTAATACCATCATAGCCACTGCCAACTTGATCCGGTTTAGCGTTACTGGTGAAGTTGACTTTAGCGGCCACCCATTCACCTTGGTTGTAGAATGATGGAACGGGACCGTGACAGAATCCATTTGGGTATTTACCCTTACGATCAAGAAGGTCGAGCGTCAACTCAGCGCCTGAGTAATCAATATTCAGACGACCAAACGATTCTACCCAGCGACGTAGTGACTGAGAAAAAGGGACGTATGGATCTAAATCGCGCATCACGTCACCAGCAAAAGAGAACACAAAGTTATGGCCTTTTAATGCATCTTGGCCTTTGTCCTTTGCCAAATTGTCTAGGCTCTTTTGATGGCAATCTTTAGTGCGTGCTTCAAAGTCATCTAAAATGCTGAACAACTCATCCGTTGTCATCTGCTCCGTTTTGACAATCGAGTAATCAAAGAAAGTCTTGTACCCTAGAGATTGAGCGAATTTATTACGAAGCTTGATAAGCTCTAAGAAGCCATTTTTTAATAGCCATTGTTCAAGATCGAGAAAGGCTTGATGCGAAGATTGACGAACGTTTTCAATGGCGCTGGTACGAATGTTAGATCCAAGAACAGGTAAAGAGCCTTCCGCTTGCTGTCCGTTTTCATCCGTGTAAGTCATGATGTGGTTTTGTTTCTTTTCAAACAGGTCCGCTTCAAACTGAATAAGTTCTGATTTCAGTTTTTGAGCATCTTCAGATTCAATCGCATGAGCCTGAAATGTTGCCAACCAACCGTTGAGTCCGATGAGAGTCTGCTGTTTTTCTTCAGAATCAGGCAGTGCACTGAGGCTATCGATCTGCGCTTTTATTGCAGAAATTTGTTCAGCGGCGCTTAAGAATTCTGTCCACTTAGTTTGAGCTTGAGTCGAACCATCGTGGTCGTCGCTCACGCCCATATAGGTTTCCCAAAAGAAATCTTCTTTGGTTCTGTGAACAGATAAGTAACGGTCATTTAATGAGTTTAGATAGGCGGTTGCAGTCATTTTAATCCCTAGAAATGTGAAAGCCTGTTTGGTCGTGAGTATTACACAAACCATAATGTAATAGCGTGATTCTATACGAAAAAGTGATGGATTTTGATCAAATAAACAGTAAAGCTAGAGACGCGATATCGGTGGTATCATTAGTTGGTTTTTTATTGAGAGAATGAGTGATTTTATGAAGGTGTTAAAAGCGGTTTTGATTGTAATTCTTTTTGCTGCCGTGAGTTATGTAGGGTGGTTATTTCTTCCGCCTCAAGCCAGTTTAGAGAAACAGACATTAGATCTAGATCTTAATGCGTCTTTTAAACTGGTTGGTTTTCGACATAACTCTGGGGATCCTAGCCTCCCGTTGACGTATCACTACTTTATTACTCTAGAGGGTGAGGATGTAAAAGATCATACTCCTTTCCTTATTACGACTGATCCCTTTGTAAAACTGAAGGGTAGTGCGGAAAATACATTGGCACTGTTGGTAAATGGGAAAATCGATGCTTACACCAATGATGTTTGGGTGAAGCAAGATGATGGCATTTTATATCATTGGTACGTCAGCCTAGATGCTAAGTACGTGCGTTAATGGCATTTTCGGTAGGGTTCTAGATCGTATAACGTAAAGGAAGGTATGACAGGTTTATACAAAACCCTTTGATTTATAAATATATTTCATCTGTGCTCGTAAAGCATAAACAGTGGCTTCAATAAGGTTCTCAATCAAATAAATCAGCAATGCTAAGCATGTTGCTAACATTATGATAAACATCAAATTTAGCTGTTTTAATATGTATTCTATCGATTGATTGTGATTATTATGTGAGCAATCTATCATTTTGGTCTGGTAAAAATGCATCAGACTGGTAATATGACGCCCCTCACACACTACGTGAGCGTTTTATGCTAACCGATGCATGCCAGATTGGCAAAGATTTACCCGTAACAGAAACAACCTCAAAGCGCCGTATTGGCGTCCAACTTGTTCCAATTCTCACTATTGGATTCATCAGCCTATTTTTATTGGCTGCGATCATTGATCTCCCTCGCTTTACCGTATTAATCCAGAGTTTATTCTCAAAAGCTGCCGGGCAATTTGGCTACTTTTGGCAATGGCTTATGGTGGCAAACTTTGCAGTGGCACTGTTTATTGCTGCGACTCGCTACGGTAAAACTCGTATGGGAACCAAAAACAGACCGACAATAGGCACATTTCGCTGGCTAGCGATGATCATGTGTACGCTATTGGCGGGTGGCGGTGTTTTTTGGTCTGCAGCTGAACCGATTTATCATTTCATTACGCCTTCAGCAAGTTACCCAGATATTGCGGGCTCTAGTGCGAGCGCGATTGTGCCTGCTTTGAGTCAAAGCTTTTTGCACTGGGGATTCTTAGCTTGGTCTGTACTTGGAACACTAGCTACGATCGTACTTATGTATGCTCACCATAATCATGGAATCAAGTTGCGTCCACGCGCTCTGTTATTTCCTATTGTGGGTGATCGCTTAGAGAACCACTGGTTTGGTGCGGTTATTGATGCGTGCTCAATCATTGCGGTTGCAGCCGGAACGATTGGTCCGATTGGCTTCTTAGCTTCCCAGATGGGCTATAGCTTAGAAGTGTTAACTGGGCTAAAAAATGACATGAGTTCACAGCTAATGATCCTCGCTGTTGTCGTGGCTGTTTGCGCGGCCTCTGCGGCATCAGGAATGGATAAAGGTTTACAGTGGTTGAGCCGTCTTAATGTTATTGGGGCGTTCGCACTACTGTTGGCTATTTTGATTTTAGGCCCAACCCAATTTATTTTCGAACAGTTTGGTCTCGCGTTTGCGACCTACTTGAAAGATATGCCGACCATGAGCGTGACGGATAGCAATCCTGGCTGGAACCTTTGGTGGACTTGGTTCTTCTGGGGATGGTTTATCGGTTTTGCTCCAATGATGGCAATTTTTATCGCGCGTATTTCTGAAGGCCGTAGCATCCGTGAATTAGTACTTGCAGTCGCTGTTGGGGCTCCGATTGTGACCAACTTTTGGTTCTCAGTTCTTGGTGGTACGGGTATTTTCCTTGAATTGCAAACTCCTGGGGTAATATCTGGACCATTGGCTGACGCCGGTCTGCCTGCGGTACTGCTGGCATCTCTACAGCAACTGCCATTTAGTGAAATTCTACTTCCTGCGTTCTTGGTTTTGACCACAACGTTTGTCGTGACGACAGGTGACTCTATGGCTTACTCCATTGCCATGGTGGTTTCTGGTGATAATGAACCAGATCGCAAACAGCGTTTGTTCTGGGCTGTCATCATGGGCTGTGTTGCGGCTGTATTATTGATGGCGGGTGAAGGGGGATTAAATGCACTTCAATCGTTTATCGTGATCACTGCGGTGCCTGTGTCACTCATTATAGCGATTACCCTTATTACAGGGCCAATAGCCGCAATTAAGATGTCTAAAGCACAAGATGCTCGTCTTTCCGCTGAGAGTGAACTTGCAGCTCAAGCTTAATTCAGCCAAGAGATCGCTGACTGAACGTACTCAGTTTTAGATCTGACATCGAACAAAATGCCGCAAATGAACGTAAGTTTGTTTGCGGCTTTTTTATGCCCGGATTTTTGTGTTGGATAGATTATCCAACAATCAATGAGTATATAAGACGGTAATTTCGTATGAACATTTCCTTTATTATTGTTCACTTGATTCGTAATCGGACATTTTTGTGAGAACGGATAATTCGAACGAAGTTAACAACAATTACAACTAATCATTTGTTTTTATGTGTGAAATTAAAATTGTAAACATTTGTCACAGTTCTGATTGCATATCGTGTCCACAATGCCGCAAGCTTCGAACGCGTGATTGTTAATTCGTTCGAAAGTAAACTCAATATAATAATGAGGTCTACTATGTTTGGCATATTTAAACCCAAAGCACACATGGAGCGGTTATCCGGAAATCAGATCGACGGCGCTTACACGCGCTTAAGATGGCAATTGTTTCTTGGTATTTTTGTTGGCTATGCGGGCTATTATCTTGTCCGTAAAAATTTCAGTTTGGCGATGCCATATCTGATCGAAGAGGGCTACAGCCGAGGTGATTTAGGGGTCGCTTTAGCGGCTGTTTCGATTGCTTATGGTTTATCAAAATTCTTAATGGGCAGTGTTTCGGATCGCTCTAACCCGAGGTATTTCCTCAGTGCTGGCCTATTAATGTCAGCTATCGTGATGTTCTGTTTCGGCTTTATGCCGTGGGCAACTGGCAGCATTACCGCAATGTTTATTCTTCTGTTCCTCAACGGTTGGTTCCAAGGGATGGGTTGGCCCGCCTGTGGACGAACTATGGTTCACTGGTGGTCTCGAAAAGAGCGTGGTGAAGTGGTGTCGGTGTGGAATGTCGCCCATAACGTTGGTGGTGGCTTAATTGGGCCAATGTTCCTTTTGGGCCTATGGGCTTTTAATGATGATTGGCGAACCGCATTTTATGTCCCTGCTTTCTTCGCAACATTAGTGGCTATTTTTGTCTGGTTTACCGTGAGAGATACGCCTCAATCGTGTGGTCTTCCTCCGATTGAAGAGTATAAAGATGACTACCCAGATGATTACAATGAGTCTCATGAAAAAGAGATGACGGCGAAAGAGATTTTCTTTAAGTACGTATTCTCTAACAAGTTATTGTGGTCAATCGCGATCGCCAATGCGTTCGTGTATCTGATTCGTTATGGTGTATTGGATTGGGCTCCCGTATATTTAAAAGAAGCGAAAGAGTTTACGGTTGATAAATCGTCATGGGCTTATTTCTTGTATGAGTGGGCGGGCATTCCTGGAACACTGTTATGTGGTTGGATTTCAGATAAATTATTCAAAGGCAGAAGAGCACCTGCAGGGATCTTATTTATGGTTCTTGTTACGGTAGCGGTACTTGTTTACTGGTTTAACCCAGCAGGTAACCCTGGTGTCGATATGGCGGCCTTAATTGCTATCGGGTTCCTTATTTACGGTCCTGTAATGCTGATTGGTCTGTATGCTTTGGAACTTGCACCGAAAAAAGCGGCAGGAACCGCTGCTGGTTTGACTGGGCTGTTTGGTTATCTAGGTGGAGCCGTTGCTGCTAATGCGGTACTTGGTTATACGGTTGATCACTTTGGCTGGGATGGCGGCTTCATGATTTTAATCGGTTCTTGTATCGCCTCAATCATCTGTTTGATTTATGCATTTATTGGTGAAAGAAATCATCATAAAAATAAATTGCAAGAGGAAAAACAGAAAGAGGAAGCCATCGCATAATTGATGGTAGATAACTGAAGATCGAACGAGTAGAGAGGCAACTGATAACTTCAGTTGCCTCTTTTGTTTTTCATACAGTGGAATGGTCTATGGGAAATGTGACAGTATTGATGGTTATCACTCAAACGAACCAAAATTAAAAAAGCCAGCACGACTCGTGCTGGCTTCATTTGAATCAATATTTAATTAAACTAGTTTCATCTCTTGAATGATGTCTGATGCAATTTCAGGCTTAGTACTTGTTGGTTTTTCATGAAGATCAGACTTAAGCTGACCTTTTCTGTTTTTAAGCCCTGTTTCTAGTTTTTTAAGCACAGCTGCAATCGCTGGATACATTACTTTATCAGTTGCTTTTGCAGAAACTCGAACGCCTTCGTAGTTAGTAAAAGTCTCAACATTATGTTCGCCGTGTTCCTTTGTAATGATGATGTCGCAACTGATTAAATCTGGGAAGTGAGAAGATATCTTTTCGAATTTGTGTTCAATTTCTTTCCGTGAATCATCGTTGATTGATACGTGATGAGTTTGGATGTTTACTTTCATAGATAATACCTTTTCATACGAGCATTTCGTCTTTTAAACGTAGCAAACTTGTCATCGAATCGCAAAGCGATGCTGTTAAGATGTGTGACTCGACCCCGTGTTTTGAAAATCTTGTCATTTAAATATTGAACTAAACCAAATATTTCAAATTTATACTCTCTTTGAAGGTTTTGGTAATTATTCTTAAATATCAATAATTTGTTTATTTTTTGAACGCGCATGGTGTGACATTTATATAGGCTATTCAATGAGAGTGTCGTAGTAGGGCTGCTCATCATTCATAAGTGTATGTTCGGTAACTAGTTATGGGATAGGACAGTATTTGATGAAGTAGTGTGGTCTAAAATTGGTATTAAGTTCCATACATTTGTTTTGTTTGTGCATGCATTCACCTTATTGACACATTACTACTTTATTTATCTCTGTGAATGATAGGTTCGACTTTTTTTTCACTGTTAAACATTTAATTTGTCCCCGCCCACTTCATATAACTATAGAGATCATTATGAAAAAAAATCTAGTCTGCCTGTCAGTTCTTGCTGGCCTTATGTCATTTCCTACACTTGCTGAACTATCTGAAGAAAGCGGCTTCGGCGGTAAAATTGCTCTATTAACAGGGGTCATGTCGAGTGAAAGTAACTTTAACATGGATACGAAAACGAAGAACGGCACCCTAGACTCAGCAGGTAGTTCTGAATCTGAGTTTCTAACGGCACCGCTGGGTAAGTTAACGTATACTTTTGGTTCGAATAATGATCAACAGATCTTTTTTGGTACATCTGAAAGCGATGTTGCGGTAGGTGATTTTGCATTAGAGCTTGGTTATGCGAAAGAATTTGAAAGTGGCATGGTTGTGAGTGCTTCTTACCTTCCGTCAATCATTGGTGGCGAAACGTGGGAGGATCCGTATCTAACAGGTACAGAACGTAAAGCAACGGACATTACAGGTAATGCTTACCGTCTTCAACTTGATGGCATTATGGGAAGCGACTTCTCTGCTGACTTAGGTTACTACACCAGTGAAGTTGATAATGACTTGCTTGCGGCTCAAGACAAAGATTTAGCACGTGACGGTAACGGTATCTATACATCATTCTCTTACGACCATTTCTTGTCAGAAACATCAATGCTATCTCCTGCCATTATCTACAAATCTTTTTCAGCAGATGGTAAAGCGATGTCAAATACAGGCTACGGTCTAGAGTTGTCATATCAACGTGTAATGGGTAACCATGCTTTATCTGTTTCTGCTGAATACATGAACACAAGCTTCGATGCTGCTAACTCGAAACTGGGTAATGTTAAGCGTAAAGATAACTCTTACGGTATTTTTGCTGCTTATGAGTACAAAGACGTAATGGGTTGGGAAAATTGGAATGCCGTTTCTTTGCTAGGATATGATGTTCAATCATCAAACATCGCATTCTATGATGAGAAAGAGTACCTAGTTTCTGTTGGTGTTAGCTACGAATTTTAACGCCCTAATGGCAGTTGTTGCGTAACTCACTACTTCATTGAAATAAAAGCCAGTTGAATGATTCAGCTGGCTTTTTTATTGGCTCTTAACAAAAAATAAAGATCATACACATAGATAGTCACGAATACATGCTGACGTAAAGGGTAGAGACTGCAATAGCCTAACGCATGTTGAAAAGCTCCGTATGGAAATGTTCGGGTGGAACTCCCGCAATAATAAGATCGTTCTTGAGTAGGTTTCCAAATAGTGTTGGACCACAGAAACAGGTCTCAAACTGGTTGCCATTCATCTTTTCTACAATTTGGTTACTATCCAGAAGCTCACCAGCTTCGGCAATGACCATGTGTAACTTGACAAAATCTAGGCGCTGAAGAAGAGATAAGATCTCATTCTGGAAGAACGCTTCTTTCTCTGAATTTACGCAGTAGAACAGATGGACTTCTTCGAGTTTTAGCTGCTGTTTATTACTTTTTCTCTTTAGCCAATAAAGACGAGATATAAAGGGTACGATACCAATCCCCGCTCCAATCCAAACTTGTCTCTCAACTTTAGGGATCTGGAATGCGCCGTAACCACCTTCAACCGTCACCTTTTGTCCAATTTCAAGGTTATTAACCAGCTTATGAGTGTAGTCGCCGAGATCTTTTACTCCGAACTCAATTTTTTGCTTTTCAGCGTCGAAATTCAAGATGGAGAATGGGTGAGGGGCTTCACCATCATGGAAGTTCAGATACGCGAATTGCCCTTCTTCGTAGCTAATGTCTGATGTCAATTTAATCGAAAACCGGATTGCCATATTCTGGCCAGATTTGACAGAGAAGGCTTCAACGTTAGCCACTTGTCCTTCAGATTGATTCTTCTTACCAATTTTACCTGTCAGTGAAAGCCATGAGCATCCGATACCAACGATAGATATGATGGCAATAGCAATGTTCATTGGGGCTGTACCGATATTCCAATCAAGTAGGAGTTGCGTATGGAAAACACCAGCAATCATCAATAGACCACCGATTTTATGGGTGTGCTTGAATGTCTTATAGCTGATGGCTTGATACAGGCTAATGATGCTGAATATTAGGAATACTTTGAAAGATATATCACCAACTTGCTCTGCTATTGCGTGCCAATTGATACTTTCAAGCTCTGGTCGTGCTCCATGATTTGGTCTCTCGAAAACACCAGCATCAACTAACCATGGTCCACTTTTGATTACTAACCAGTGAAAGATAAGAGCAACTGTTGCCCCTATTCCTACGTTTTTGTGTAGCTTGTACCCTTTGTCTAGACCTTTGACGATCTTCTCTACCCAACGAAAGCGAACTGCAAGCAAAACCGCTAGTCCCATATAACCTAGGCCAAGCAAGCCAGTGTACATCGTCAATTGATGACGCCAGGTAAAAAAGTTGTCTAAGCTTTCCCAGTTAACCAACAAGCTTGGTAACCAAAGTAAAGTGAGGATAGCGGTAAATCTAAACATAAGGGGCAGTCTTTAATAACAGGTGAATGATTGAAGAACATAATATGAATATATCCTGCCCTATAAAGCTTATTTGCATAGGCTTACTTAACTTTACCCACCTTTACAATTTCGAGTGGGGGAGGCAAGAAATCAACATCAGAGTCATAAGGAAAAGGGCAGATAAGTTCGCTGTGAAGAAAGTAATGGAAAAAGCCCACACCAATAATGGCGTGGGCTTTAGATTATGTTTTAACTTGCGAATGGGTTACTGATTACTCGGTGATTTCTTATGAGTTCGGCCGAAGAAAAGTAAGTACAAGCATGGGATAACGAGTAGCACAATCGGAAGTGAGAACAGCAGTCCATATCCGAGAGTCAAAGACATCGGCCCCATAAATACATCAGTACCACCGACACCATAGGCTAAAGGAAGCAGCCCCACCACAGTGGTAAGAGAGGTAAGAACAATCGGTCTCAATCGGCTGATGGCGGCTTCCCTTACTGCGTCGATTAAGAGATTGCCATCGGCTAATAATTCGTTGATTCTATTAATTAACACCAGAGAATTATTCACCACAACCCCTGTCATACCAAGCACACCAATTAAGGCAAAGAGGGATATAGGTTGCATGTGAACAAATAGCGCCATTAATGATGCGATGATCGCAAATGGGATCACTAGCATAATTAATAGTGGCTGTAGCAGAGAATTAAACATGATGGCGAGAACGAAATAAATCCCAATCATTGCCGCAGGGAAAGCGACAACAAACCCGCTCATGGTCTCATTGGTGCTTTCAGCTTCGCCACCCGCTTCTATTTTCACACTTGATGGGTATGTGCCCTTTAAATCCGCTAGCATGGCTGAGCTTAAATCTACCGAGCTAAGGTTGTCATCTGTGATTTGAGCCGTAACGGTGATCTCACGGGTTCCGTTGTAGTGCTTAATGAGACGCGGTGCTTCAACTTGAGTCACTTTTGCTAGTCTCGATAACGGAACTTGTGTTCCCGATGGCGTATAGATTTTTGTGGTCGCTAGCTTTTCGATACTGCGATACTTATCGTTGAGGATCACACGTAGATCCACTTCTTGATCTCCAATCCAAGTTGAGGTTACGCTGTCACCTTCAAATGCAATTCGCAGAGTGGAAGCTAAGTCGGCAACGGTTAAGTTGTAGCGAGCTAACCATTCATATTGAGGAATGATCTGCAGTTGCGGATCTTTCAACGCTTCATTATTCGTGACCTTATCGAGGCCTTCTTGGTTATGCAGCCATTCAGTTACAGAATCGACGGCTAAACTTCGCTCCTCTATTGTGCCGCCTAATACGCGAACTTCAACTGGCTCACCAGGAGGAGGGCCACCCGCATCCACAGACAGTTTTATGAAAGGTAAGCCATCGATGCCTTCTAACTGGCGGTTAAGATCAGAAATGATATTGTCAGCGGTTCGATCTCGTTGTTCGAAACTAGTAAGCGCAATCAGACCAGTCGTGACAGGGCTGCTGTAAGTGAATTCATAACTCTTAAGCTCATTGCTTGGCAAAGCACTTATTGCAGATTCTAATTGAGCGTGAGCTTTACGAACTTGTTCCAATGGCGTTCCAGGCTGAACTTCAGTATATACTTCAATATATTTTGCCGATTCTGATGGAAAAATATCGAGCTTTAATTGCGTTGCAAGGCCAATACCGACAACAAGTCCTGAAAGGGCGATGAGCAAGACGCTTTTCTTAAATTGCAGAGACCAATCAAGGAGGCGAGAATAGAATTTGGTGATGGTTTGGAAGTGATCCTTTGAACTGGATTGCGCTTTTTTGGTCGCTAGAGAGTCGGCTAAATGCGCTGGTAGAGTGAAAGTACACTCAGCTAATGAGAAGAGTAATGCCGCAATCACCGTAATTGGGATCACAATAATAGCCTTACCCATTGTCCCCGGTATAAAAAACATCGGAATAAAAACCAAAGCGGTAGTCGTTAAGCTCGCAATAATAGGCTTGATGACATTTTTTGTACCAACTACGGCAGCTTCAAGGGCACTTTTGCCAGACTCTTTTTGTTGGTAAATGCTTTCTGCCACAATGACTGAATCATCAACAATAATACCGATAACCAGTAGTAAAGCCGCGAGAGTGATACTGTCTAAATTCATGCCTAGAATGGGTAGTATTGCTATTACCCCCAAAATACAAAATGGAATAGATACCGATACCCAAAAGGCTATTTGACGTTTCAGTATCATACTTAATATCGCGAGTACTAAGATCAAACCAATACTGCCATTCATCGAGACGATAGAGAACTTGTCGCTCATGTCATCGCCAAGATTTAAGCCGTAATCGAATGAAAACACCTCACCAATTTGGCGCTGTTCACTCTCAAGGAAGCTTTTAATATTGGCGATGGTCGCAATAATATCCGCACTTGCTGAGTTGGTTACGCTAAATAAAATGGCAGATTCGCCATTCAGAACACCTTGTTGTGACGCTTTTTCAAAGGTATCAATCACATCAGCAACGTCAGATAAGCGCACAAGCCCGCCAGTAGGGAGAACCTTAATGATCGTTTTTGACAGCTCTTTTACCGATTGAACTTGAGTCATGGTGACAATTTTTTGTTCACTGTTCCAAGACTCAACAACGCCACCAGACAGCGAAAGGTTACGATTATTGACGGCATTAATGACTTCATTGAACGTGAGCTGATAACGACTTACTTTTTCAGGATCGACTTCAATCCAAAATTCACGCTCGTTAAAGCCCGTCATGGTCACCGTACCAACACCAGAAACGCCTTTTAGCTGGTTTTCCAGTTGTCGAGTGTAAGCTTGAAGTTGTGAGTATTGCTCTTCATCGTATTGCTCTTGGTTCAAACCTTTGAGGCTGACACCAAAGGTTAATACTTCGAAGGATGAGGTACTTTTCTGGGCGACCGCTGGTGGTTTTTTAACATCTTTCGGCAAGCCCGTGACTCGGTCTACGGCTTGTTGTATGTCTCGTAGAACTTTGGGTGTATCTGCGGCTTCGTCTATTTCAATAGAGATATATGAAGAACCATCGGAAGATTCAGACGTAAATTTACGAATACCTTCAACGGATTTGAGCTCTTTTTCGATTAAGTTGGTGATATTAACTTCAACATCTTGTGCGGTGGCTCCCGGATATTGGGTGGTGATCTCCACTTCAGCAAAAGCAATGTCTGGGAACTCCTGAAGTTTTAGGGTCGTCAGAGAGGCGGCTCCGATCATCAGTACCATCACAGTAATGATGCGAGCAAGGAAACTGCGCTGGGCAAAATATGCAATAAAACCGTTCATCGTTGGGCCTATTCAGATTGAGTTTGGGAAATAGGAGTGACCGTTGTCGTAGCATGAATGGACATTCCAGGCTTAAACTGATGTTGAAAATTATCAATTTCGACTTCTACCGGATAAGCAAATTGCTGAGGATCGATCTCCACACCAATACGTTTGATTACGGACTGAATTTTTGATTGTGGATTAGACTCTGACCAAAGCTCGATAGGTTGCCCGATACTCAGTTCTGCAATATCGAACTCACTGGCAAGCAAACGAACATTTAAAGTGTCAATGTTGACTATTTGATAAAGCAGATCGCCTTGGCTTACCCAAGTGCCATTCTCAACCGCGCGATTAACCACGTAGCCGTTAATAGAAGTATTGATTTGGGTGTTTTCAAGATCGAGTTCTGCTTTTATTAGCTCAATTTCTGCCAGTGATACCTTTGCTTTTGCACTTTGGTAATCGGCTTGTGCAATATCAAGTTCATTTTGAGATAAGCTTTTTTTCTGACGCAGTTCTTTATAGCGTTCATAGACCGACGTTTTGATCGTTAAATCAGCTTTCGCTAGCTCAAGGTTGGCGGTCTGTTTTCTGACTTCTAAAGCAAAGTCTTGAGCTTTGATATTGGCGATAGTCTTACCGCGAATGACTTCTTCACCAATTTCAATATTGGCGGTTTCAATTTTGCCACTGATTTCAGACACGACATTAAGTGGTTGCTTACTTTTGGTATGTCCAATTAGGTCGATAGCTAATACATGTTGAGAGAAAAGTGCGCTCGTTAGGCACAATGCGAGGTATCGTGGAGTAAATAAAAAAATTTTCATAATGGTGATCCTATAATCTGATGGCACCATTGTGTGAAAGTATATGTCGAGAATTTGTCGAAATGATTTTGTGGTTAATAAATGATTGATTTCGACATTATTTCGACAATAAATTGATAGACTGTAGTAACAATAGTCATAGTTGGAAATGCAAGATGTTAGAGAATAAACAGATACTTGTGGTTGAAGATAATGAAGAGCTTCAAGGTATTTTGGCCGATTTTTTAGAAGTAAAAGGTGCACAAGTAGATTTTGCCGATAATGGTGAACTCGGTTTAACTCTCGCATTAGAGCATGAATTCGACGCAATTATTCTCGATGTTATGATGCCCAAGAAAGATGGTATGCAGGTCGCAAAAGAGTTGCGTCAATTAGGCTGTACCACGCCAGTATTGATGTTAACGGCACTGAATGGACGAGATGATTTATTAAAAGGTTTTGAAAATGGGGTGGATGATTTTGTCACTAAACCATTTAACTTCCCTGAATTAGAAGTACGCCTAACTGCATTAATCAAGCGGTACAGAGGTGAGGTTGCTAGCTCTTTGATTCAGTATGGGGATTTAAAAATTGATCAAAATTCACATACAGTTACTCGTGAAGGCCAGGTGCTTGTTGTTACTCCTGTGATGTATCAGCTATTGGTGAAATTTGTGAAAGCAGCTCCGGATGTGGTTTCTCGCGATGTGCTTATACATGAAATATGGGGAGATGATGTACCAGACAAGGATGTACTACGAAGCCATATTTATCTATTAAGAAATGTGTTGGATAAGCCATTTGAAAAACCTATGCTAATCACTGTGCCAAAATTTGGCTTTAGGTTAGAAGCGTAGATGAGAAAATTACGAGAAATATTGTTTAACCAATCATTAGGCAATTCGATTGAAGATGTAAAAAAACGACTGATTTTTATTTTCTCAGTCTTAGCGCTATCAACATCATTTTTTGTCTTTTTTTCTTTTTCTCTCTATCTGATTTTCAATGAAAATACACAGTTAGAACTATATCTTCGTTCTTTTGAGCAAATAGCAAAAGATCATTACTCGCTAGTAAAAGGTGATACCGCTAGTTTAGGACCCTATATACAAGCTTATTATAGTGACGTTGATTTGGATTCTGAAATCACAGAATTGCTCCCACTTGCAAACAATAGTGTAACGCAACTCCGAATGTATGATGATGACGGTTTTTTAGTTTTTTATTCATCATTTTTAGATAACCAAGGCAATACGGTTCCGCTCTATTTGGTTGTAGGTAATCGTGCAATTGATTTTGGTGATGACGGGTGGGAAGTGTTGATGCTGAGCTCTTTCGGCTTAATGTGTTTTCTGATCCTGTTCTTACGTTTTGCATTACGTCGAGTTTTCGATGGTTTAATGTCTCCTGTTTCGGAATTAAGTGAACAATTATCAAACAACAGTCAGGATGACTTTAAGGTTACAAGGCATTCAATCGATGAAATTCAACAGTTAACCTCACACCTGAATGATTATAAGCAGATGAAGGAACGACTTGCTAAGCAAGAGATGATGTTTGCCAAATATGCGAGCCATGAGTTGAAAACACCCATTGCAGTGGTGCTAGGGGCGGCAAACCTTCAAGCAATGAAAGATGATCCCGATTTTCAAGCTAAGCAACGCGAGAGAATTCTTGTCGCGGCGAATAATATGCAGGCGACGGTTGAAGTGCTCTTGAGCATAGTGAAACAGGAAAATGTGCGTAATGCGACTGATCTCCACCTTGTACAAGAGTCTGACCTTCAGCTTGGAAAATACAGTAATAAGATGGAGGCTGGTGTTGTATTCCGCAGCGAAATTGAATCAAATTGCCAATTGAATATGCCTCCCGTTGTTCTCAATATGATATTAAAAAACCTGCTCAACAATGCCATCCGTTTTACTCAGCAAGGTGAAATCTCTCTTTTGATTGATTCTCACTGTATCCAAGTTATTGATTCGGGTAGCGGTTTAACAGATAAGCTAGAAACGGAACATGGCTTAGGTCTTCTTATTGTAAAACGCTTATGTGATAGCTATGGCTGGACTTTTGAATTATCTAATAATGTAACCAGAGGTTGTTGCGCAAAGCTGACTTTTTAGATTCTGTGATTAAGATTTTGGAACCACAAATTTAGCCGTAGCCGTGGCAAGTTTTACGCCTAGATGTGTCAAACTGCTTGATAGTTGATATATCCCTCTCCTCTGTTGGATGAACTCACCCAGAATGGTAATCGGTTGATCGAGTGGAACAGGGTGAATGAAGCGCACATTAAGATCGGCTGTCATGGCATGAACGCCTAACGAAAATAGACAGTTGGTCATTGCTGAGTCTAAAAGTGAACAGATCATGCCGCCATGCATAACACCTTGGTAGCCTTGAACAACATTTGTGGGAGTAAATGTTGTGCTGACAACACCTTCGTCTTCCACAATAAAGGTGAGTCCCAGTTCACGGTCCGATTTTTTCTCACCACAAATCACGCACGATTGGTGGTTTTCAGGTCGTTGTATTAACATAATATTTTCCTTTTTAATGATTAGGCTTGGCAGATGAGCTTGAGTCATTTATGTTAGCTAGCCTGAATTGTAGGAGTTCCCATGGCTAGACCTAAAATATCTCGACGCATATGCAGCACGCCTGCTCACAGTTGTTTCAAGCCCAACGGGGTGCCAATGAAAGATCTTCAACAGATCGTATTATTGGCAGAAGAGTTTGAAGCTATTCGTTTAGCCGATGTTGTTGGGGCGAACCAGCAAGAATCAGCCGATCAAATGGGCGTCTCTCGTCAAACTTTCGGTAATATCATTAAGAGAGCCCGTGGAAAAATAGCCCTGAGTATCGTTGAAGGTAAGGCGCTAATGTTGCAAGAACAAGAACAAGAACAAGAACAAGAACAAGAACAAGAACAAGAGCTGTAGCAGTATTAAGCGCAATACTGGTTACGATTCACTCGGCATTTTTGTTGTGCTAGGTTCTTGTATTTTGTATAGAACGCGAGAGTGCTCCTCACAAGTCGTTTCACAATTACATACCCGTTCAATATCGACCTGATTTAATCCGCCACAACTTCCTTGAATACTCCTCCGATGGAAGATCACACCAATAGCCATGAGAATAATGGTG
The DNA here is from genome assembly GCF_050337905.1 of Vibrio clamense. Classification (NCBI taxonomy): domain Bacteria; kingdom Pseudomonadati; phylum Pseudomonadota; class Gammaproteobacteria; order Vibrionales; family Vibrionaceae; genus Vibrio; species Vibrio clamense. Next base: position 317,775 of record NZ_JAKJTJ010000018.1, on the reverse strand, counting down.
ATCAGAAAAACCAGAAATGTCGCGACATAGACCATCATTGTTCACTTTCCTGCGAATGAAGCCCCAGAACTTGACGCAAAGACTTAACGGTTTGAGGAGATAGCTTCTTAGAGTGACTGTTCGCATCTCTTGTTTTTTCTGAATGACATCCCTTTTTTTTATGATTTATCGACGGACGTGCTGCACTCAAGTCTGACACGATTTCAAGTTGTGATGGATGGACGGACATAAGCTCAGAATTTCGGCTCGCTTTATATACTGAAATATTGTGGTTGAATAACTTTGTTAGCAAACGCTCGCCTATATTTCGGATGACAACCGTATCGACGTGGTGCTTGATCAACTGTTCAACAAGCTGTTTTTTTCCTTGGCAACCGCCAACAGAAACAGCGGGGTTATCAATGAAAAATGACTGTGTCTTATTGTCATCAACAATTAAGAATTGGTTTGCTTTCGAATAGTGCCCAGCGATAGTCGCGTTGTTGCAAGGTACGGCGTAGATCATAGAAACCTCCTGAATGATCCGTTCTCGAGAAGAGATGGATTTAAAGTATTTGTTGAGGTAACAATACGCCTAGTTATTGGCATATGCCAGTAATTAAAATTGAAAAATTAGAATTCAAGGAAATTGAAATAAAAAAATGCAGCGTATTATACGCTGCATTTCAAAGGGTTCTTACGGACGGTTAAGCTCTATTTGTAAGAAGATAAAGAGCATCCGATTGAAACATATATTATTGAAAATCATCGTTTTCACTAGGCTTTCGGTTAAGATTTATCTCGCCCAAAATACGCCACAATGACTTTGTCTTCACCTAAGGTGCGCGAGAAGGCATAACCATTGTTCTGTTTGATCTCTTGATGGACGCCAGCGCCAATTGCAGGGTGAGCTTGACGGAATTGGCCAAGGATTTGCCAGTGTTTCAATAGCGTATCTTGGTTATTGTCTCTTTTCCAAACCATGTCAGAACGTGTACCTTGGTGGAAGTCATCTGCATAAGGACCAGTATTTCGACCCACTTCATCGCCGTAATAAACCTGTATTGCTCCTGGGCTCAGAAGTAGGGCATTCGCCGCGTTGCGTTGCATGTCATAAGATTTGAAACGGCTGAAAAATAGCTCGGTATCGTGTGAAGACATGTAGCTTACAGGGTTAAAGTCTGCCTCTTCTTGGATCGTGTTTGCGTAATCTTGATAGGTTGATTGCATTTGACTAAAGCAGGCCGCGCCTTTGTCTAATTTTTTCTGCATATCGAAGTTGATCAGTGCGTCGAACCCATCATCAAAATATGGGCTACGGTAAGCAGTATGCCCCCAAACTTCGCCCATCATCCAGAAAGGTTGTCCTGATTTGTCGTTCGCTTTGCGCCACGTTTCTAAGCTTGAGCTTGCCTCTTTTTTCAAGCGTTTCCACACGTCGCCTTCTACGTGTTTTACGGTGTCAACACGATAGCCATCGATACCAAAGCGCTTAACCCAATCGGTTTGCCACTCAATTAAGTAATCAGCAACAGAGTAGTTATCTCGTTTCTCTACACGCGTGCCTGGGTTATTCAGCAACCATTGTGGAGGTGTTACTGCTTTATCGGATTCAGTGATAAAGTCAGGAAGCCCTGCGAGAGACATAGTGATGTCACTTGAACCTGGAGCGGTATAACCAGGCAGCCCTGAACGAACCCAGTCGCCACCCCACCATTGGCTCCAATTAGGACTCTTATAATCGATGTTCTTATGGTAATCGTGCCAGTTTTCACCGCTTTTAGGTGTCCAATCTGCCCATTTGGTCGGTAGTGAGTTTGGTTGAGTTTGAACATTAACGCCATCAAACTGTAAGTCAGCTAAAGTGGAGTAGCCTGAGTGATTGATAACGGCATCTAGCAGCACCTTAATGCCACGTTTATGCGCCTCTTGAACTAGAGTTTGTAAATCGTTGTCGTTACCGAAATTCTCATCAATCTTGGTGAAATCACGAGTCCAATATCCGTGGTACGCATAGAATGGGAAAGATCCACTGTCGCCACCACCAACAAACCCATGCACTTGCTCTACAATTGGAGATAACCAAATCGCGTCTGTACCAAGGCTTTGAATGTAATCAAGCTTTTCGATAACGCCTTTTAAATCGCCTCCATGGAATGTGCCGACTTCGTCTTTGCCATCTTTTCTTCGTCCGTAACTTTGATCGTTACTGCTATCGGCATTGTTGAAACGATCCACCATTACAAAATAGATATTGGCATTTCGGTAGTCCAAATTTTGCGGTTTTTTCTGCTTTTCTGCTGGTTCGAATAAAGCCAGATTGCCACTGTTTGCTGCAGGCTTAAATTGTACGGCTTGATCTTTTACGACCACTGTTTGTTGGCTAAAAGCTTCAGTAAGAACGGTGCCTTCTGGATAGCTATCACCAAGGTTAACGGTAACCAACCCATCGCTATCTAAGCTGTCACTGAAAGCATCACAAGTGACATTTGGGATAGGGCGCTTGAACTCTTTCTTAGTCGATTTTTTAGGTTCGCGCTTAAATGTCAGTGAATGTTGCTGCTCATCATATGCGAACGAGTAATCGCCAGTGAAACGAATTTTTAATGGTAATTCGGTTGGCGCACCGCAATGCAATTGAAGCGGTCGGTTAAATTTCACTTTTTGAGTTTCAGGTGCTGAACAGTCACCCTCCACACCGCTGATATTAAGCGTATATGAATCTTTGGTAAGAGGGACGACCAACGCATTCTGTGGATCAAGTGGGAAGTCACGGCTATTCGTTGTGGTGGAAATGGTAATTGTTGGTGCCGCAAATGCGTTTGCAGCCACTAAAGTGAGCCCTAGAGTATAAGCAGTGGCGATGGCTTTGGTCGAAAACATCGTCGCGGTGAAGGTATTGAGGTTAAACAGTGGCTGTTTCATCGGCAATCCATTGAAGTTAGTTATCTATCCTTATGATAAAAGAAGAAAAATCAATCGACATCATTCCCATAAACTACGCCTTGAGATCTGAAGGTGATCACAGTTTTATCGTAAAAGGCGTAGAGGATTGAGAATGAATTCGGCTGCTATGCGATAAGTTGATGGATTATAGGTTTATGAATTATAGTTTGCTGAATATTTATCAATAAACACATCGAGAAAATACAATTGAGAGTATACGGGCGGTACAAACGAGATTGTTTTTCCGCATCAGAGTAGATACCCTAAAATGACTTCTCAATCGGCGTTATTTCCTATGCGTTTATCCACTCTAATATTCGGTGTTTCTTGCTTTTGTGTTCTGCCATCTTACGCGGCGGATCCATCGTGGTTACGTGAAGCTCTTAGTTCTGCTGATGGTTCATTGGCGTTAGAGTCTATCAAATATGACAACACGCTGTTTGATTGTGGTTTAGAGAAGGAGAATGAAAAATTTTGCAGTGATGTGGTCAGGTATTACAAGACGGAAGTGACTGCTGAGATTTTTTTCGTTGAAAACCGCTTCGATAAACTGGTGTTAAACAGCGCGTTTAGCCCTTTAGTATATTCAGATCTTCAGCTTAATTTACGTAAAGATGGCTATGGGTTAATCAGTATCAAAATTGGAAATTCATTTTTTGATGTAGAAAAAAAACTGCTGCAATCATCCCCTGATGCTGTTGATAAAAAGCTAATTACTTTTTTAAATAGCCAGCCTCTTTCAGTACCACGAATATTGGTGTGGCGACATAAATCTGAGTCTCTTTCTCAATCCAAAACTGTCATTATGGCTAGTGATAGCAGCCGCATTCGCATAGAGCTTCGTGAGTTTGACGGAAATTAGAGCTTTTGATCTTAAGATGAAGGTGGTTGATTGTCGGCTGCTTTTATTGTGGATTAATTTGTCCATAATGATTGGGTGCTAATAACCTTTTATTTAGTGTGAGTTCCCATTACTATCTCCCTCGTTGGCATTACACCGTAAGTAACGTTATGAAATTAGGTAGATTAATTCATTGAGTTTTATTGTGTGATGCACTTTTCTGGATACCGTATGGGTACCATTTTGTGAACAAATAGAGTCGGAGAGTCACATGTCGCATCAAATCATCAAAGATCTAAATAATCGTTACACTGCAAAGAAATATGACTCGACTAAGCGTATTTCAGCGGAAGACATGGACGTACTGAAAGAAGCGATTCGCTTATCTGCATCTTCAATTAACTCACAGCCTTGGAAGTTTATTGTGCTTGAGAGTGATGAAGCCAAACAGCGCTTTCACGATACTTTTGCAAACAAGCATCAATTTAATCAGCCACACGCAAAAGAAGCTTCGCATGTCATTCTATTTGCTCACAACCCGTACTTTACGAAAGATGATTACAAGAAAGTGGTGGATGCTGAAGTGACATCAGGACACTTACCTGCTGACATGTTCGATACCATGCTGAATGGCGCGTTTGCATTTGCAGAGTCAAACACTGACGACACTGGCTTCAATGGCTACTGGACTCAAAAACAGACTTATATCGCGCTAGGAAATACGCTGCATGTTTTAGCTCGTTTGGGCATTGATTCTACTCCGATGGAAGGCGTTGATCCTGAAATGATTGGTGATATCTTTAAAGAAGAACTTAAAGGTTATGCTTGTGATTTTGCGTTAGCGATTGGTTACCATAAAGATGGTGAAGATTATAACCACGGCTTACCAAAAGCGCGTCTAGCAACAGAAGATGTGATCACTGTATTGTAAGTGATATAGAATCGAGATTGAGAGGCTAGGTTTAATTCCTAGCCTTTTTTGTATCTGCTAGCGAACGGTTTAGGCTATTTATAGAGGTTTTTATAGTTTGGGATATGCTCTTCCCAAAAGGGTGGTGTTCCAATGTAATCAAGAACGGCATCGATAAAAGCTTTAACCAATAAGGTCTGTTTTCGATGAGGGTAGATGGCGTAGATCCCTGTATCCATGTTGGAAATCGTATAGTTGGTTAGCAAGGGTTTTAGTTGCGAATGTTTGATTGGGCACTCGAGGTTAAACAGATCAATTTGGCTGTAACCAAGTCCATCTTTTACTGCACTTATCATGGTTCTCACATCGCTGACTTTATAATTACCCTGCATTTTGTAGCTTTTCATCACCTCACCATGTGGCTCTTCACTCATTCGAAGATGATCTAAGTTCACATCACCATTGCTATAGATAACAGCAGGCAATTTAATCAACTCTTCAGGTGTCGTAGGCATCCCGTATTGTTCAATAAACTGTTCAGACGCAACGAGAGCGAAGTTGGTATTCGCTATTTTTTTTGCGATTAAATTGGACTCTGTGAGCTTCCCAATTCGAAAAGCTAGATCAAAATGATCCGCGATGATGTCTGATTTTTTGTCATCAAGTGATAAGAGGATTTTCACATCAGGGTAGCGCTTCATGAACGTTGATATCACAGGTTGAAGATACTGTTGTCCAAAGAAAATCCCAGAAGTGATGCGTAAGATACCTTTAGGCTCTGCATGATAAGAGTCTGCAATGTTATGAATTTGGTCAAGCGTATCAAGCAGAATATGGGTTTGTTGAAGAATGTCCTCACCCGCAGAGGTCAATGAAAATGATCGTGTGGAACGGTTAATGAGTTGAACGCCTAGCGCCACCTCTAATTTCTTTATTTGCTTTGAAAGTGAAGAGTTGTCCATGTCGTGTAGAGCTGCCGCTTTGGAAAATGAACCTTGTTGTACAACGTCTCGAAATAGGGATAGCTGGCTGGTCACTGACATTTGTTCTCCAAAGTCATCAAATGTGGTTCAAAAAATGGGTTCATGCAGAGAAGTATATAATAGATAGAGGGAAGGATCGCTTTATAGATTTTAGTGAATTCGTTTAGGGTTAGTTAATTTTGGGGTGGTGTACCATATAATGGACGTTGATTGCGAGCCAGCAACTCTATATGTGTTAATTGATTGAAGATTGCCCGAAACAAGTTTACGGTAGCAACAGACATTATATAGGAGAGAACCGATGGTTGTTAAAGTATCCATTGCGCCACAAGGACCAGAATTGTCAGAGATGATTCAAGGCTATTGGCGAACGGCTGACTGGCAAATGACATCAAAGCAACGTCTTAATTTTTTGAAACAGCACATTGATCTTGGCATCACGACGGTTGATCACGCCGATATTTATGGTAACTACGAGTGCGAAAAATTATTTGGTGAAGCCTTGGCTTTAGAGCCAGCTCTTAGAGAACAAATCCAAATCGTCACTAAATGTGATATCAACTTATGTGGGGCGAAGAGTCCAGATCGTAAAATCAATCATTACGATACTAGCGCCGCTCATATTCATCAGTCGGTAAATAATTCACTTGAGCGTTTAGGAGTGGATGATATTGACGCACTGCTGATACATCGCCCAGATGCCTTAATGGATGCTGATGAAGTCGCTGATGTTTTCGCTGAGTTATATAAAGTCGGTAAGGTTAAGCATTTCGGTGTGTCGAATTTTAGCCCTCGTCAATTTGAGTTATTGCAATCACGCTTAGGAAAATCGCTTGTCACCAATCAAGTTGAAATCAATCCCCTTAATTTTGATGTGGTTGATGATGGGACGTTGGATCAATTGCAAATGAACCGAGTTCGCCCGATGGCTTGGTCATGTTTAGCGGGTGGTGAATTATTCAGTGGCGAAACTGAGCAGGCGAAACGTGTACGAGATGAGTTGGATGCGATTCGAGTAGAACTTGGTGCTGCGAGTATTGATCAAGTCATCTACGCTTGGGTTCGTCGCCTACCTTCAAAACCATTACCTATCATTGGTTCAGGTAAAATCGAGCGTGTAAAAGCAGCGGTTGAAGCACTTAAATTAGAGATGATGCGTGAACAGTGGTATCGAATTTGGGTCGCTTCAAAAGGCCACGGTGTGCCTTAGATATTTCCGGCTTTAATCCAAATAGACCGATGCATGAGCGTCGGTTTTTTTATCTCATCGAGATTATTCTAAATAACACTAGTATCGCAGCGTCAAATAACGATAATACACAGCTAAATTACGTTTAACGAAAGGTCGCTTACTTTGAGCAATACATCTTTTTCCACTTTGGGTCTTCAACCAGAGCTATTAACAAACCTTGATTCTCTTGGTTATACACAAATGACACCGATCCAAGCGTTGAGTTTACCAACGATTTTGGCTGGCAAGGATGTAATCGGTCAAGGTAAAACAGGTTCAGGAAAAACAGCAGCATTCGCTCTGGGATTACTGTCTAACCTGAATGTGAAACGCTTTCGAGTTCAAACGTTAGTACTTTGCCCAACCCGTGAGTTGGCGGATCAAGTAGCAAAAGAGATCCGAACTATTGCTCGTACTATTCATAATATTAAAGTACTGACTTTATGTGGCGGTATGCCAATGGGACCACAAATTGGTTCATTGGAACACGGCGCTCATATTTTAGTGGGTACACCAGGTCGTATTCTTGACCATATGGATCGTGGACGTATCGATTTGTCAGAACTAAATACACTGGTTCTTGATGAAGCGGATCGTATGATGGATATGGGTTTCCAAGATTCACTGGATGCAATTATCAGTGAAGCACCAAAAGATCGTCAAACGTTACTTTTCAGTGCAACATTCCCTGCAGAAATCAAAAAAGTTGCTGATCGTATTACGAAGCAAGCTGAGATGGTGAAAGTAGAATCGACTCACGATCATTCAAGTATTCAGCAGTTCTTCTATAAAATGGAAGGCAGTGAAGCTCGTGACAATGCGCTTGAATTACTTTTATTGCACCATCAACCAGAATCTTCAGTGGTATTCTGTAATACCAAAAAAGAAGTACAAAACGTAGCGGATGAGCTGCATCATCGTGGATTCAGTGTTATTGAATTGCATGGGGATTTAGAGCAACGCGAACGAGATCAAGCATTGGTACAGTTTGCTAACAAGAGTGTTTCCATTCTTGTTGCTACAGATGTTGCTGCTCGTGGTCTTGATGTTGATAACCTTGATGCTGTATTCAACTTTGAATTATCTCGTGATCCTGAAGTCCATGTTCACCGTATTGGTCGTACAGGCCGCGCAGGAAGTAAAGGTATCGCATGCAGCTTCTTTAGCGAAAAAGAGATGCATCGTGTCATGCAGATTGATGAATACATGGACATGCCAATTGAACCAGTGACATTACCTGCAAAACCAGCGGCACAGCCTTACCAAGCTAAGATGGTCACCATTCAAATTGATGGCGGGAAGAAGCAGAAAGTACGCGCAGGGGATATTCTGGGCGCACTAACTAGTCAAGGTGGTATTGATGGCAAAATGGTAGGTAAAATCAACCTACTTGCTATTCGTGCATACGTTGCTGTTGATCGTTCTGTGGCGAAACAGGCGCTGAAAAAAATTGAAGCCGGAAAAATGAAAGGCCGCCAATTTAGAGCTCGCTTGCTTAAATAACTGATTTATAGRAAAATTCTGTAGTTGAATTGGGCTTAGGATATTAAGTTCGTTTCAATAAAAAATGGGCCTCACGCTTTAACTGCATGAGGCCCATTTTGTTTTTCGATATCGAGTCCTGATAAACTATTTAAATATATTGTTTGAACCGACTTCGCTTATTAATGCCATTGCCTATGTAGTGTCATTACTTATGTAGCATCATCATTCGTTTTACTGACTCTTTCGTAGGGTTATTTCGTTGGATAACGGATCATATAGACAAACTGATCATCTTCACTGCATTTAACAAAGCCAAAGCGAGGGTAGAGTGTCTGTACTCGGCTTCCCTGTAAGTAACAGAGTTTGCAAGGTTGTTGATACGAATCGAGAGTGTCGCTCACTTGTTGTAAAATTTTGCTTCCTATCCCTTTCCCATGAAAATTGGGTAGTAGGAAAAAACGTGAAAAATGCCAAACCTCATTGTTTTCGACCAACATGTAGCTGCCAACCGGTTCCCCGTCAACGTAAATAAGTTCCGGAAACCCTTGGTGCCACTCGATAAGGTGTAATTCGCGTTGTAACTCTTCATCCCAGCCAAAAGTCGCAGTAATAGCATCTACCTCAGCCAATTTTTTGAGAGAAAATGTAAATTCATAATCATCTTGTGTCGCGGTTCTTACCGTGAAATCCATGAGCACCTAAATTTCTAGCCTACAGTGAAATTAAACTCTACTTTACTAAACATGAGGGTAATTGCGATTAAAAGTTTGCTGTACGTGTATCTGACTTTAACGATCTGACTGCGCTAGGTGAGCGATATTGCCGAATGTTGGAGGACAATGATACAGAATGAGTGTGGATTTTGAACAGTAAAATAAAGTACAATGACAACTATTGTGTTGAATGTGTAGAATAGTTTAAGCGTTATAAGTCGTTTGAGCACTATAAATAGTCACGATTACGTGAATGAATATAGGTGAATATATTGAAAAACAAAGGTTTTACTTTAATTGAGCTAGTTGTGGTTATCGTTATTTTGGGTATTTTAGCGGTGACTGCCGCTCCAAAATTTTTGAATCTACAGAGTGATGCCAAGCAAGCCGCTTTGGAAGGTATGAAAGGTTCGCTTGGAGGTGCTCTTGGAATTACATATGGAAAGTTCGCCATTGCTGGTTTGGAAAATGAAGCCAGTGTCAACGGGTACAAAGAAGGGGGTAAGTATAAGGCTGATATTATTGCAATGCTGCCTGACTGCGGTTCAGACCCAGGTGATTTAACGACCTTTTGTGAATTTGATTATGGGTACCCCAAAGCTAATTTTGCAACCTTGTCTAATTTAGTGACTGGCTTAAGTGCAATTCCTGGAGAGGAAGACTGGCTCCTCTATGGTGTTGGAGTTGTGGGGGCGGAAAATGAAGTAAAAATAACAGCGAGTAGTAATACAGATAATAGTCGCTGTTATATAAGTTATAGGCGATCTATCGTTTTGGATGCTGAAGACCCTGATCCAACAATTGAGATCGTTGACTGCGACTAGAATAAGCTTATAGCCCACCTTGCTGTTGTGCATTTTTCAATAATTCTTGGCGGTGCAATTCTTGCTCCGTTAGGGATTGTTGTTCCTGTTTCTCTGACTCATTTAGTTCTTGAGCAATAAAAACATAGTATTTGTTGATAACCATTTTTAGATCCTAGTGTTTATGCATGCTTAGATAGTGGCGTATATCTAAAGTGTGATCATCCTCCTATTAAAAATTTTTAAGGGATGAGCTTGTCATTTTTTAGGGATGAGGCGCTGATTAAAAATAAACCTCTTGTTGGTTTTATGGGTGAGTTGTTGCTTTCTTGGTTTTGATAGCTTGCTGAATCTCTTTGCCTTTGAATCAATCTTTCGTCGCTTTGTACGCAAAATAAACGGTTGAACGTTTGCGTGTGAAAATGTGATGAATATCTCGTTTTGTTCGTTATAATCCTCTCCCGGTTTTAAGCCGATGCTTAGCCAATACAAGCCGTCACATGGAACAGTGAACGACCTCAAGGACCGGACCAGCTATTTTTAATGCTTGTATAAGGTGATCTACAATATGAACAACTTGTTCCTTCATTCATTCGCTGCAAATTGCTCGGGCGAATCACAGTCCTATACCTTTTTTGCCAATTCTTTTGGTGCCGCTTTTATTTCCACTCTTTAATAGGACAATATAATGAACATTTTATTTAGCTTAGTCGGCATCGTCGGACTAATGGCTTGCGCGTATCTACTATCTGAAAGCCGCCAGGCGATTAACTGGAAAACGGTTTCGCGTGCGTTATTACTTCAAGTAAGTTTTGCTGCACTTGTTCTTTATTTTCCTTGGGGACAAGCGGCGCTTACCAGTTTAAGTAGTGGTGTATCTAGCCTGCTTGGATTTGCTGATGTTGGTATTGCATTCCTATTTGGGGATCTGGCGAACAGCGGGTTCATTTTTGCGATTCGTGTTCTACCAATCATCATCTTTTTTAGTGCTCTTATTTCTGCGCTCTACTACCTTGGAATCATGCAAAAAGTGATTGAAGTGATTGGTGGCGCGATTCAGAAATTTCTTGGTACGAGTAAAGCTGAGTCATTAGTCGCTACTGGTAATATCTTTCTATCTCAAGGTGAATCTCCACTGCTTATCCGTCCATTTCTATCAAAAATGACGCGTTCAGAGCTATTTGCCGTGATGGCTGGTGGTATGGCTTCCGTTGCGGGTAGTGTTTTAGGGGGTTATGCAGGGCTAGGCGTTGAGCTTAAGTACCTCATTGCCGCAAGCTTTATGGCGGCTCCAGGTAGCTTAATGATGGCGAAAATCATTGTTCCTGAGCGTGATACTCCTTGTAACCAATCTGATATTGAGATGGATAAAGCGGACCAAAGCAATGTGATTGATGCATTAGCAAGCGGTGCAATGAGTGGCATGAAAGTCGCGGTAGCGGTGGGCACTATGCTGATTGCTTTTGTGAGTGTTATCGCGATGGTCAATACTGGGCTAGAAAGTTTAGGTGAGCTATTTGGCTTCACGGGCATCACGCTACAAGCAATTTTTGGCTACATTTTCTCGCCATTGGCATGGTTGATTGGTATCCCAAGCCATGAAGTATTAGCGGCGGGCTCTTATATTGGTCAGAAAGTGGTAATGAACGAGTTTGTGGCATTCATTGATTTTGTTGAAAACAAAGCACTACTTTCAGAACACAGCCAAGTGATCATTACTTTCGCGTTATGTGGCTTTGCTAACATCGGTTCTATTGCGATTCAACTTGGTTCAATCGGCGTGATTGCACCTGAGCGCCGTTCAGAAGTGGCAAACTTAGGTTTAAAAGCGGTAGTTGCAGGTACATTAGCTAACCTAATGAGTGCTTGCCTAGCAGGTATGTTCATTTTACTGTAATTCTTATATTGAACTAATCGACTATATAACTCGCTCATGCCCTGTAACCATTGGTTCGCATGAGCGTTTTTTTATTCGATCCTGTTGTATATCTCATTATCTTTAGAAAACAGTTCTTTCTTAAAAAAAACTGATTCACCGCAATTTATCTTATCCAATTCCGCGTACTATTTAGCGCATCTAACTGCACTGGCTTAGTTAACTCTTTTGCTAGTGGTTATCTTTCTGCCCTGATGGCAGTCGTTTCCGCTTTTAAGCTTTGAGAATTTAATATGAATAATCTTGTTGATCGCTTTATCCGTTATGTAACTTTTGATACTCAATCTAACCCGTCTGATGCAACTTGCCCAAGTTCTCCGGGTCAGTTGGTACTGGCTGAACAGTTGAAAGCTGAAATGATCGAGATGGGCCTGAGTGATGTTAGCCTAGATGAACATGGTTACTTGATGGCCAAATTACCGTCAAACGTTGATTATGAAGTACCTGCGATTGGTTTTGTTGCGCATATGGATACCGCGCCTGACGCTTCTGGTGCCAATGTTAAACCACAAATTATCGATGATTACCGTGGCGGTGATATTGCTCTAGGTAAAGGTGATGAAGTTCTTTCACCAATTCAATACCCAGATCTCCATAAGCTTCATGGCCACAGCATTATTACTACTGATGGTACAACTCTACTTGGTGGAGATAACAAAGCTGGGATTGCAGAAATCCTAACCGCGATGGCAACACTTGTTGCGAACCCAGAGATCCCACACGGTGAGATTTGCATTGGTTTCACTCCAGATGAAGAGATTGGCCGTGGTGCTGATCTGTTTAACGTTGAGAAGTTTGGTGCTCAGTGGGCGTACACGATTGATGGTGGCCCCGTTGGTGAGTTGGAATTTGAAAACTTCAATGCGACCAATGCAACGATTGTTTGCCACGGCGTAAGTGTTCACCCTGGTACTGCAAAAGGTAAACTTGTTAATGCGATGAATATTGCGGCTAAATTCCAAGCGATGATGCCTGCAGATGAAACTCCTGAAACAACAGAAGGCTACGAGGGTTTCTACCACCTTGGTTCAGGTTCGATGAACGTTGCACGTACAGAACTCAACTACATTATTCGTGACTTTGACCGTGATGGTTTAGAGAACCGCAAAGCGTTCATGCTGCAAAAAGCCGCTGAACTGAACGAAACGCTTGGTCATGATCGTATTGAAGTTCAAATGAAAGATTGCTACTTCAATATGCGTGAAATGGTAGAACCACACCCACATGTCATTGAATTGGCAAAGCAAGCTATGATTGAATGTGACGTTGAACCAATGATTAAACCAATTCGTGGTGGTACTGATGGTGCGCGTTTATCATTTATGGGTTTACCATGTCCGAATATTTTCACTGGCGGTTACAACTTCCACGGTATTCATGAGTTCATTACCGTTCAAGGTATGGAGCTTTCTGTGAAAGTTATCGTTAAATTAGTTGAGAAAACGGCACTAAACTACAAGTAACTAACTCTCGCTAAGCATCAAATCGTAAAGGCAGCTTTTTAAGTTGCCTTTTTTGTATCTGCAAACTTTTGAATTAGTTTATAAATTTCAGTAAATAATCAAAATAAAGTGGCTGATAATCGTCGATTATGGGAAGCTAGTCGTGATATTCCCAAATAATGAAAAGCGTCAAAGGTGTAGAACATGGACAAAGTGTCGTTGGTAATTGATTTTCTTCTTACTTACAAAACTCTCACCAGTTTGTTAATCATAGCCATTATTGCTCTCATCAGACGAATAACACTGTCACGTATTCGTGGGGATGTTGCATTTCTTTCGGAAGAGCAACGCAACTGGATGTCACGAACTAAGAATTGGTCATTTGCCTTAACTATTTTTGCTCTCTTTGCATTATGGCGATTTGAAATTAATGAGTTTGCACTATCTGTGACTGCCATTGCGGTGGCTATCGTGGTTGCCTCAAAAGAAATCATTTTGTGTTTTACGGGTTCAATTCAACGCGCGAGTTCTCGCTCTTTTCGGATTGGAGATTGGATCGAAGTTGGTAAGCTTTGTGGTGAAGTTATCGAACATAATATGATGGCAACCGTTATTCAGGAAATCGATCTTCACCACGGCCAATATCATTACACCGGAAAAACGGCGACATTGCCTAATAGTATGTTTTTTACTTACCCGGTAAAGAATCTCAATTTCATGAAGCGTTATGTTTATCATAACTTCAATATTACGGTGCGAGATTTTGTGAATGTGTATCCAATGTTTCCTGAATTGATTTCGAAAATTGAAGAACATTGTGAAGACTTCATCGATGTCGCTCGTCGGTATAATGCTGTGATTGAGAAACATGCAGGCGTTGATTTACCTGGTTCTGAGCCTCATATTCATGTCACCAGTTCCTCTACGGGTGAGCAATTGATTCATTTCATGATTTTCTGTCCGACAGAAAGAGCGTCTCATTTAGAGCAACATATCCGCCAAGATTTTATGGAAGCTTATGCGATTAGGTTCCCTATTAATGAAGCATAAATAGAGGTGATAAATCAACGCAAATGATTCATATCGCAGTACACAGTTTGAAACAAATGCGCCGTAGGATTTGATAATCTTCGGACATTGAAACACTTGATATTGATAAGGTTTAACGACTTTCTGTTAATTCAATATTATGGTTTATCAATGCGCAAGAAGTTATTACTTACATCCATTATTAGCTCTTTAGTACTTGTTGGTTGTGGTGAAGCTACCACATCAAATCAACAAGCACCTTTACCCTTAGTGACTGTACAGGATGTAAATGTCATTGCTCACCAACAAAGCAAACGCTACGTTGGACGCGTTGAGGCAGTTGAAGATACGGCGATCACAGCCCAAGTATCTGGGTATCTTAAAGAGCGCCATTTTGTCGAAGGTGAAATGGTCGAAAAAGGCCAACTGCTTTACTCCATCGAACCTTCCTCGTTTGAAGCTCAAGTCGCGATTGCAAAAGCTGCGGTTGCGCAAGCCAATGCGCTTCTTAAAAAAGCACAGTTGGATTTTGAACGTGGAAAAAACTTACTACCTAAAGGCAGTATTTCTCAATCTGAATTCGATGCATTAACGGCCAATTTACTTGGTGCTGAAGCTAGTGTTGAATCCGCAACAGCACAATTAAATCTCTCTGAAGTAAATCTCTCTCATACTCAAATCGCAGCACCATTTTCAGGCCGAATCAGTGATACAAATGTGAGCAAAGGCGATCTCGTTTCTCCCTCTTCCGGCGTGCTCACCACCTTGGTTAGTTTAGATCCTATTCACACTCGTTTTAGTATGAGTGAACGCGAACGCATCGCGCTAGGGATTGATCAAATTCAAGGGGATGGCTCAGGTGAATCTCAGAATGTCGAAGTGCAAGTCATTTTAGAGACAGGTGATGTTTTTGAGCATTTAGGCAAACTTGATTACTTAGGCAACCGTATCAACCTCAATACGGGTACGATCGCGATGCGAGCTGTTGTCGATAATCCTGACCAGCGATTGCTCCCAGGGCAACATGTCCGTGTTGAGTTACGCCAGAAGCAGGTCGATAAAGCTTTTGTTGTTCCTCGCCGATCAGTGCAGACCGATCTAGAAGGCAACTTCGTGATGATCGTGACGGAAGGCAATGTAGCGGAACGTCGTAATGTTGAGTTAGGTAAACAAGTCGAAGAGGGGATCATCCTCCGTAGCGGTATCGCAGACAGTGAGCGCGTGATCACTCAAGGCTTGCAACGCGTCCGCAATGGGATGCCAGTCCGTTTGGAACAACAATCAGCAACAACTGACGTGAAATAAAGGAGAAGTCTATGCTAAGTCGTTTCTTTATTCAGCGTCCTAAATTTGCGCTGGTTATCTCCATTATACTCACGCTTGCTGGGATGATTGCGCTCACGGTACTTCCAGTGGCGGAGTACCCTAAAATTAGCCCTCCATCTGTGAGCGTGAATGCCTATTACACCGGTGCAAGTGCAGAAGTGGTAGAGCAAGCTATTGCCGATCCAATCGAGACTTCGGTGAATGGTGTGGAAGATATGCTGTATATGTCTTCAAAAAGCGCCAATGATGGTTCTTATTCCCTTAACGTCACGTTTGATGTAGGGACCGATCCAGACATGGCGCAAGTCAATGTTCAAAACCGTGTCTCTCAAATTGAATCTAAGCTACCTCAAGATGTTCGAATGGTTGGTGTTACTGTCAAAAAACGCTCACCAGATCTTCTCATGGTATTGAACTTCTACTCTCCGAATGGTGAGTATGACGATAAATTTCTGATCAATTACATTAACTTGAATGTGAAAGATCAACTGGCACGTGTTAAAGGGATCAGTGAAGTTAATGTGATAGGTGGCGGTGAATACGCCATGCGAGTGTGGCTTGACCCTGAAAAAATGGCCAACTTGAAGCTGACGACCTCCGATGTTTACGCTGCGCTTGCGGAGCAAAATGTACAGGTTGCAACCGGCCGTATTGGTGCTGCTCCTTATAACAACCCGCAAGAAGTGCAATTTAACCTAGTGACAAAAGGAAGACTTGAATCGGTAAGCGAGTTTGAAGAGGTGGTATTACGGGCTCAAAGTGATGGTGAGACTGTCTACTTAAAGGATGTGGCTCGCGTTGAGCTAGGTAAAAAATTCTATGATGGAAGCGGTCAATTCCGTGGTCAAGATGCCTCTATTGTCACGCTATCGTTGCAGTCGGATGCCAATGCCTTAGAGAGCGGACAAGCCGTTATGGATCTGCTTGATGGCCTCAGTGGTAATTTCCCTGAAGGAATGGCTTATGAAACAAGTTATGACACGACGTTATTCGTGGAAGAGTCGATTAAGGGGGTACTGAAAACGCTTATTGAAGCGATACTATTGGTTATCGCCGTTACTTACCTGTTCTTGGGAAGTGCGCGCGCCACACTCATCCCTGTGGTTGCCATTCCGGTTTCATTAATTGGCACATTCGCGATTATGGTGTTGGCTGGTTTTACTATCAATACCGTGACCCTTTTCGGGCTTATCTTAGCCATTGGTATTGTCGTAGATGATGCCATCTTGGTTATTGAGAATGTCGACACGACGATGGCAAAGGATCCAAGCCTCTCACCACGAAAAGCGACGCTGATCGCGATGAAAGAGGTGACGGGGCCAATTGTCACCTCTACCTTAGTTTTGCTCGCAGTATTCTTACCTGTCGCTATGCTTCCGGGTATTACAGGTATTATGTATCGCCAGTTCGCCCTCACTATCTGTATATCGGTTGTGATCTCATCGATTAATGCGCTGACGCTGTCTCCTGCTTTGTGCTCATTAGTTCTTAAACAAGGTGGTGGTAATACCGCGAGTTGGTTTAAAGCATTCAACCGTGGTTTGGATAAAGTGACGGAACGCTACGGACGAGGGGCGAGTTTCTTAGTCAAGAAAGTATTTTTACTGGCTACCTTCTTCGTTTTTGCGTTAGGGGCGGTGACTCACTTAGCGAAAACCACATCAACGGCATTTGTTCCACAAGAAGATAAAGGGATTTTGTTGGTTAATGTGCAGCTACCGGATGCCGCATCTTTATCTCGAACGGAAGAGACCAGTGCGCAATTGATGGAAATGATTGAGCAGGAACCCGCTATCGACGGAATTACGGTCGCTAACGGCTATGCCTTTATGACAGGCGCTGCGGCATCGAATGGAGCCTCTCTATTTATCAAGTTAAAGCCGTGGGATGAGCGTAATGCAATGGACGGTGCGCAGTCAGCTAATGCCATCGCTGCAAGGATCAACGGTCGTGCTGCTGCCGAATTACCACAAGCGATAGTGTTTGCGATGGGGCCTCCTGCTGTTCCTGGTATGGGCGCTGCTTCAGGGTTTGAATATGTACTGGAAGATTCATTAGGGCGTAGCAGAACGGATTTAGCAATTCTAATGAATGACGTGATTCAGGAAGCGAACAAGCAACCTGAGATCGCCTATACCTTCAGTACTTTTCGCGCCAATGTCCCACACTACTATGTTGATATTGATCGCGAGAAAGCTCAGCAACTTGGCATTCCGTTGGCATCAGTATTTCAAACGTTGCAGGGTAATTTAGGTTCACTTTATGTGAATGATTTTACGATGTTCGGTAAGAACTTTCGTGTAACGATGCAAGCCGATAGTGAGCACCGTAGTGGGATAGAAGATCTTGCTCTGTTTCATGTACGTTCGTCGTCTGGTGATATGATTCCACTTAGTACTCTTGTTTCGTATGAACAGGTTTTCGAACCCGATGTCGCGTGGCGCTACAACATGTATCGCAGTGCAATTATTCAAGGCCAAGCGGCGGAGGGATATTCCAGTGGTGACGCCATTGCTGCAATGGAGCGCGTCTCGGCTGATATCCTGCCGCAAGGTTATCAGTTTGAGTGGACTGGCATGGCATACCAAGAGGTACAAGCGGGAAATCAGGCGATTTATGCTTTTGCCTTGGCCTTAATCTTCATTTACCTGTTTATGGTGGCTCAATATGAAAGTTGGAGTATTCCTCTCGCGATCATACTGGTGGTGCCCGTTGCAACACTCGGTTCATTCTTAGCGTTGACGATCGCAGGAATGCCACTCAACCTTTACGCGCAAATAGGGTTAGTTCTGTTGATTGCGTTAGCCGCCAAAAACGCAATACTGATTGTGGAGTTTGCTAAAGTGGAACGTGAAGAGAAAGAAATCCCACTCGATGAGGCTGCGGTTTCTGGTGGTAAGCTACGTTTTCGCGCCGTAAACATGACATCGTGGTCGTTTATATTAGGTATTACGCCGCTGCTATTTGCTTCAGGGGCAGGGCATGTAAGTCAAAACTCATTAGGCGTCTCATTGATCGGCGGTTTACTGTGTGTGTTGCTGGTTGGAACATTCTTGATCCCGGGATTTTACGCATTAATACAGAGGCGACGTGAAAAAATTCATGGAGGAAGCACAAAGCTGATCCCATTAGATGATGAGTAGGTAAACAGTTCGTGACTTCTTAGATGACAATGCGCTTACTGTCATCTTTTCAAAGCCTTCTTCAACGGACTTGAAGGAGGCTTTTTGCTTCTGGTAGTTTGACCTATGTTGGATATTGGACAGACCCATGCCCGTGATCTCGCATTTTCAAAAGATTCTTCGCGCAACGCTATGAATCTACCTTAAGTTTAAAGTGGTATTGCCGATATATTAATTGTCCTTCAGTTAATTTAATAATGGACGAAATGAGCGGTGAATTACCACTATTATAACATTCTCACGATTCGTTCATGTGTTGAATAAACCTCCGTTCTACATAATGAATATATCCACTATTTGGAAGTCGAGATCCTTATGAGCGCAAGAAATAAATTAATGTTGTCTATCGGGGCATTGATTGCTCTGATTATTTTGGTGTTGTCTAGCCTTGGTTATACGCAAATCAACAACTCGTCTACACGTGATTATCGTAACAATTTATCTAATAAATCTTTTTTAATCGCGAAGTCCGTTGAAGGCCGAGTTGAAAGCTATTTTACAGCGTTAGAAAGCTTAGTTTCTGCAATTGATGTTGAGCAAGGTCAAGTTGAAATTGATGAAAAAGCATTAGATCTTTTAGTCGATAGCGCACAAAGAATGAAAGCTCTAAATATGTTTATCGGTTTACCTGACGGGACAACTTACGATGCATCAAATAGAGGAGTCATTCCAAATTTTAACGCAAAACAAAAGCAGCGAGAGTGGTTTGTTAAAGGTATGCAAGGGGCGGAGCGTACGGTAACTAATCCATTTATGGCCAGCACCGGTCACTTGACGATGGCATTTGTGGTACCAGTTAAACAAAATGGAACCGTTATTGCGACTGTTGGTATGAGCTTGAAAATGAGTGATATCACGGATTATGTAAACGAACTTTCATCAGAGCCGAATATATTCGTAGCTCGTGAAGATGGCTTTACTATGGCGGCAAGCTATGCAGATTATGTAGGAAAAAACCTGTTTGATTTACGCCCAAGCTATAAGCAGTATGCCAATGAATCTAGTAGTGAGCACTCATACTCAGTACCGGATAAAGGGGATTTCTATGTTGTTTCTTCGAAGATAGATTCTCTCCACTGGACGGTATGGGCGTGGGCGAAATGGGACGATATTAATGCAACATCCAATTCTGCGGTTAAAGTAAACGTTCTTTCAGGTCTGTTCTTTATCGTTTTAGGCGTTGCTGGCGTATATTTCTTGATTACGAAATTGATGTACGTTCCTATTGGTGGTGAGCCGAAAGAGATTGAAGCGTTAGTAAACAAAATTGCTAATGGTGATCTGACTAATGTGCCACAACTAGACAATAGTAGCGTTGGTGTTTACCGCTCTACGGTAGCCATGGCGAACAATCTTAAAAGCATCATTACCGATATTAATGAGTCATCTAATCATCTGATTAACGTTTCAACGCAATTAGGTGCTTCATCTGCGAAAGTGGATACTTCGTCGAAATCTCAGATGATGCAGCTAGAACAGGTCGCAACCGCGATGAACGAAATGGCGGCAACAGTCAATGAAGTTGCACAGAACGCCGTGGAAGCTTCTAGCTCTTCTGATGATGCGAGCCAAAGTTCTGCTCAAGGCTTACAAGTTGTGAGCCAAATGAACGAAGAGATCACTCGGTTGGTGAACGACATTGGCCAAGTTCAAGAGGTTATCACCAACGTGCATACCGAAACTGAGAATGTGGGTGGTATCCTAGATGTTATTCGTGGCATTGCCGATCAGACCAACTTGCTGGCGCTGAATGCTGCAATCGAAGCGGCTCGTGCAGGTGAACATGGTCGTGGTTTTGCAGTTGTAGCCGATGAAGTTCGTACTTTGGCGACGAAAACGCAACAAAGTACCAATGAAATTCAATCTATGATTGAGAAGCTACAAGAGCAGGCGTCACGCTCAGTAGGTTTGATGACAGAAAATGCCACCAATGCTCAACAGACACTAGGCAAGTCAGATGAAGCGAGCAGCGCTCTTTCGACAATTGAGCGTGAAATCAAAACCATTCAAGACATGAATAATCAGATCGCCACCGCAGCTGAAGAGCAGTCTAGCGTAGCGGCAGAGATTAATGAAAATGTTGTGAGTGTGAATGATTTGGCGGCTAACACTGCGAATGACGTACAAGAAAACGTTCGTACCGCTGATGAGCTCAATACAATGGCATCACGTTTAAGCAGTGCGATTAGTATGTTTAAGGTGTAACTCTACTAGGCAATTATGATTATCGCCAGTTATTGAGCGTATATGAAACCGTCTAGGCAGTCGTCTAAGACGGTTTTTTTTATGTCAAAATGGAATTTATAAATTATTGATTTGTTTATGATGATGTGACTTAATGCATATGAAAATATAATGAATAATTCAAAGGCTTAATGGAATATGAATCAACAATTTTGCGTTCAATGCAATAAAGAAACCTTGCATAAAGAGATAATTAAACAAAAGCCATCTAAATACGGAAAAAGTAGAAAAGAGCAATTTAAAGCATTTCTTGAAGGTTTTTTCTCAGGCGTGGCAAGTCCAGCGCTGGCCTCTTTAGAATTAGTAGACCGATATATTGTGTGTCAGGAGTGCGGCCATAAGAGGCTTGAGAATCACGGTGATGAATTTCAGTAGTGTGAGCTGTTGGGAAATAACAGTTGGGAAATGAATAAGCCTCGAAAATCGAGGCTTATTATTAATAATAATTTAGCCGTAGTTACTTACGAGCAAGAGCCACAGCAACCACTTGGCGTATTGTGTTTGATTTTTTCACCTGATGTTTCTTGAGTCTTATCTTCAGTTGCTGCGTTTTCTGATGACGCTGCTTCTGTTGTCACTTTAACCTGTTCAGTCTCTTCTTTGTTGCCTTTGAAAATTTTCTTAAATGATAGTGCCATGGTGTTGCCTCAATACAGGTAGTTATACCAATCGTAGTAAATAACTGGTCATCCTAGCTTGTTAAAATACTCGATAACGGCGTTAGAAATTTTGATTGTAGAATAACTACTTATCGAAAATTTCTGCCTTGTTCTCAAGCATTTTTCCTACGCTTTTTATGACCATCTACTTACTGTGATTGGTATTATGTAGTACGGTATTTGCACATAATACCATAGTGTTTTAGTCGGATATTGATTTGATCGAGGTTTCGATCCATTATTGAGCTTCACGATTTTACTTGCTTCATTTTGATAAGGTTTTAATCAGTGCAGTTTTACTCAAGAGCACCGATTGCGCCTATAAATGAAGGCGAGATTCAACATCAACCCCTTTTTTCGTCAATATATATGATTTTCCTTCCTCTTGTTTTACCAGGTTACTTTTAATCAATTGACGTAAATGAAAGTTGAACTTTGTATGATCATCAATACCAACTAAGCGGCATAGATCCATAAATTTGAGCTTTTGATGAATAGTTAATTGATAGATGACATTGCGGCGAATAGGATTGGCCAAAGCACTAAACACTTGATCGCTATCTTTATCTGCTGTTGGTGCTTTTAGAGATTTTTCAGCATGCACTCGTTTAAGTGTGACGGATAAGGTTTGTAATTGAAACGGCTTCGTTAAGAACTCGTCCGCTCCTTTTTTCATTGCATCTACAGCCGTATCTATCGTCCCAAACGCGGTCCCTATGACGATCCCAATGTTCGGATTTAACTTCTTGAGGGAAGCAATGGCCTCAATGCCACTCATGCCTTCCATGACTAAATCAAGCAACGCGACGTCATACTGATGGCGCATAGTACACCCGATGGCTTGTTCTGCACTTTCACAGGCCGTGACGTCAAAGCCATCCATAGTTAAAGCAAGGGTAATCGACTCTCGTAAATCGAAATCATCTTCAGCTAAGAGCAGTTTTAAGCCCATGAGTACTCCATTGGTAATTCAATAACGACACAGAGCCCATCACTCGTATTCTGAAACCAGAATCTTGCATGATTTTGTTCCAGTATCTTTTGACAAAGCGTAAGACCTAGCCCTGTGCCTGAACCTTTAGCCTTAGTGGTAAAGAATGGCATTGTTACTTTATCTTTAATGCTGTCGTCTATTCCGCTACCAAAATCTGTGATCGACAGGTGAATATTGAGCCCTTTTTGTTGTGCCTCAATACAGACTACTTTTTTGTCTGTCGAGGCATCAATGGCGTTGTTGAGTATGTTGACGACGACCTCTTCAATCTGCTCTTTATCTGCGAATACATGCAAGTCATTGGGGACAAATACACGAATATCAAACTCGTCGAGTCGATGTACCATTAACTGTAAAGCCTCATCGATTAAGACACTGACGGAAATCTCTTCAATTACTGGTGCTCTCTTATGTGAAAATTGTAGTAGTTCTTGGCTAATGTGTGCGGCTTTTAACAGACCTTTTCGAATGTGTTCAAGTTGAGGCTTAAAGTCTGCTGCGCTTGAGCCTGTTGTGTTGATCTGTTTCTCTAAAATATCACAACGCATCAAAGCACTACTGAGCGGTGTTTTTATCTCGTGGGCAATACCTGATGTGAGTTCTCCGACATCACTCAGTTTTTTGTTATGCAGCGCTTTTTGAAGTGCTCTTTCTATTTGAGTTTGTCGTTCTGCATCGAATAGCGCCATGGTTTTTTGAAGGTAGATGAGAATAACAAAAGCCAAGCCGCCTCGAATAGGGACACCATAAAACAGATCATCGATGTAAAAAATACCAGCGAATAGACCATACAGAATGATAGATATACCAAGATGCTGGACGGCATGAGAGGCTTGTCGTTCTTCGAATTTTAATTTCTTGGAGTAGTTGATCAGTGCTAATCCTGCAAGTAATCCAGATCCTGATCCAAATAACCAGCGGATATATAGCGTACACTCATTAAGGAAGACATCGATGTTTTTGATGGCAAACTGATAACAAAAATAGATGACAAATAAGATGATGGTGACTTGAATTAACTTTTTCAATTCGTCTCTACGCTGCCATTGCGTCATCGTCAGCATTTGCATTGCAAAGCAACCCAGAGCAATGAAAGATACCCAAAGCTTAATTACCTTAAATAACTTCACCGTATTGTGCATAAGAATATCTTGTTGATAAACAATCAGGTATAGCTCTGAGATTTCATGCAGACCATGAATAAACCCAAAAACAGCTAATGAGGGGAGGGCGGTGGCAATAGATAAATGACTAAAACGCATGTCACGAAATAGAATAGAAAACCCTATTGCAATGAAAACAAAGCCATAAAGAATATAGAGACTAAATTGAAATAGCTCGAACATACCCACTCATTATCAAATAAAACTTTTATAACTATAGACGAATTATGTGTTGGTTATATTGAGCGATGTCCCACGTATCGCCCAATTAAAATACAAGAATTTCAGATGGAAAGTGATAAATATATTTATCATATTGAGATTATTGGATAAGCCTAATTATCAGCTTATCGATATAGCGTCACAGATGTATTCAACGAACCTCTCTCCCCGCTCACAACTTGATTTTGATCAACTGACAAATGGCTATTCATTCCTACGCTTAATATAACAGCATAGCAATGGACATTAGGAGAATAGCAATGAAGCTTTCAATAATCGCAGTATCCACCATGGTCGCATTAGCGATAGTGCCTATAAATGCCGCTCAGGCCAAAGGAAAGACTTTGGAGAGCAGTAAAATCACTTCAAATATTACTATTGATGGGAAAATAGATCCGGTTTGGGAGCAAGCTAAATCGATAACTCAGAAATTAAAAAAATTGCCTTATAAACCCAATAATGGTTATGAAGGGATTAAAAAAACCAGTGTTGAAATGAAGTCATTGTATGATGATGAGTATGTTTATTTTCTATTTACCTATGCCGA
Organism: Vibrio clamense; assembly: GCF_050337905.1. Lineage (NCBI taxonomy): Bacteria > Pseudomonadati > Pseudomonadota > Gammaproteobacteria > Vibrionales > Vibrionaceae > Vibrio > Vibrio clamense. Next base: position 293,140 of record NZ_JAKJTJ010000018.1, on the reverse strand, counting down.
TCCAACTAAAAGCATCGACCGTTTTCCTTGGGTGAAGCAAGAGGATGGCACTTGGAAACAGCTTAAGAATAAAGATAGTACCGGACACGACAACACTTATTACGAAGATAAATTTGCGGTTTTCTGGGACATTAACACCGAAGGCTTTGCTGATAAGGGATGTAACATCGCTTGCCATAGAGCAAAAGATGGAATGAACGCCGGACGTAAAGATAAAAACCCTGCGCGTAAATACACCAAGCGAGAAGGTGAATTTATCGATATGTGGCACTGGAAAGGGGTAAGAACGGCAGTTCATAATCAATTGGATGACCAATATGTAGATAGCAATACGGATCCAAAGCAAAACAAAGGTTGGGGACGTAAAGGGGATAGTAAAACAGGTGGCGGCTACGTTAATAACGTAAAAGATGGACAGCCAGCGTATATATCGGCGAATTTGACCGATGAGACGTTGCTTATTTTAGATTCCGAGAAGCAACCTTTCACCGCTGGTTACGATAAACTGGATCGTATTCCGGGGCTAACGGGTAAACCATTTACAGGTTCTCGTGGCGATATAGACGTTGGAGCCGAGTGGAAAGATGGCGTTTGGACGCTTGAAATGAAACGTAAACTGGTGACCACTGGAGAAAATGCAGCCACTCAAGATGTTCAATTTAATGATTTGAGTAAAGAGTATCCATTTGGTATTGCGGTGTTCGACAATTCACAGATTAATCACATATTCCATCGTGGAGTATTAAATCTCGAATTTAAATAAGCGCAATATTGCATTTTTTCAATGAACTGAAATGATTTGAGCTAATCAAAATGGCTCAAATCATTCTCAAATAAAAGAGTACTATTATGGCCAAAACAGTCACTCGATATATTTCTATGCTTTTCTGGCTGATCATCGCTAATGCGCTATATGTGTCGACATCATATTCTTCTGAGTCAAGTGTTCAGCCTTTAATAACCCAAGAAGAAAAATCATTTTCTAGCCAAGTGACGAATGATGCTGAAATGCAAATCTTAGTCAAAGAGAACAAGCGTTGCATCCGTTGTCATAAAAAAAAGCGTCTGCTTAAAAACATAGATGCCATTTCTTCTGTTGGCGCGCATACAAGCCCTGAGTTTTATAACAATTGTACCGCTTGCCATGGTAGAAAAGGGGCTCATCCAAAGGATTCAGATGTGCTGAATATCATCCCATTTGATGATCATATCGATATGCCCATTCTTGTACAGAACGAACAATGTATTGCATGCCATACTCCTCAAAATTTAAGGCGCAGTGAATGGACCCATGATGTACATGTTACCAAGCTTACGTGCTCAAATTGCCATAATTTACACGCTGATTCCGATCCTATCATTGGAATCAGTAAGAAGTTTCGTATTGGGCTATGTGCAACTTGTCATGAAGATATTTTACGTGACAGAAAGGCCGCAATGGAATAGCGAGGATAAGAGTTATGCGTATCATTAAAGGTTCAATAGCTGTGTTATTTAGTGTGTTCTGCGTATCGGCATACGCTGGAGATTTGCCTAATCCAGATGAAAATAACTTAGCGAATTTTCATTTAAAAGATGAAACCTGTGCTGGGCAGTGTCACCAAGATGAAGATCCATCTGATGATCTAAAGTTTGAATATGATAGCTGTGTGGAGTGTCATGATGATTTCGGCATTCTGGAAGGGCGTCAACATAACGTAAAACATAGAGAGAGCGAAGAGATGGAGTGCGTTGAGTGCCACCTTCCTCATGAGGAGTTTGACCCTAAAGAAACTTGCACTGATTGCCACGACGAAGATGATGAAGAATTGTCTGATTTTTACTCGATGAGATTAAACCGCTATATCAAGGCATTTCATCTTTGAATATCTTAGCTAAATGGACGTTATAAAATTATATTATTATTTTAATAACTATCAATAATTTTTATTTATACCTTAAGCGGCATACAATCATTTCATCGACACAAAGTACGAATCAATCATCTGAATTTGGGGTAAGTTATGAAAATGAATCATGTAGGCATAATGGTTGGCAATATGGATAAAGCGGTTGAGTTTTATACTAATGCTCTTGGCCTAAACGTTGTAATGGGTAATACCAAAGTTGAAGAAGAGCGCGAAACAGCGATTGGCAGAATGTGTGTCGCGGTTTTTGGCGAAGGCTTTAAAGGGTTTAACATTGCACACTTAGTGACTTCAGATGGCATTGGCGTTGAATTATTTGAAATGAAAGAGCGCCAAGAACGTCATAATGTTGATTTCTCTCGAATTGGTATTTTTCATTTCTGCTTGCAAACCGATGACTTCCACGGTGTGATTGAGCGTACTAAACAATTTGGCGGCAAAGTACGCATGGATATTATGCGTTACCACCCAGAAGATGAGACAAAACCAGCGCAAATGGTTTACCTAGAAGATCCGTTCGGCAATCTATTTGAGCTTTACTCTCATACTTATGAAGAGACTTACGCATCTGATTACGAATAAAATCGTCGTGTAAAATGAATAGCCTCAAGAGCTTCTTGGGGCTTTTTCGTATTTGAAATAACTCAGATCGCTTAGACGAACTAAAACCGATAAAAGGAGGCCATCGATGCCTCCTGTTCTATTACTGCTTCTAGAGCTGATGTGACGAATGCTTGCGGATAAAAGGAAGAACTCAAACCTTACTTTAGGTTACCTTAATGTCTCACGACATCGTCTTTATTATGGGCTCAGTTATCTCGAAATTCTATGTCATGTATCTCTCATACATGCGTTATAGCATCGTTAATTAATTTACCTAACTCTTCCCAGTTACCTTCATCAATGAGGTTGGTAGGTACCATCCACGTACCTCCGCAAGTAATCACGGACGAAATGGATAGATACTCATCAAGATTTTTTAAGCTTACGCCTCCTGTCGGCATAAACTTAACAGGATAAACAGCAGATAGAGCTTTGAGCATAGCCGTGCCGCCAGAAGCTTCAGCTGGGAAGAATTTTAAGGTGCTAAGTCCCATATCCATTGCCAGCTCTACGAGGCTAGGGTTATTAACGCCAGGGATGATGGGGATATTTTTATCCAGGCAATACTGAACGGTTCTAGGATTAAACCCAGGGCTTACAATGAAATCAACGCCAGCATTGATAGCTTGATCTACTTGCTCGTTAGTTAAGATCGTACCAGCACCAATCAACATCTCAGGGTATTTGGCTCGCATAATGCGAATGGCTTCTGGGGCACATTCAGTGCGGAACGTTATTTCAGCACAAGGCATACCATTTTCAATAAGAGTTTGGCCAAGAGGGATTGCGTCTTCCGCTTTATTGATTGCAATCACGGGAATGACTTTAAAGTTGGCTAGTTGTTCATTCAATGTCGTCATTATTTTCATCCGTTCAAATGGTACAAAAGTGATTAACCAGAATTTATGGTTGTGTTGGTCGATAAGATTATAAAGATTAATGTGGCATTGCATAACGTAGAAGAATAGGCATAGGTGATGGGTCACATTTTCAGTTAAGTAGAATGTGTAAAAACAAGAACTCTAATCATCGTATCGATGATGGATGTGCTCTGTTAGGCAAAGCAACTCCATTTCGTTGCATGAAATGAAAGTTTAATAGGAAAAATATGTGTTCTATTATTTGCTTTTGGTAAGCCACAAATTCAATGTTACCCTCCACTTTGAACATGCAGATTATTACGGTATATAAAACGTGTTAGAAAAACAAAATTTACTTAAACTCGCTAAAATCAAGATGCCATATGGAAAGTTTGCGGGTCGTGTCCTTATCGATTTACCCGAAGAGTATTTGTTGTGGTTTGATAAGAAAGGCTTTCCTGAAGGCGAGCTAGGTGAATTATTAAAGCTTTGCTTATGCTTAAAAATTGAAGGCTTAGATAGTGTCGTAAAGCCCCTAAAAAGGATGTAGCGGAGCTAGGGTGTTCTTCAAGACTTCATTCTGCATGTGAGCAGAGCTTGTAAATTGAGCGAATGACAACTTTTCATTAGTTAGATCAAATGAGATGCAGTGTAAGTCAACGACAGGGTTCATTTAATTCGATATTATTTTTCTCGTTAGAATAACCAATGGCTGGGATAAAATGAGAATTTCCGTTGATGGCGGCTCTTTTAAAGTTGCAATCGAAACTGAGTTTGATGGTTTGGTTGCAGAGTCAACCGACATCTTTCACGATACTCGTAAACAAGCTGAATCAACTGATAAAGCCATTTTACGTTTTTTGCAGATTATTATTGAGCACAGTGATGAAGACGATGCTATCGGCTACGCTGTGTTAGGTTTGCTGGGATGGTACAACGAAGTCATTAATCCGATAACGGATAAAGACATTGACTTGAATTTAGCAAAAATCTTACCTCACCTGATTAACCCTAAAGGGGATTTAACAGCGCTGAATGTCAATAAGCATTAAGTTAGCTTCGAAAGATCAAAAATGCCTCCATCTTTGAAAGAAATGGAGGCATTTTTTGTCATGTAAAACAGTGAACTACTGGTTCTTCTTGGCTAGCTTTTGCTTATACATATCTTTGTCAGCTCGACCAATGAGTGACTCCACGCTGTCGTTATCCAACAATTCTGCACAACCGTAACTCATGCTCCAGTCCATGTTGCCCTTTAAGCCTAGAGTTCGTAAATTAGCTAAAATACGATGCATAGAGTGACTGGCATCTTCTACGTTACAGTTCATAAAGACAATTAGGAACTCATCTCCTCCAAGACGTGCGGAAAAATCAGAGGTACGCACTGTTGAGCTGATCGCTTTCGCCAAGCCTTTAATTAAATTATCTCCTGCCTCATGGCCATAATTGTCATTTATCTTCTTAAGATTATTCGCATCAATAAAGCCAACCGATAAAAGAGGCATGGAGCTTGGGGTTTTATCTATTTGTTCTTCGAGGAATTCTACAATAGCGTGGCGATTATAGAGCCCGGTCAAACCGTCATGGCGAGCTTCAATGGTTAATTTTTCTACAAGCCATTTCTGTTCTTCCTGTGAGCTTGCAAGTTGGTATGACAAAAAGGCCACGATTGGAGTAACTAAAAGGATCGCAATGAGGATGTTTTCCATCAGGGTTGAAAACTCATTAGTGAGAACACTCTTAGGTACATGCATCACAAGGAAGAGACTCTCACTATTGACACTAGAAAGCTCATTAAAGGGGTTTAAGGCGGTTTTTAGAAAGTAGAACTCACCTTGAGGTGTTGTCACCATCCCTTCAGGTGACGTCGTCATTGAAGCCCAAACCGTAGAAAACTCATCTGAGAACTTATACTGCTTTTTCTCAGGGTACATAAAAGACCACTCTTTCTCTTTGTCATAGCCTTTCAGCAAGTATCCATTGTCGTTAACAAGATAGATATAGTCACTGTTATGAATATTTAGATCGTCAAGAGAGTGGAGAAGGTCGCTACCTCTGTAGTTGATGATGCCAATGCCAAGAAAAGATCCAGTAGAAGAGTAAATAGGTGTTGAAAACCTGATCATAGGTTTAATTGGGGATTCAACTTTTCCATGTTCTTTATTGAGGTCAAACTTTGAAATGAATATCTGATTTGGCTTCAGTTGACGTGTTTTTTGGAAATAGTAACGTTCTGATTTGTCTTGCAACCCTTCACTCGGGACTTGAAAGAATGTGTTAGTCGCCTGTTGATCGATTCGGATCACTTCTTGGCCTTGACTATCGATAATTCTAATTTGGTCGTACTGTTTTTTTATCGTAGTGATTTTCAGCATTAATGATGCTAGGTATGAAGAGCTTTTAGGTTCATTAGACATCAATACCGACTGAGCAAGATCGCTATGTGCGAAGTAGGTAAGGTCGGTGCCTATTGATCTCACTTTTAATAAAAGGTGATCCTGCATACGCAGAATTTCGGAGGTTTGCTTTTCAGCGCGAGCTTGGTCGATATTTTTGTGAGTGACTAGGCTGATCGCTGTTGCAACAAATAATATGAATAAGAATATAAGGGCAATATAAGCAGAAAAACGTCTATTTTTACTGCGTAAAATGTCATTTCTTTCTCTAATAAACTTGACCATTTTGTAACTGTATTCTCACCTCTTACGACGCTGTGACATACAGCATCTAATGGCGTATAGTATATGATATAAAGTAACAGCACTCAGTAGAAACCGTACAATCGATGATCAATTTGAGATGTCCGTTAGATATTACCTAGCACAACACATTATGTGATGTTGCTTCAATTCTCTTGAGTTAATGTCTAGCTCTGATCTTGTTGTAATATAGTCAGTGTCGTTTTGAAAAGATTTGAGAGAAACTTGTCAAATTAGGCTACTATGCTTGCAATTGAGTTAAGTGTATTTATTTATGACGATTGAAGTAACCAATATTGAAGTCGCTAACGTTAGTGGCACGGATAACGAAGCGTTAGAAGTTTCTTGTGCAAACTGCCAAGCTTGTTGCTGCCGTTTAGAAGTGATTATTATTTCAGACACCGGCGTTCCAGAGGAACATATAACTCACGATCAATGGGGTGGGGAGGTGATGGCTCGGCTTGATGATGGTTGGTGCTCTGCTCTCGACCGATATACTAAAATGTGTACGATTTATGAGAATCGCCCATGGGTTTGTCGTGAGGTACAAGTGGGTTCATACGAATGTCTCGAAGAACGAAATATCTTTTTATAGAGATTTAATAAGGTATGTGAGGCAAATTGGTGAGTGGACTCAGAGCTTAGCTAAACTGAAAAATTGACAGGGTTAAACGTCATTGAAGTATTTAACCCTGTATTAATCTACGAAAGGCTATTTAAGCACAGCACTTCTTATATTTTTTACCGCTTCCACAAACGCATGGGTCGTTACGGTTAGGTGTTTTTTCAAACACTGTTGTTTTCGGCTTATTAATGACCGTATCAAACTCAATTGTGTTCTCTTCTTTTTCTGCATCAACGGTAATCGTGACGAATAGTGCATGTTCTGCCGCTAGCGCTTCCATTTCCAATTTACGAGCTTCTGAGTTAACCAATACTGAAATTGGTGATTCTTCTGTTCCCGCTTTGATCTTACGGTCTACATTGTAGCCAGATTGGACGTGATTCTGTCTTGTTTCGATTCGGCCTTTGAAGAACATTTTAGACATGGTTATTCCCACTTAGGATTGTTAATTGGTAAGGCGGGGATTATACGCATAATTGATGAGGGTTAAAGGATAAGCGAGAGTCTAGGTAAAAAAATTTCAAATGAGGTTTTATTTTACGGATAAGATAAGGCGGTTTGTGAGGATTTCAGATGCTTTCGTTATTGAGAGTCAGTTGAGAGGATAAAACCGACTCTGTCCATTTTTACATTTATCGCTGTTTTACAGACTAATGCTGTCTGCTAAGCACATACTATCGAGGCCTCTTATCATTACTGCAATGAGAATTGTCCGATATTGTGTTCATTTTGATCTAATATTTTTCCGCTTTTCTCAAGTTCGTCATAAGTGAAATGTATGGATGAGTTTGAGAGGTTTCCACTGTGCATAACATGACGATAAAGCACGTCGCTATTTAGCTGGTGAATGGTTGCATTCCAAGAGGTGTTATTCGTGTAAATGGTAAACAGTATATTCAAATAGAGTATTCCTATGTTTTAATGTGTTGACAGTTTTTTGGTAACAGTTTGATTCTTATGGTTATAACATGAGTTTATGTCAGTAATAAGAACAAACAATGTATCGATTAATTTATTTACGAAACGTTTTCGGCTGAGAGCGATGATACCAAATACGCTTTGGGCCTGTATTTTTTGACATATGTGCCTTTTGTTTAATGTGGATGAATTTGTAAATTAGCAACTGAAAAATCAGTTAGTAATAGTCGATATCAATTGACTGAAAATACTTCGGGCCAAATGAATCAATAAACTTTGTAAATCAAGGTATTATAAAAACAGAAAATTATAAATGGAGTATAAAAGAAGTGTTTATAAGTCGGAGATTGACGCGGTAGAAAGTGAAGTGAAAATCGCTAGAAAGAAAATAGACGCTAGAAGCTAGCGTCTATTCATATAATTCAGTTTAATTCGATAAAGAATTAAAGTGCGATTACGTTCGCAGCTTGTAGGCCTTTTTGACCGTTTTCAACATTGAAAGAAACCTTTTGGCCTTCTTTCAGTGTTTTGAAACCTTCTGATGCGATTGCACGGAAGTGTACAAATACGTCAGCGTCGCCGTTGTCTTGAGAAATGAAGCCGAAACCTTTCTCTTCGTTAAACCATTTTACTGTACCAGTATTTGTATTAGACATAATGTGTCCCTTAAAATTTAATTGTATGTATATATAAAGTGCTGAGCGGTAGAATTATTTATCTTGCTTACAAATAGGGAAATCAAAAGACAATAACTGGTAGGTTGCATCTGAGGGTTTCACATTTACTTGAACTCTAAATAACTCTGAACACAGAGCGGGTAAGATATTACCATACACATTATGAAAGTACAGTGGTTTTTCTCATTAAATGATATTGGATACCAAGGCGAACCCGGTTTCGATAAATTGATAAGCGCGTGATATCTAACAGAACATGTCGATGGGGTTGCAGTTGTCACCTGAAAGGGTTTGTCAGCGGGGGTATTGATTTTGAGACAAAAAAATAGCCAATCGCAAAAGGGCAATTGGCTTATATATAATGTGAACAAAAATTATTCACTAACAACGTCAGTTGGCTAGGTGACCCTCGGCTTAAGAAGGGTCATTTATATTAATGCACTTAGTGTGCCAACTTTTATATGCACGTTTATGCCCAATTTGTGACCAATTGAGTTCAAATTGGAGATCGTCTTTGCATTTTGCAATTGTATTTTGCAAATAAATATAACATTGCTAATGATAAGGATATAAACAGCCTGAGACTAATAACCAAAAAGTATTAGTCAGCTAGCGCGGTGCAAAAGCTAACGTCAGCGACTCCCGTGTTGATGTCGTAGCTGTGATACAACTCGAAGCAAGGGCGATCATCGCAATCTAGTCCTTGCTCAACCACCTGAGACATGAGTTCATCCCAAGCGGATCCATATTGGTCTTTGCTAGTGATGGTTTTACGGATCACGCCATACTTCCCACCAGTAAAGTTCTTTGTCTCTATTCCTGAGCCTGGTTTTGTGTCTTCAGGAACCATCAGGCAGATATCTGTTCTACATTTCTCGGTGGGTGTGATTTCAGGGTTGTCATGGTAAATGAAGATTGATGTGTTACTTGCCAGTCCGTTTGGCCCTGCCCAGTTATAGAGTGTTCCAACCGCGGGCTCGTAGTTTTCACCGTAAGGCCCTGTTACTCGTATATATGCTAGCGTACTTGAATCGAAGTGTTGAATATCCATGGTGCTGCTCCATTGGGTTAATTTAGATTCAGTATAGCGAGCGTCATTTTCTGAATCGTGTCCAATCTTGCGCAGTGTGTGTCCGATCTTGCTACTTTGTAATAATGCTGAAAACGAATCAATGTTAGAACAATCTCTGATTTGACTCGGTGTGAGGTTGAAATATTGGCGGAAAACTTTCGCAAGGCTCTGTGAACTAGAAAAGCCATACTCAAGTGCGACTTCTATCACTGGGCTTTTCTTGTAAAACAGATCATTAGCAGCACTCTCGATTCGTAGTCGGCGTAAATATTCATTTAGAGTTTCACCTACCACAGCTTTAAATATTCGATGAAAGTGATAGGGCGAAAGATAGGCAAGATCGGCGACTTTTTCTAAATTTAGGGGCTGATTAAAGTTCTGTTCAAGGTACCGAATAACAGGAACCAGTCTGCGATGATAGTCTTTTTTCATAAGTGGTCGCTGAGTGAATGTTTCGTACCATCTTAAACAAACCAATATAGAGGATGCGATACTTACTTTCGTTTTGCCTTTTAGTTCACATAAAAATAGTGAGCTATCTACATTGCTCGCTCCGCCAGAAAATGGAAAAACCGACTAAGTTAAAGTGCTTAATCGGTTTTGTCTTGGATTATTAAACGCTAATGGTGTGCCTATTCATTAGATGGAATAGAAGAAGTACAGCTGTGACTTCATTCTTATGATGATGCCACGAATAACATCTAAGAAGCCCATAAACGCCACAGGTTTATCTCCACTTATCCAGGCTAAACCAACAGAGCCAACCGGAATATCATAGCCTTCAGGCTCATCTAGTTTAAGGCGAACAAAGTGGTGTTTATTGTTTAAGTTTTTCCCTGTTGTTGTTCTGACTGAAGGTTCCAAGCCTAGTAGATTACTTTGTGATTCTCCCGTGGCCTCAACAATCCCTTCAACTTCTGCTGAAAAAACTTTGCCTGGATACACTGATGATGAAAATTCAGCGACTTGCCCAGCCTTCACATTGCGTATTGCTTGGTGATTGACTCGCATTAAGACGTATTTTTCATCGGTGTACATTTGTAAGCGTGGAATTCGGGAGATTAGTTGCCCTTCACGTAGAATGAAATTAGTCACAAAACCATCTGCTGGTGCGTATACCTTAGTACTATCTAGATCCCATTGTGCTTTTGCGACCGTTTGCTCCGCACTTAATATGTCTGCTTTTCTGCTGTCGACGGCAAGCGTTGACTTAGTGATATTTAAGTTTGCTTTATCGGCATCCACTTGTTTTTTCTTAATCTGTGATTGAATTGTAACCACATTTTGTTTTGCCATATCAACCGTGCTGATCTGCTTATCAATGTCACTGGCAGTGATGGTATTGTTCACGACACGGTTTTGCTCTTGATAGCGCGTCAACATTTTTTGTTGAAGTGTAAAATCCACTTTTGCTGACTCAAGTTGGCTTTCCGATGTCGCTAGGTCTTGTTGCCTAGAATGGTAGTCAGCAGTGGCAATAGCAATATCTTCTTGAGCTGCGGTTAGCGCCACTTGTGCTACGGCTTTTTTTACTTCCGCTTGGCGTAGGGCTATCTCATACTGTTCACTATCAATTTCGTAGATAAGTTGGCCTTTAGTGACTCTCTGATTCGGTTGTATGTAAATGTGTTTTACTTTTCCATTTATCTTGATGGAGTCTGGACGTAGCTGGATGTGAGGCGATTGCACCACAGAGCCACCAGAGAGATCCATTGGGGTATAATTGATCAATCCAACCCAGACGAAAAGAAGCCAAGATGTACCACCCAAATAAGAGAATGACTTAGTCGCTTTGTTCCATGGCATGCCGATTAATCTCAGCAAATAGATGAAAAGAGCCCATACCGCTAAACCTTCTAACATGATTGATTCTCCATTGCTTTCTCTTGTTGTTGGTTTATCGTTGGTTCAGTTTCTGGAGCTAAAGTTACTTTACTCGGTTCACTTTTCCAGATGTCGCGTAAGTTTAGGATCGCTTTTTCCATATCTACGAATGCCAGAATTACGGCTAAAACCCACACCCAGTGCCAAACAAAACCAATCCATGTGAGCGCCGTTATCAATCCAAGTTGATGGTGATCTTTACTGTGCGCTTTATTAATTGGTAATTCGTGCAAACGCCAGAAACCAAATCCAGCAGCAGCAATAGTGGCCAACAGTACGACACCAGCGACAACATGTAAGGCTGTATCAGCGCCAGTACCGACAAAGGGTACGCTAAGTAAACTCATTGATTGATCCTGTATTGTTTCGATGGATTTATTGTGACTTAAGCCTCAATTATCTTTCAGTAAATAACAGATTATATTATATAGGCGTTATTATTGATGTGTTATGTTGTCTCTGGGAGCGAGGATGAAAAAACATGGGCATTTTGTTAGAGGGTTAAGTGTCATCTATATTTACCAAGAAATGCTTGATGAGTATGACATTAACTCGGCAGATTTAGTTTTCCCCCCATCGGTATTCAAAAATCCGATGAATTTGATCCCTATCTCGGAAGTGAATCGCTGGCTCAAGAGCCTTAACTCCGTAACGGGCAATCCTGATGCGATGTTTGAGGCTGCGAAAAGGGTTAACTTGGACAAAATAGGCTCGATAGGATATTGGTTTTTTTCGGGTCACGACTTATCTTCAACGATTCGCCGGATTAATACTGGGATTCACTGTTTGCAATCTGGTGTCTTTCTTGCTGGCGCTCAAGTTGGGCCGATCCTAAAGTGGACTTACCATAACCCTTCTATTGAATCTGAAGCAAAAGTACACGATAGCGTTCGGGTTGCCGTTTTCATGACTAAGGTGCTTCGTCGCTATCTAGGTGAGGATTTTTCCCCTGTTCGCGTCATGCTGTCTGGAAAAAGAGATAACGATTCGCTATATCGTCAATACTTTGGTTGCGAAATCGAGTGGAATCACTCGAAAACAGAAGTGTGGTTTAACTCAAACTTACGCTTAGCAACAAGGCAGGTTCTTTCTGGCGATAAAAAGCGTTTGGCGATGAGTTTTAGTGACTTAGATGAATATTTGAATATGCCAGACGCAGAAGATGAACTGAAAGTGATTTATGAAACCATCAACTACAGCCGTCATTTTGGTTTGCCAACGCTTGAAAGAGTGTCTGGGTTACTTGGTTTATCTGAGCAACAATTTCAAAGGCGTTTGCATCGACTTGGGTTAAATTTTTCCACCATCATGGGGTATGTATTGAGTAACATTGCAGTCGAGTTGTTAAGACACAACATTGCCATTGAAGAGATAGCGGAGCGATTAGGGTATTTGCATGTTGCGAGTTTTAATCGAATGTTCAAAAAGCATCGCGGCCTAACTCCAAAGCAGTATTTAGACCGTTTTAGTGATGCTTTTTAATTAAAAGCAATGTAGGCAATAGCGAATCGTTTATCTCGCAGTGAAGCCTTATTTTTGTTTTCTAAGGTTCTTATCCCAAGAAATAGAGCGATTGATGAAAATGCGCTTCCATGGAATAGAGAGCAGAGCAAAGATAGTAATGGCATACAGCATTGACCACCCTAAGCAGACAAAAACCAAGGTGCAAAGTAGAAGAGAGATAGCCGCAAGCCATTTTGCAAACCCAGTTAGTAACTGGAAAGCGGCTAGCATCGCGAGCAGGTAGACAAATACAAATATCCCGTTGGCAAGCTTTAGGAAAAACTCCAAATCCATACCAGATATTTCCCCAGCGATACATGAAATCAATAGGATACCGCCAACCAGATAAGTGGCATTAGCAGGAACGCCTCGGCGAGATACTTTCGCCAGTTTCCCATCTGGTTGATGCTGCCTAGCTTGTGCCCAAATCATTCGGGATAAACTCTGCGTGTAAAGGTTAATACTGGCAAAGCAGGCAAAGAACCCGAGTAGGCTGATGACGGTTTTTATCCCAGAACCAAACAGGTGCTCACTCAGCCAAGGGATCGAAGTACTATCAAAAGCGGCACTGCCATAAGCATTGAATTTTAGTATCACGACTGAGCAAGCCCAGTAAGTCGCCCCTGCAACAAAGCAGCCGACAATGATCGCAATCGGAAAGTCACGTTGAGGGTTTTTAAATTCTTCTCCCATATGAGCAAACGCTTCTATCCCAACAAAACACCAGAACATAACCCCTAAGGCCGCCCCAATGGACCAGAGTGAATCAGAGGTTAATGCGGGCATCGTTAAGTCTTGTGTGCCGATATCTCCGACCCAGAAGAAAGCGCCAACTAAGGTAAATATACTTAAAGCGATAACGGTTTGTAGCTGGCCTGAAGATTTACTGCCGATCAAGCTGACAATAATGAGTAGCGCTATCGTTAACACTTGCGCCAACATGGCATTGTTGAGCGGAGAGGGGAGCAGTTGTTGGGCGAACCCGCCAGCCAGTTCAATGGCCGCAGGAAGCCCGACAGGAATTACACTGACAAATAGCCACGCAACGCTGCGCTCTAACTTCACGCCAAACGCTTGTCTAACAAAATAGGCCGTACCGCCAGCGTTAGGATAACGTTTACCGAGTTGGGCAAAAGTGAGAGCAATAGGGCAAATAGCGATGAAGAGTATTATCCATGCCCACAAAGATGCCTCCCCTGCGATACCTGCCGCAATGGCGGGGATCATGAATAGCCCTGTACCGAGTAGAGTCGTCGAAAGTTGTCCGATCCCGGAAAATAAGGTGATCTCTTGTTTTAGTTGGCTCATTAATCGTTCCTTGAAAAATGATCTAACGGGAAATGCGCTGCATGTGAACGATCAATTCGCTGTATAGATAAGATGTTAATTCAGATTAAATGCAGCATACCTTGGATTGGCAATGGACACAGCTACCAAAACGTCTCATATCACCGTCATTTTGACTTTTATCTTTTGCGCTTAAAGTCATATTGCCTACTTTTCGGATGTTATTTTTTGTGTCAAATTAGAAATAAGTCTGCGTAATAAGTGGATAAATAATAAATGGACTGGAATACACATAACATTCATAAGCATAAGGAAGTGAGTCTTGGATAAGTTTGATCAGCAGATCATCGACATATTGAAAATTAATGGTCGGTGTTCAGTGAGTGAATTAGCTCGTGACATTAATCTATCGCGCTCTGCTGTTACCGCGAGAATGAAAAAGCTAGAAGATGATGGTGTCATTCTCGGTTATGAGGTGAAGCTTGCAGAAGCAAAGTCTGAACAATCAAGTCTTGGAGCATATTTAGCATTAAAGTTTGATACATCAAGTTCTACACACTGCTGCGAATCTTATGCAAAGAAAATTGAAGCAATACCCGAAGTTCAGTGGTGTCATGCCATTAGCGGTGAAACCGATATGATGTTGTACGTGGAAGCGTGTAGTATGGCTCGGATCAATGAGATTCGTGATCACTTACATACTTACCCTGAACTTCGTCACCTAATGACACACGCTGTATTGAATGAATTTTTCAATAAGCAGATGAAAGACAAAAAATAGATGGTCTATTTCTCTTACCGAGCGGCTCAATTAATAGGTTGTATATGCTGAATAAAATGAACCTTAACCTGTTGCGCTCACTTTATGTGTTGTTAGAAGAGAGGCACGTCAGTCGAACTGCTGAACGTTTGCATATCACTCAATCCGCCGTCAGCCGTCAACTGAGCCAATTAAGAGAGTGGTTTGACGACCCTTTGTTGGTTCGAGATGGGAATCAACTTATCCCCACACCAAGAGCCGAACAGTTGTCACTTAAGCTGGTGGACTTATTTAGTGAATTTGAAACGCTTATCGATGATAAACCCTTCGAGCCATTAGAGTGGGATGATCAATTTGTGATGGCATCAAGTGATTATGTCGCCCAATATATTCTTCCAGAAATTGCTCAACTGTTTGCAACTCAAGCTCCGAAAGTGAATTTACATTATCAGTTGTGGCTACCAGAGTATTTGAGTCAACTTGCCGAAGGGCCCATTCAATTAGCTTCAACTATGCTGCCAGAGAAACCCGCAGGCGTATCAAGCGTACAAATAGGAGAAGATCGCTCGGTGTGTGTGATGAGAAAAGGGCATCCGCTTGATCGTAATACCGCTCTGAGCGTTGAAGAGATGCTAGCGTATTCCCATATTCGAGTTTCTGGCGGAGGGGATAAAGATAGCTATATTGATAAAGCATTAAAGGACATTGGACGCGTACGAAACATTGCCCTTACTGTCCCTTTTTTCTCTGCAGCCTTTAATTCGCTCTGCCGAAGCGACTACTTGATGGTGATTCCATTTCATATTGCGCATAACCTGTCGCAGCACATTGAACTTTCATATCTACCATTGCCAGTAGAAACACCGACTCACAAATATTGGTTACTTTGGCACCCAAAATACGACCAAGATCCTGCGCACCAGTGGGGTCGAGAGATGATTAAATCAGTGCTGGATAAATCAGAATACTCGATAGGGTATGTTTTAAAATCATGAGCGATATGATTATGTTTGATTTCAATTAATAGCAGAGACTTGTTACTGTGAATTCAATATCTAGGAGAACATTATGACATTCACAGTTTGGTTATCACTTTTCACAATTTGTATTTTAGGGGCCATGTCCCCAGGTCCGAGCTTGGCAATGGTTGCGAAGCACAGTTTAGCTGGTGGGCGTAAGAATGGGTTAGCGACCGCGTGGGCACATGCATTTGGCATTGGTATCTATGCGTTTGTGACCTTAATTGGTTTGGCGGTAGTATTGCAGCAGTCGCCAATTATCTTTAAAACCATTAGCTATGCAGGCGCGTTATATCTGGCTTATTTAGGTTTTAATGCGTTGAGATCAAAGGGGGGAGTGGCTGAAAAACTTGAATCAGGGAAAACAGTCAGCGTGTGGCAATCCGCTCGTGAAGGGTTCTTGATTTCACTTTTGAGCCCAAAAATCGCTCTATTTTTTATTGCGTTATTCAGTCAATTTGTCGCAGTTGGGGATGAACCCGCGAGTAAAGCGATTATTGTTGCGACTCCATTTTTAGTTGATGGTTTGTGGTATACCTTTTTAACCTTCATGTTATCGAGCCCTAGATTGCTAGATAAGCTACGCTCTAGAGCTCAACTGATTGATCGCCTTTCAGGTGCGGTGCTTATTCTTCTTGCCGCACGAGTGGTGTGGATGGTTTAGCTTCCAGATTTTGAAGACATCTCTTCAAATTCACCTTCAATGACATGTGCGTTCTCTGGTGTCGCATTGAAACCCTGAGCGCGCATTTGGTTTTGAATTCGTTTTCCTGTCACTAACGCTGCGATGGTTAGTGGGATTGCAAGTAGCAAGCTAGTAATTAATGCCATGAAACCAGCGAATAGCGCAAATGCAGTAACCAATATTCTTTTCATATTAACCTCTCTTATTTCTGACTCTAATCTAGCGTACCTAATATGAATAAAAGATGAACGAATGTAGATTTTGATGAAGACGATATCAATGCTACGACTAGTTCTATTTGGAATACCAAAAAAGCCGCTCACGTAGAGCGGCAAATGCGGGGGAGTGTATCTCATTGTTTTAAGCGTGGAGTTTAATTCTTTGCGCTGTATCTTAAATGAGCTGATTTTTCACTCAGCTCATTTAATGAGTCGCTTATTTAACGATCGGATAGGTTTTGTATCGCACGCCCATCATCTGTTCCATACAATGAACAACTTGGCAGCTATAACCAAATTCATTATCGTACCAAATATAAAGTACGCAGCGATTATCTTGAGCAATTGTTGCTACACCATCGACAACGCCAGCATGACGAGATCCTACCAAATCGCTAGACACTATTTCCGTAGAATCTGTGTAGTCGATTTGAGCTGACAATGGAGAAGAGAGAGCCATTTCACGTAGGTAAGCGTTTAACTCATCTTTTTCTGCCATAGATTTCAAGTTGAGATTTGCCACCGCCATCGAAACATTTGGTGTTGGTACTCGAATCGCATTACCCGTTAGCTTTCCTGCTAATTCAGGTAGCGCTTTTGCTACCGCTTTAGCTGCCCCAGTTGATGTCAAAACCATGTTCAATGATGCAGAGCGCCCACGACGATCGCCAGAGTGGAAATTGTCGATCAAATTTTGGTCGTTAGTGAAAGAGTGAACGGTTTCAATATGGCCCGAAGTGATGCCATATTTATCATTAACGGCTTTAAGAACGGGAGTTATCGCATTTGTGGTGCAACTTGCAGCTGAAATAATAGTATCTTCAGTTTGAATATCCTTCTCATTTACACCGAATACGACATTTTTGATATCGCCTTTCCCTGGTGCGGTGAGAAGTACCTTTTCTGCGCCATTGCACGCCACGTGTTGGCTTAAGCCTTCGCTGTCACGCCATACACCGGTGTTATCCACAACAAGGGCATTATTGATACCATAAGTGGTGTAATCAATATCTTCAGGCTTGTTGGCATAAATAACTTGGATGTAGTTGCCATTCGCAATAATGGCTTTACGTTCTTCATCGACAATAATGCTGCCGTTAAATGGACCGTGAACGGAATCTCGGCGGAGCAAACTCGCACGTTTTTCCAGATCACCTTTTTTCCCGCCACGAACGACAATTGCACGTAATCGCAAAGGGTAACCAGGGCCGCTTTTTTCAACAAGTAAGCGAGTCAGCAAACGGCCGATTCGACCAAACCCATATAAAACAACGTCACGAGGTGCTTCTAATTTTCGTCCATTTAATGCATCAATCAGTGCGGTTTGAAGAAAATCTGCTAGAGCATCCGTATCGTCATGATTCGTCCAATATTGGTGAGCAAGTTGGCCTACATCGACTCTACATGGGGAAAGATCCATGGATGATAAATGTTGAATAAATGGGAGAGTTTGTTCAGGTGAAAGCGTTGTGCCTGTGTAGCGTCGCGCAACACGGTGGGCTTTGATAAATTCTATGGTAGTAGCATTGACCAGTGGTTTCCCAAAAAGGATAACCTCTACACCTTTTGTTCTATACAGTTGACCAAGAGTGGGAGATACGGTTTCGGCAATCGTTTGGCTAGTTTGCCAGTCTAGAAGATGTTTCTCAGGACTCATTTTTACTCAGGACCTTTCACGTTCTCGAATCATTTAGATTGTAGGGGGATCTAAACATTCAGGGGTTATTGGGGGTGTTTTTATGTTGTTGTTTTTATGTGGCGGAATTGTAATTGCAAAAGCCTTAATCTGCTAGTAAAAATAATGAAGCGATTTATAGTGATAAACCTTTGATTTCTAGGCTTTTAAAGCTTGTTTATTCTGCTTAATAGGGAATTGACATTTAAATATAGCGAGACTTAATTCTCGACGATATGGTTTTATCACACCTTTTGTAATGTAATTGTGTTCTTTACCTTAGCTATTGATGAGATGCTGGTCTGGTTATCAACTCAAAAAGTAAACGATAATCCTAAAGTATAGAGTTGAACTTCATTCTCTATCCCGTCCTCTGGTTTTTGGATTTGAGTAAAGTGTCCATTGAGAGCATTTTTTTGTCCGTAGATATGCTGAAATTCCATGTTTATGCTCAAATTAGCTAGCAGCGAATATTTGACACCACATAACAGAGATTCGCTACTGGCTATCCGTCTTTGTTGGCTGTATTGACAATATGGCGTCCAGTTATTCCAGGTTTTATCCACGCTGATGTACCAATTAGAGTGCAGCTCTTTGGTAAAAACGGTCTCAATGAGTAGATTGAAACCATGGAAGTATTGGTTCCAACCTAAAGAGATCATATCGATCTCTTCATCGGTTCTTTCACCTTGGCTAAGTGTTTGTGTGTATGAGCTTTTTAGGTAAGCGAGTCGTATAGCGTTATCGTCGTAGTAGATATCAGCAGACAATCCGAAAGTGTAGTGAGATTTAATCGACAATTGTAAGCCATAGGCGTTGTAGTGCTGTTCATGAGGGACGGTTACAAAAGGAGACAAATGCAGCTGCATGTCATCCGTCATCCAGTGATCCCAGCCAAATGAAAGACCATCATAGTGTGTGATACCTAAAATACTTTCATAGACATCTTGAGGAGGTCGGATCCAAGGATAGGCATGGGAAACATAGTAGTATTCCGACATCATAAATAGTGGGAGTCTTAAGCGACCCAATTTGATATTGAAATCATTAAACTGATAAGAAATAAACGCCCATTCCAGTTCGGGCTCAGAAAAATCATCTTGGGGCCTTTTAACTACTTGAATGGAACTTCGTAATTGAGGCGAGAAATCCAAATCAAGTTGGGCTCCTAATATCGTATCGCAGTCAAAACACCAATCGTTATTAATCATTCTCTTAGTGAAAATAGGAGTGTCTTGATTTGTTCTCGCTAAGCTAAAACTACCAAATCCACTAAGTTGTAATGAATCATTTAATTGCACTTGTGAAAATGCAATGGGTGTGAATAAAGCCATTAATATAAGTGTGGTTATTTTCATGATTAATCCACTTTTTTAGTTATATAAAGTATATTGACGTTGCGAGGTACTTCTTTTATCGGTAAATAGGCAATACCTGTCGAATTCTTTTCTAGCCAAGAAAGAATGGAACGAGTATCACTTTTTCTTAATTGAAATGGTGCTTTTGCACGGCCAGAAAAAGATTGTCTAGCCCATATTATTTGCATTTGGTTCGGGTTTTTACCTAATAACGCGCGATAAAATTGTTCTTTGTGTTTAGAAGATGTTGGTAAATCAACTAAATGAACATTAATACCTTGGATATGATTTGTTTTTCCGCGGTAGAGCATTTTTGTTTGGCTTTTGGATAGTGGCTTTATCTCTGAATTTAAAGAAAAAATCACGTACTGATAAGCTGTTGCAGGGGATGCAACAGCAATGATTAAAGTAACAAAAATCAGTGACAGCCAAGACGTTTTCATCGGTGATTAACTAACCTTAACGCTATTATTATATAAAATTCATGATTAAGAATCGTTTTTATGTCTATTATTAACTGTAGGCTAGGGTGTGTTACTTTCAAGGACGAGAATAATGCTAATATTAACCAAATTATCAATAAAAGCTCGTTTGACTATTATTACATCAATTTCAGCGTTGATAATCAGTGCGTTTGCCGTAGATAAGATTCTCAGTAATAAAGAAAAATTGAAACGGTACTCTATTTTATCTGAAAAAATAGAAGCGATGAAATCGGTAGATAATGTATCTAATTTAGTACGTAAAGCCTTAAATACCCACTCTCGCAATAATGAATTGTCACAGCCGATTAATATTGAATTGGAGAAAGTGCAGTTTTATTTTACAAGTTCAGCTAATAATCAAATCCTTGAAGAGCACAAATCCAATGTTGATGAGTTAAAAGACGCTATCGATGAACTCGCTATTTTAGAGGTTACTGAAGTTACGGATACAGGCTATTGGATCTTTGATTTAACTCGCGATCTTTTGGAGCAAGTCAGTCAGTCATCGTTCATTCCATTATCTGAATTTACTTACATTTCAGATCGCGCTTTAGATGATCTGTCCTGGCTATCTTACTGGCTTCAGAAAGAGGCATGGTTAATTAGTGATTTAGCGATTAATCCTGATCATCTACTCGATAACTCACCTCTTGTATATCAAGCCATCGAAAGGCAGCAGCAGTATCTTGAACAGTTTATATCTTCCGGAGCAAGTAAGGAGCAGGTCGAAAAATTGCTTCTGTTATTTTCCCAAACCGACTTTCAGAGTGGGCAAGCTTTTCGGAATAAAGTGTTAGCGAATGATACAAAAGGCTCGGACTTTACACTGCATGCTGCTCTTTTAGAAAAACGTTATGAGTCACTGTCGTTAGCTATCAATCAATTTTCATCTCAGTTATCGTCGAACCTAGCCAGTCGTATAGAGTACGAACAGCGCTTAGTGATAATACTCTCTTTACTTGTTGGGCTTGTGATAGTGATGCTTTGCATATTAGGAGCCAGTACTTCTTTACGAGTTAATCGAAAGTTAGCGAAAATATTAACTACGATGTCGGCACTTGAGGAGAGAAAGGGCGAAATTCAACAAATAAAAATTGATGGAAATGATGAGTTTACTAAGTTTGCTCTTAGAGTTAATCAGATCATACTTTTCCAGCAAGAGCATGAGTTGCAGATATTGGCGGCTAAAGAGTCGGCTATTTTAGCGAATAAGGCGAAAAGTGCGTTTTTAGCCAATATGTCGCATGAAATAAGAACACCTCTGAATGGCATTATCGGGATGACAGAGATCTTATCTGACAGTCAGCTAAATTCTAATCAGAAGGAAGTTCTTAATGATATAGACTCTTCGTCTCACTCCCTTTTGGTACTGCTTAATGACATCCTCGATTTATCCAAGATAGAGTCCGGAAATTTGGTATTAAATCCTCATGGCTCTGATATTAAGGAAGCAGTCTACGACTCGGTTAATTTAATCTTGTCGAAAGCGAACAGCCAAAATATAGAGCTACTCATTTCCATTGATCCCGCGATTCCTGATCAGGTATTCACAGATGATCACCGTGTCAGACAGGTTTTAATGAACCTACTGTCTAATTCAATTAAATTCACTCGTAACGGCCATATAAAAACAGAAGTGAAGTATAAGGAAATCAGTGCAGAAAGCGCGGAATTATATTTTTCTGTAGCGGATACCGGAATGGGCATTGAGGCCGAAAAATTGGAGTCTATTTTCGAACCGTTTACCCAAGCTGATGGCAGCATCACTAGGCAGTTTGGGGGGACAGGATTAGGCCTTGCTATTTGTCGGCAGTTAGTCAACTTGATGGGGGGATCGATTCATGCACGATCAACCAAGAATGTCGGTAGTTGTTTTGAATTTTCAATTGCAGTTGGGGCGTTGAAAGGTGAGGCCAGGAATGAACCTCTCAAGTTGAAACGTGCTTTATTAGTCAATAACCACTTCACATATACGTCTCAGATAAAAACAGAATGCAATTTGTTGGGGATTAATATCATTGAAGTTCATAGCACTGAAGAAGCGTTAGATGTGAAACATGACGTTGATTTGGTGCTGTACTGCGATGTTGTTCACCACTCATTGAGTAAGTGCTTGCAACAATTACAGCAATGTTACCCTAGCAACATGATTTTGGTTTGTCAGCATCATCTATTTAAACAACCTGTGGCAGGTTTAGGTGCTCATGGACAAATAACGCTTCCATTTTTAGGTAATCGTTTTAGAAATCATCTGCATACATTGGTCGAGAATAGGGGACCAAAAATCAATCATTCGGACATCAATGCAGAGACGGTTCCTGTTGGAAAAACAAGAGGGTTGAACCGGAGAGTCTTGATTGTTGAAGATAATTTAATGAATCAAAAAATTGCGAGTTTCTTTCTAGAAAAGGGGGGGTATGACTATTTTATTACCAGTAATGGACAAGAAGCCGTCGATGCCATCACTCAAGGTGGAGAGTTTGATGCGATTTTGATGGATTGTATGATGCCTGTAATGGATGGATTGACAGCAACAAAACTCATTCGTCAGTGGGAAGTAGAGCAGGGGAGCACTAAGTTGCCAATCATCGCGCTAACGGCAAGCGTGCTAGACGAAGATATCCAGCATTGCTTTGAAGCAGGGATGGATGCGTATTTACCGAAACCTTACAAATCTCACCAACTGTTTGAGTTATTCAATGATCTCGAACTCGTGTGACACCTATTGCTTGTTGAGTATTTACTTATCTTCTTTGTATGATCTCTAGAGATCCACTGCAAAGGTTGATAATATTTACAAATAAAGGCAGCTGCCCCTTAAGTTATGGTGTTAAAAATGATCCAATTTGTCCGAACGCACGAATTAGCGATAGTCATAATCGCTCTGTGCGCAGCGCTACCGGTAAGCGTAAATGCAAAATCTAATAAAAGCTTGTCGATCTACGATGACACCTATTTCATGCAAACTTACACCAGTGACATTAACCAAGAAGTTTATGATGAAGCATATGACAACAAAGCGGATAAAATGAGTAAAGCTGAGATTAAATATCAGTTTTCGCTCGCCATTCCGTTAGTGCAAATGAAATATGGGACATTAATGGCCTCATATACTCAACTATCGCTTTGGCAACTTGGTAATACCGATGCCAGTTCGCCTTTTCGTGAAACCAACTACAAACCTCAGATGTTCATGATGCATCAAGGTAAGTACGGTATTTTCAACAATATTGAATATGGTTATAGGCACCAATCAAATGGTAAAGAAGCGCTTACCAGTCGCTCATGGGATATGGGATACATTGCGATTGAACGTGTAAATACCAAATTAGATTTCGGCCTTCAGGGGTGGTACGCGACGAACCTTAAAGACAATAAAGACATCGAGGATTTTATTCCACCTTATGAAGTGTGGATGAAATACCATGGTAAAGCGGGCTACTTTAAATTAAAAACAGCCTATAACTTTAGCACCGATAAAGGCCATGTTGAGGTTGGGTACACTTATCCTCTGTCAAAATTTGCTGGCTTGTATTTCCAAGTGTGGGAAGGATATGGCGAGTCGATGATTGATTACAACCACAGGCAAACTAGAGTTGGCTTAGGATTGATTGTTGAGTCTAATCTGAACGTTTTCTAATGTTTTGTGTGCTGTGAAGCTTTAGCTTTACAAACTTAGCTTCTATGAACTTAGCACTCACAGCACATTTCATACGTTCTAATTATGTTTTTACTTCTTAGCTAACAACTTTCCGATGTTAGATTTACTTGTCTTCGATATCTTCTGCATGAACTGGAAGCTTGGGTCAGTGATGTTGTGCTGATCCATAAGTTTGTTGATCATGTAGAGCCATAAGTTAACGGTCATTTCTGAATCGGCTAATGCTCTGTGAAATACGCCATCATTCTCTAATTGTAGAAATCGCACTAAATCGCCCAATTTATGAGTTGGAGATTCTTGTACGAGTCGTCGTGCAATTAGCATTGAACAGGCGAATTTCCCACTATATTGTCGATTGATCAAATTCAATTCAGCATCTAAAAATCGTTGATCAAATGAGGCGTTGTGCGCCACCAAATTGTGATCTCCAATAAAATCACAAAATTGATCCATGACTTCATCGCAGGGCGCTGCGGATTGGAGCATCCTATTTGTAATGCCGGTATAACCCTCAATAAATCCACTCACTCGGAACCCTGGGTTCATGAGTTGCTGAAAAGTATCAACAATTTCCCCATTTTGTATATGTACCGCGCCAATTTCAATGGCTCGGTCACCTTGGTTGGGGGAGAGTCCTGTTGTTTCAAAATCGAGTACGATGACGGAATTAGCAGAGGTATTGATGGTCACAAAAAAAAGCCCAGATCATTAGTGAATGCAAATTGTAACTTACTTAATCCCAGAATTGTTGTTTTTGCTTAGATTACTTATAGGTAGGCATGAGGATTGTAAAGCAGGTGACAAGAATGGGTTTTGAGAGTGAATTGCCAGGACAATCGTTCGGATAAGAAATTAATGTGATCATGATCTCTCTATTTTGTAGTTGAGAATTTACTAATATAAGAGTTGCACCCTATCGTTTGTAAGAGATCTCTTACAAGCTCGTAAGTATAAGTCACTATATTACGCCGACGATAGCTTGTTTTGGTTTTAAGATGTTGTTTTATAAGTTATTTGTTGATATTTAAATATGATGCTTGGATAAATATCTGCATTTTATCATTGTCGAAAACTCAAGTTGGCGTAATCTTAATGTTGTCAGCAGGATGCAGACACGGAACAGGAAAGACCCAAGGATAGGTCATCTTCAGGACGAAGATTCGATAATTCAGGACGAATTATTGGCATGGAAAGCAAAGGACATTAGCTGGAAGCTATGCGACTTGGATGGTTGCACTATGGAAAGTTAATGGACCACCTCTAGGATTGAGGAAAATACCATCAGGATGATGGATAAAGGACACCACTTAAGGATAAGTGAAGAGCGTTAACTAGGATAGTTAACAGGCTGGATAGCCAAGGACACCGCTAGGATGGCGATGAAATGGATTGCGCTGAAGGATTACAGCACACTATCAAGGATTCGATGCATGGAGCACTTTTAGTAGCTGGATTGCTGCGAGTAAGAATAGGAAACCCACTAAGTGAAAGCTTAGTGGGTTTTTCTTTGGGTGAAAGAAAATGTCGAGATACTGTCATAGCCAATAATTTGGCTGTATAAAATCATTAATAACTGTATGAAACTAGTGGAATTATACCTAGACAAAAGTGTGATTTAGATCTATATTTGCGCCCAGAATTTAAAGGAATTTCTGCGCAAGGACGATAAATCAACAGATCGAGGTACTAATGCAGCTATCGCTAAAAAACACATCTATCCGGTTCCAAATACTGCTTCCAGTATTATTTACAGCCCTATCACTATTTATTTCCTTATGGGTCACTAAATCCAATTTAGATGCAGAGCAACAGATCATTAGTGAAAATGTTGATTCTATTGTTTTCTACAAGGATGAATTGGCAAAAATCGATGATAGAGTTTATCCCCTTAGAATCAGTGCTGTATATTCGATCTATGATTCATCTCGCCGCCAAAACTTTTTAACTGAGCTAAAAAGTGGCATGCAGGCAATCAATATAGAACTTGATAAAATTGATGACCGACAAACCTTTAGTCGTGAAGTCAGTGTTGTTCGTAAAGCCATTTCAGATTATGTTTCGTACTCAGAGAGAGCGGTAACTTACTTCAACCGCCGTGATCAAGGGTTGTCTTTGAACCAAAGTAATGATGATTTCATTGCTGGTTACCGCAATGTTGGCCAAACTATGGTTGAGTCAATCAATAAACTGTCGCAACAAGTCAATACTGCGGCAGGCCAAGCGATGCGCGAAAGTGAAGAGAACAATGAGCAAGTTGAAATCAACGCGATTTTGATGGTGCTTTCTGTATTCGCGGGTTCTCTTGTTGTTGCTTGGTGGTTATCTGGTTTGATTGTATCGCCGATTCAAAAACTACAAGTTGTTATTCGTGAATTAGCCCAGGGCAACCTGACAGTGTGTGCTGATAGCGATGGTGACAATGAAATCGCTCAATTAAGCCGAGATGTGAATACGACAGCCGCTCAACTTCATAGCACTGTTGAGGCTTTGACTCGTATTAGTGAAGACGTTGCTTCTGCATCAACAGAGCTTGCGGCCGTAATGACCCAAGCAGAATCGAATGCAAACCAAGAGCTAAGTGAAATCGAACAAGTGGCTTCGGCGGTTAATGAACTGTCGAGCACGGCTGATAATGTCAGTGATAACGCAACGGCTGCAGATTCAACGGCCCGTCAAGCGGATGAGCTTGCGAAAGCTGGTTTGGATGTATTTGCTCAAAGTGCTGACGCTAGCGAACAAATGGGCACAGCATTAAGTGATGCGGCAGTAGTTGTAGGCAAATTAAAAGAGCAGTCAGAGCAGATCAATGATGTTATCGAAGTGATTCGTGGTGTATCTGAACAGACAAATTTATTAGCACTGAATGCCGCCATTGAAGCCGCTCGTGCTGGTGAATCTGGCCGTGGTTTTGCTGTTGTAGCAGACGAAGTTCGTTTACTTGCGGCACGTACGCAAGATTCTACACAAGAAATCCAAACGATCATCGAAGAGTTACAAAATCAATCAGGTCTAGCAAATGAGAGCATGCTCACGAGCTTAGATATGCTAGAGCGCAATAAAGCGTTAACGGGTCAAGCGAATGATGCATTAGTCGGTATCACAGAGTCTGTGACTGATATTAACGACATGAACACTCAAGTGGCAACAGCAGCAGAAGAGCAGTCGCAAGTGACTCAAGATATTAACCGTAATGTGGTGAACATGTCTGAACTTGTGAATCAGAATGTTGCAGGAATTAGCCAGAGTGCAAGCGCAAGTAATGAGTTATCTCGTCTTGCTGAGCAACAAAAACAACAACTGTCGTTCTTTAAGCTATCGTAACTGATCGCTTCAAAGCAAAGATTCGATAAGTAATTCTAAAGCTCATGTGCCAAGTCGCCATGAGCTTTTTTGTATATGCTATAAACCACTGACGAAAAGAGCAATACAAGGCATAATTACGGCAAACACCTATTGAGAAGATATAGATTATGATTAGGCTTGCAGTAATTGGAACTAACTGGATAACAGAGCAATTTATCCAAGGCGCGTTGCAAACGGGAGAGTTCGAACTTACAGCCGTTTACTCTCGCTCCCTCGTCCAAGCAGAAAACTTTGCCGCCAAATATGATGTGAACCATTGTTTTGATCAATTAGATGAATTCGCCATCTCTGATGCTTTTGATGCGGTATATATTGCAAGTCCGAACTCCTTTCACGGCCCGCAATCGATTCAAATGTTAAAAGGAAAGAAGCACGTAATTTGTGAAAAACCATTAGCCTCTAATTATGCACTCGCGCAAGAGATGTACAAAACAGCAGAAGAGAACAATGTGGTTCTTTTTGAAGCATTCATGACCCCGTTTATACCTAACTTTCAGGTTCTTAAGCAAAACCTCCAACAGATTGGCCCAATCCGCAAAGCGCTCATCAGTTATTGCCAGTATTCATCGCGCTATCCAAAATATCTGAACGGTGAAAATCCAAATACGTTTAATCCTGACTTCTCTAATGGTTCAATCATGGACATTGGTTATTACTGCTTAGGTGCTACATTAGAGTTGTTTGGTGAGCCGAGATCGATTCAAGCCACTGCACACTTACTGGATTCAGGCGTGGATGGAAATGGAAGTGTAATTCTTGGTTATGATGGGTTCGATGCAACCATACTCCATTCAAAAATCAGTGATTCGTTTCTTCCAAGTGAGATCCAAGGTGAGCAAGCTTGCTTACACGTTAATATGATCTCAATTTGCAATGATGTAATCAAGATTGAGCGCGGTGGTTTGAAAACGGATTTAAGCGTAGAGCAACAAGAAAATCGCATGTTCTATGAAGCAAATATCTTTGCTGAGCAGGTCAGGGCCAATACTGTAAATACTCAAGCGAGAGATCGTTCTTTACTTGTGGCAAAAGTACTGACTGAAATTAGATCTCAAACGGGCGTTGTGTTTCCTGCTGACAAATAGAGTCGATGCATTGAGAGTAATTTGTTTGATTTAAGTGGGTATTTAAAAATAAATAGATGCAATAAATCTTAATATTGAGAATATTTATAAATTTATGGCTTATATTGATAGTAATCATTATTGGTGATTTTTTTACATGTTATATGTACAAAATCATCAATAAAGGATTATTTAGTAGGAATAAGTCACATATGAGAAATGACTTCAATAAAGAATATGCAAAAGATGCAAATTTAATCTCTACTACCGATCCTTCAAGTTTAATTACTTATGCTAACCATGATTTTTGTCACGTAGCTGAGTATGAAATGGATGAGTTGATCGGTAAGCCTCACAATGTAGTGCGCCATAGTGATATGCCCAAGCAAGCCTTTGCACAAATGTGGCAATACTTGAAAGCAGGAAAGAGCTGGATGGGATTGGTAAAAAATCAATGCCAAGGTGATAAGCATTATTGGGTATCCGCTTTTGTTACTCCGATTAAAGGTGAAGATGGCGAAACTGTTGAGTATCAATCAGTAAGATCGAGACCAACAGAAGCTCAAACTGAACGTGCCGGTCAACTTTATGCCAATATGAACAAAGGGAAGATGAATATTGGTAAGCGCATTTCTTATCATTTTATTCAGTATGTCTTCTTTGCTGCATTTTTGGCGTTATTTGTTGGGTTGATTGCTTCGCAACAACAAATACTATTCGGTGCTATTGGACTTGTATTAACGTGTGCTCTTGGGGGCGTTACAACGCTTCAGAATAAGCGTTTTAAAGTGCTTAGAAAAATAGCTCAAGACTCATATTCCAATCCGTTAATGGAAAAACCTTACACTGGTTGCTTTGATGATTACTCTGAAATCGAGCTTGCTTTATTGATGAAAAAATCTGAGTTGCGAGCGGTTTCGGGGCGTGCGACGGACACTGCTGGAAAGATTTTGATCTCTGCTGAAGATGAGTTTGGAACGATTCAGTCAATGGGGCAAAGTTTAAATCAGCAATGCCAAGAAACGGAGCAGGTAGCCACCGCCGTTGAAGAGTTAACGCATTCAATCCATGAAGTGGCAAGTAGCGCAGCTGCTGCTTCAAGGCTTACTGAAGAAGCCAATGAAGAGTCAGCCAAAGGTTTAGAGTGTATATCCGCGACGATTAATTCGGTGAATGAACTTGCAAGCGAGTTGGATAATTCAAGAAAGGTCATACATCAACTTTCATTAAATAGTCAGAAAATTGAAAGTATTCTTGAAGTGATCAGCAGTATTTCTGATCAAACTAATTTACTGGCTTTGAATGCTGCAATTGAAGCGGCCAGAGCAGGTGAAGCAGGGCGTGGATTTGCCGTTGTTGCTGATGAAGTTCGAAATCTAGCATCGAAAACGGGCGATTCAACCAATGAGATTCAAGAGATGATTACTCAGCTTCAACAGACTGCAACGGAAGCCGTAAGCGCAATGGAGCGTGGTGAAGTGTTGTCTGAACAATGCAAAATGCGTGCAGATGATACAGGCGAAGTGTTGAATCAAATATCCGAGAAGTTATTCAAAGTCTCTGATAGTAGCCATCAAATTGCTGCTGCGGTTGAAGAACAAGCAACAGTGACCAATGAGATCAATCACAATGTGGCTAATATTAAAGAACTGGCAGATGAAACATCCGCAACATCTGAGAGTTCCATAGCCCGTACAAGCCGCTTAGTGGACGACATAGAAGCACTGCAACGCTTGATTAAACAATTCCAATCATGATTCTTATCAAGGAATAAAAAAAGGAGCGAGTTCGCTCCTTTTTCGTTTACTGTTTCTAAATCTAGTGACTTACCGCTGCTTTCTCTATTTTGGTTATGATCTTTTGATACATCAACCAAGCGGTTATGCCTGCAAGAATGTTCCCCACTAATGCGCCTACAAATAACCCTTGTATATCAGCCACGAGAGCCCCTAACCATAAACAAGGTAAGAAGAAGGCGAATAAGCGCAATGCTGAAATTGTAAGGGCAGTGTATGACTTCGCAAGGGCGTTAGAGACCGACACCATCAACATGCAGATCCCCAATGGACCTAAACTGAGGGGAACAATCATCAGGTGAGAATTTAGGATTGCTTCAACACTTGCATCGCTGGTCATTAGCCCGGCAAGTTGGCTTGAGATGAAAAAGGTGATTAGCGCAATAACAAATTGAAATCCAATAACAAAGCGACAAGCAATACTGACAAGCTGACGAATTTCGGCAATTTTATTGGCTCCAAGTAAACGCCCGATCATCGGAGGCATTGACATGGTTAACGCTAATACAGAGACGATCGCAAAAAATTCATATCGAGATCCAAGCGCCCAAGCAGCAACGGCGGCGGTGCCGTAACTCGCAAGGAGCTTTGTGGCGAGCATTGAAGAGAGAGGGGGTAACAATTGGCTTGTCATTGCTGGCCCCATAATATTCGTAATCGAGCGAATGCTAGAAGCAATGTTGAGATCACTCCAATCAAAACTCACCCAATGTTTGCGAGTGACTTGAGGGGCAACGATCAATAGACCAATACCAAAAGCAGCCACAGTTGCCAAAGCGGCACCATTGATACCAAGGTCGAAGGTAAAAATGAAAAGGGGATCAAGCGCCAGATTGATTGCACTCGTAACCATCATCATAGTCCCAGGAAGCATTGTGTTTCCGTTCGCTCTGCAAATACTATAAAAGAAGTATAGGAAAGCCCCGACCCACGCACTGGCTAACCATACCGGCCAATAGCTATCAATGATTGGGTAAACGGAATCCGGTGCGCTGAGCAAGCTCAAAAGAGGCTCTCTAATCAACCACAATATCCCAGAGATCAGCGTAACACCGATTCCGCCAATCATTAGGATCAAACCACCAAGTTGCTTAGCATAACGAGTTTGCTGCGCCCCAATTGCTTTGGAAATGACCGCTGTCGTGGCAATCCCTAAGCCTACTTGAATCCCGATAATAACCATTTGCACTGGGAGAGTGAAACCTTGAGCAGCAAGAGGCAAAACCCCGAGTTGCCCAATGAATGCACTATCCACGAGCTGAAAACTCATTAAAGATAGAACCCCAAACATCATTGGCCAAGTCATTTTAAATAGTTGGTATGCAAGGGATGAATCTGATTTATTCGTTGCGATGGAACTCATAATACTCTTATATTTTTGGTTGAATCTAAAATTAGATAGAAGATGCTTGTAACGATATCTTGAATGAAAATTGGATGACTTGGTATCAGAGGGTTTTAAAAGTAATTCGAAATTAACGTTTAAACCCCGCTTATTAGTGTTTATCTATTTGTGCGCTAATAGCGCTAGTCTTCAGAAAGGTCGTCGGCGTAACCTTTTGGTGGTGGCGTCCAACCTCGCTCATTGCGTGTATGTTTGTCTGAGCGATCTTTGGTCATCGCATGTTTGATATTGCCTTCAAGCTCCATAAATAATTTACGGTAGTTGTTATCAAAGCGATCACCTTCAGAATCATCCGCCCACGCTTGATATAAAATATCGGACTGTTTTTCTTCCGTATTTTTATATGTCGATTTTTGTTGCTCTACAAAGAAGGGGTGATGGCCGAGTGAGCGCATTGCTTCTGCACCAATTTCGAGTGCTGAGTGATAGGTTTCAGATTCAATATAATCCGCTCCTGCTTGGCGTAATAAGTAACCGTGACCACGGTCAAATGCCCGTGCCAGTATTTTTACTTTTGGATAGGTGTGCTTAACATATTTCACCAACTCAAGGTTGCTCTCTTGATTATCAATGGCAACCACAATCATTGCAGCCTCTTCAATGCCAGCAGTATGCAGTAGATCGGGACGAGTCGCATCACCAAAATACGCTTTGGTTTTAATTTGGCGCATGAGATCAACTTGATCCGCTTGGTGATCAAGAACAACCGTTTTTACCCCATTTGAAACTAACATTCGATTGATTATTTGACCAAATCGACCAATGCCAGCGATGATCACAGTGCCTTTCTCTTCAATACTATCGGCTTCTCGTTGATTCGATTGCTGTTGAAAACGTGGCAAAATAGCCTTATCGAAAAGAATAAATAACCCTGGAGTTAAAAACATCGACAGCGCGACTACAAGAGATAGCGTCTGAGCAATATCCACAGGTAGGACATGATTTTGTACTGTGAAACTCAACAGAACGAAGCCAAACTCCCCGGCTTGAGCAAGGCTGAGGGTGAACAACCAGCGATCGCTATTCTTAATTCTGAAAGTGAAAGCAAGCAGGTAGAGAACCAAAGCTTTCAATGCCATCACTCCGACGGTGAGGCCGATGATGAGTCCAAATTCGTCAAGTAGGATCCCAAAGTCAATGCCAGCGCCAACTGTAATAAAGAACAAGCCTAAAAGCAGTCCTTTAAATGGGTCAATATTGGATTCTAATTCATGTCTAAACTCACTGTTTGCCAGCACAACGCCCGCTAGGAAAGTACCTAAAGCAGGGGATAGCCCAACCAAGCTCATTAAAGCCGCGATGCCAATGACGAGCATCAGTGCCGTTGCGGTAAAGATTTCTCGTAGCCCTGAGCTCGCAACAAAGCGGAAAAGTGGACGACTTAAAAAGTGTCCGCCAACAACGACGCTAGCAATAGAAACCGTAATCACAAGCCCATATGCCCAACCCGGAAGCCCTGCAACAAGACTTAGCTCTTCGTGATGTTCAGCGGCATTGGCGGCGACGCTTTGAGCTTGTTCAATTAATTCTGGCAGTGCGAGTAATGGAATGAAAGCCAGCATTGGAATGACGGCAATATCTTGGAAAAGCAATACAGAGAAAGCATTTTGGCCGCCTTCCGTTTTACTTAATCCTTTCTCATTAAAGGTTTGTAATACAATCGCGGTGGATGAGAGAGCGAAAACTAAACCTATGGTGAGTGCGATAGTCCAAGGTTGACCAAAGTAGAGTGCAATCCCCATCACGACAACGGTGGTACCGCCAACTTGAAGCCCACCCAATCCCATTAAGCGGTTGCGCATCGCCCATAGCATTTTTGGTTCAAGCTCTAAGCCCACCAAAAATAGCATCATGACCACTCCAAATTCCGCAAAATGTTGAATGGTGGTTGTCTCTTCACCCACTAAGCCAATAATAGGGCCGATAACGACACCAGCAATGAGATAGCCTAATACAGAGCCTAGCCCTAAACGCTTAGCAATAGGAACGGCAATGACCGCAGCAACTAAGTAAATGAACGCTTGTAGAAAATAGCCTGTCATCGGTTAGTCCTTATGAATGATGTCGTTAAGGTGATGATTTAATTTTTCGACTTGGCTTGCTTTTTCCATATCAACTTTGTCGTTAACTAAAGCGGTGAGCAACTGAGTCCACTGATTAATATGTTGATCAAGTCGACTCTCTTCTGCTGCGGTACGCGCCCCGAATAGCGCTAAGGGAGCCAAATAAGTCATACTGGTCATCGCGCTCATCTGCTCAATTGGGTAAAGCAATTCACGAATCGTAAAATGGTTGTAGCCGTCGGTTTGATAAGCATCGGCTTTACCACCTGCGGTCAGGGAGCAGAATAGGGTTTTTCCTTTCAATGCTTTTCCCTCGGCTCCATAAGCAAAGCCATACTCTAATACTAAGTCTTGCCACTCTTTTAAAATAGCAGGAGTTGAATACCAATAGAGTGGGAATTGAAAAATGATCACATCATGTTCAAGTAATCGACGCTGTTCTTTATCAATATTGATATTGAAAGTCGGGTATTCATGATAGAGATCGACGGTGGTGACCCCTTCAATATTTTTGGCGGCATTGAATATTGGAGTGTTGACCTCAGAACGGTGTTGGGAAGGGTGTGCGAATAGAATCAATACTTTTTTGTTTGTCATAATTACTTGTCATTCCCGTCAGGTTTCTTTACTCATTAGTAAGCAATGAGTCGTGTCTAACTCTAGAAAGTATGAACAGTGTAAATTATATGATTTTTAATATATACCGCTAAGGGGCATGATTCGAAATTAAGAACAGGGACATCACCAAATCTAGAGTTCTATTTATTTGAATAACCAAGATTTTTTAGCTTTCGATAAAGTGTATTACGGCTAATGCCCAGCATTCGAGATGTTTTACTAATATTGCCTTGATTTGCTTGAAAGGTTTGTACGAGTTTTTCTTCAACTGTCGTTTTTAGATCGTCTGCTTTTATTTCTGATGAGGATTGGTGTGGCGCTGATGCCGTCATTAATAGTTGCTTTAGGTGACTCGGAAGGTCATCTAAAACGAGAGTGTTACCTTCAGAAAGGAGAGCAGACACTTTAATTAGGTTATCGAGTTCCCTGATATTTCCGGGCCATGAGTGGTTCTGCAAAAGTTGCATCAAATGAGGACAAATGGTTTGCTCTGCGGAGCTGTACTTGGCATGGATTTTATCAATGAGTCCAGATTTATCTTGTCGTTCGCGAAGTGCTGGAAGAGTGAACATCAGCCCATTGAGTCGATAAAAGAGATC
Source organism: Vibrio clamense (assembly GCF_050337905.1). Lineage (NCBI taxonomy): Bacteria > Pseudomonadati > Pseudomonadota > Gammaproteobacteria > Vibrionales > Vibrionaceae > Vibrio > Vibrio clamense. The sequence goes on along the minus strand of NZ_JAKJTJ010000018.1, from coordinate 258,336 downwards.
TTGTCGAAATTCTCCTGTAGACACCAGTTTTTCAAGGTTCTTATGAGTTGCTGCAATAATTTGAATGTCTACTTTTGTTGAGTGGTTTGAGCCAATGGGAACCACCTCTTTTTCTTGTAATACATGTAATAAGCGGCACTGTGCTTCTAATGGCATGTCAGCAATTTCATCGAGAAATAGAATACCTTTATCGGCTTGGCGGATTTTTCCCTGATAACCTTTTGGGCTAGCTCCAGTGAAAGCTCCGGGGGCATAACCAAATAATTCAGATTCAATGAGTTCCTTTGGAAGTGCGCCGCAGTTGACCGTGATGAGTGGAGACAGTTTTCTATCACTTTGCTGGTGGAGATGTTTTACAAATTCACCTTTACCCACACCTGTTTCCCCTAGGATGAGCAAACTAATATTTTTATTGATGACTTTATTCGCTTGCTGCCACGCGTGTTCAATATTGTCATCACCATCATGAAGTGGGCAAGAAGGGGAGTAAGTGGCCAATTTGACGCTTTTGGGGGCGGATTTAAGCGAATGAACCGCATACACCAGATCAGACTTTTCTTGCTGATGTGTGAGTGGTTGATTCTCTTGATAGGTTTGAACAACAGAATCTAAAGGCTGTCCTAAGATCACGTGATTGTTGAGTAGCTGTGATGCAACGCTATTATGTGCGACAATTTTTCCATCTTCATTAGCAATCACAATCCCTTGCCATCCACTGGTTAGTAACGATTGGTCAAGAGCAAGATCCATGCGTACTGAGCCGTTCGGCACTTTGCACAACAAATTATTTTCAACGAGCTGAACCATATTTTGAACCAACAGTTGAGTGGATGCATTATGGATTTGCTGTTCACTTGTGATGTCTAAGATGCCTAGCATGTTCCCTTGGAAATCGAAAACAGGACTGGCTGAACAGCTAATAAAGCGGTGCTGATGAATGAAATGTTGATCGCCAATAATCGAGACGGGTTTTGCTTCGACAATTGCCGTTCCAATCGCATTGGTCCCTTTGAGATTTTCACGCCAACAGACGCCTGTCTCCAGCGCAATAGAGGTCAGTTTCTCTTTAAAACGATCTTGCCCCCACGATCCAATAATCACGCCCTCAATATCAGTGAGGATCAAACGGCTGTCTGTTCGAGCAAATATTTGATTAAACAGCGGTAAAGCATGCTCTTTAACGGCGCTAATCAGTGCCGATACGATCTCTCTACGTTCGGAAACTTGAGATTTCGCGAGTCGAATATCTTCTGGTAGACGGCGCTGTTTTAATCCCGCTTCAGAACTCCTATTCCAAGAGGAGGTTAGCCAATCTATCTGCTGAGTTGAATTTAGATCCATGACTGTTCCAAGTTGAGACAGTGAGGGTGTGCCATTTTGGGACACTTGAACAGTGAGCTGCGCTTTAGAACTGGTGTTCAACCATTATAACTGTCGTTTGTTATCGTTTGGTAATCATAGCTTTACAATTCATTAACAACAAGAGGCGCAAACTTGGTCTGTGAATTGCGTTATAGAAAATGAACAAGCGCAAAATTGAAGTCCGTTTAAAACACTAAATCGAAAGACAAATTAATCAAACTGACACATTGTGAACACATAAAAAGAGGGATCTCACTATGATTTATGCTCAACCTGGAACTGAAAATGCTGTTGTTGGCTTTAAGTCTCATTATGACAACTACATTGGCGGTGAGTGGGTCAAACCTGTTGGCGGTGAATACTTTGGAAATAAATCGCCCGTTAATGGTGAAGTCTATTGCCAAGTGGCGCGCTCAGGAGAAGCGGATATTAATTTGGCACTGGATGCTGCGCATGCGGTTAGGGCTTCTTGGGGAGCAACGAGTGTTACTGAACGTTCAAATATTTTACTGAAAATTGCTGACCGCGTTGAGCAACACCTTGAAGAGCTAGCAGTGGCAGAAACTTGGGAAAATGGCAAACCGGTTCGTGAAACGCTTGCGGCGGATTTACCATTGGTGGTTGATCATTTCCGCTATTTTGCTGGGTGCATTCGAGCACAAGAAGGTTCTGCGGCTGAATTAGATTCAAACACCGCGACTTATCATTTCCCTGAACCTGTCGGCGTGGTTGGGCAGATAATTCCATGGAATTTCCCAATGCTGATGGCGGCTTGGAAATTAGCTCCGGCTCTTGCGGCAGGCTGTTGTGTGGTTTTGAAACCAGCAGAACAAACACCCACCTCCATTCTTGTTCTGATGGAAAAAATAGGCGATCTTCTTCCTGCTGGTGTGGTAAACATTGTGAATGGTTACGGTGCCGAAGCGGGTCAGGCTCTTGCAACCAGTAACCGTGTTGCCAAGCTTGCATTTACAGGCTCAACCGATGTTGGGCACCATATTTTGAAATGTGCAGCAGAGAGTCTGATTCCATCCACTGTTGAGTTAGGAGGCAAATCGCCAAATATCTACTTCCCAGATATTTTTGATCACGAAGATGCCTATCTAGATAAATGTATCGAAGGGATGCTACTCGCCTTTTTCAATCAAGGGGAGGTATGTACGTGTCCATCTCGTGTGCTGATCCATGAATCTGTTTATGACAAATTCATTGCCAAAGTGGTGGCGCGAGCTCAAACGATCAAGCAAGGAAACCCACTGGACACTGACTGTCAGGTTGGAGCACAAGCATCACAAGAGCAGTTTGATAAGATCTTGAGCTACCTAGAAATTGGTAAGCAAGAAGGTGCGGAAGTCTTGATAGGCGGTGAGATCGCCCAGCAAGAAGAAGGACTAAACAAAGGTTACTATATCCAGCCGACTATGCTTGCAGGCCACAATAAAATGCGAGTTTTCCAAGAAGAGATATTTGGGCCAGTGATTGCAATTACGACCTTCAAAGATGAAGCAGAAGCGTTGGAAATAGCTAATGATACCGAATATGGCCTTGGTGCGGGTGTATGGACTCGTGATGCGAACTTAGCTTATCGAATGGGAAGGAACATAGAAGCAGGCCGTATTTGGGTAAATTGCTATCATGCCTATCCAGCACATGCTGCATTTGGTGGTTACAAAAAGTCAGGTATTGGACGTGAAACTCATAAAATGATGCTAGATCACTATCAAAATACCAAGAACTTGTTGATTAGCTATGATGTTAATCCACTGGGTTTCTTCTAGAGTGAACGATTTGCTCCTTATACTCATGTTTAGATAGTCATTTATTGTTCGATTCAATAAGCCCTCATTATCGGTTAATGGTGATGAGGGCTTTGTTGTTTGGAACGATGAATAATGGCATTGGCTAACCTCTGTTTTTGAAAGACGTTTTATGTTTGATTCCATCTGATCATGGTAATCTGCTGCTGTTGAATTGAATAAATATGGACAGAGAAATGGCGAAGGATTTACGTGCTCAGTGCAATGTGGTGGTTTCAGGAAATGAGGAGCTTTCGCCTGCATTACTATTTCAGAAAATGGCTCAGTGGTGTGAAGCGAATAATGTTGAACATGACATTTATGGGGAAGGGGAATTAATACAAGGTTTTGAACAAAAAGTCGCGGATTTACTTGGTTTTGAATCTGCGGTTTTTGTTGTGACAGGCACAATGACTCAACCAACCGCTCTTCAACTTGTTTGCCAAGAGAAGAACAATAATTTAGTCGCGATGCATCCTTCAAGCCATATCTATTGCCATGAACGGCAAGGTTATCAACTTCAAAATCGGTTTAATATTCTTCCCATTGGCGATCCATTTAGAACATGGGGAGTGAGTGATCTTACTCATTGGCCTGATGATATCGCAGCTGTTTTATACGAGTTGCCGATGCGTGAAATTGGTGGTCAGTTACCTAAGTGGGATGAGTTACAAGCCGTCAAAGATCACTGTTTGCAGCAAGGAGTACATTTACACATGGATGGCGCTCGTTTGTGGGAGTGTGCGGCGTACTACCAGAAGAGCTACCAAGAAATTGCTCAAGGCTTTAATACCGCTTATGTCTCGTTGTATAAGGGCATTAATGGTTTGGGGGGCTCGCTGTTATTAGGAGATAAAGCGTTTATTGAAAAAGCGTCGATGTGGATGAAAAGGCAAGGGGGAAATGTTTATCATCGCAGTCCCTATATTGCCTCTGCGGCGATGCAGTTTGACGAAAGACTTACACAGATGCCTGCTCTATATGAACGCACGCAACAGATCTATCAGTTATTCTCTGAATATCCTTTATTCACTTTAAACCCATCACAACCGCAGGCAAATATGCTGCATTTCTATCTGCCCGTTAGCTATGAGAATGCTCTGGTTCTGCGTAACCGACTCGCTGAAGAGAAAGGTATTTGGCTCGGTTACCCGCAAATTACGGCATTGCCAGATCAGTCAATGATAGAGTGGTATGTGGGGGATCGCCTATTAGCAATGTCTGATAGAGAGTTGAAAAGTATTTTAGATTGGCTAGTACATGAAATGGCGTAAGTAACGCATGGCTGAAATAAGTAGGGGAGTGACTGTCTCTCCCCCTTTCCATTTTAAAAGTCAGCTTCAGCTTGAAATTGCATAATTTCTTTTGTGATCGGGTGTTCAAGCTCTAGAGTTTCAGCATGCAGATGAAGACGATCTGCTTTTAAGCCATACAAATCGTCCCCAACAATCGGCATGTTTAAACCTAAATGATGGGCACAATGGACGCGAAGTTGATGGGTTCTACCTGTTTTTGGATACAAATGAACTTTGGTTTTTCCAGATTGACGTCCCACCACTTGCCACTTGGTCTCGGCGAGTTTTCCATGTTCAAAACATACTAACTGCCTTGGTCGGTCGTAGAGATCACCGCGCATTGGTAGTGTAATCACGCCTTCATCTTGCTCTAATTCACCATCAATAAGTGCGACATAGCGTTTTTTTACACTACGGCTGATAAACTGTTTTTGTAAGCTTTTGTTTGCTCGTTTTGAAAGAACAATCACCATTAATCCAGATGTCGACATGTCTAAACGGTGCACAATGAGCGGCCCTGTTGCATCGGGAAATTGTTGTTTCATGCGTAGATAAACAGAATCTTCGATGGTTTTCCCTGGAACAGAAAGGAATTCGGCGGGCTTGTTTACAACTGCGATGTCGTCATCTTGATAAATAATCTCGACAGTTTTTCCTTCGGCAGGGTTATTCAGTAGGGGATTATCATCAATCTCCATTCCCTCAAGCATGTGACCTAATATGGGGTGGCATTTCCCCATACATGCTGCGTAGAATTTTTTATGTTGACGTATTTCAGACTTAGGTGCGCTGCCCCACCAAAACTCGGCCATTGCGATAGGCTTCATCTTATGTTTAAAAGCAAATTGCAGCAGTTTTGGTGCCGCACATTCGCCAGCACCTGCGGGTGGAACGTGGTTTGGCATCTGCTTGAAAATCGCCCCTAAGCTTTTTTCTTCGCCATCGATCTTTAAGAATCGATATTGATCGAACAGCTTGTTTTGTAAAGCATTGGAAAGTTGCTTACGGGTCTGTTTTAGATCCACGATCGGATCCGTGACGCTCAGTAATTGCTGCTGCGCGAGATCAATTCTCTCTTGCCAGTGTGATTTAAGGGCTTTGAGCTGATTTTTTTCTGCGACACTCTCTCTGCTCAGTTGAATACTGAGAGCGGTAAAGTCGTCATCGGTTAAATTCGTTTCACCTTGAGCTCGTCGCTCCTTTCTCGATTTTCTACCCTCAATCATCAAGTTGCGATGAGCTTCAATTTCCGCTAATGAATTGGCTGTTTCTGATGCAAGGTGTCGTTCGTATTCATCAATTTTGGGATCTGCTTGTAACTCTTTCAACCTGTTGCTTACTTGGGTTACTTCATCCAGTTCGTTTCTGAAAAAGCCATCTTCAGCGAGCATATCAAACACAGGTGGCACAAAATGAGGCAGTAAGTTGCGGTCTGCAATTTTTCCAGAAAAAGCAGAAAGGAAGCCGATCTCGCCTTGAGGATTCTCGACAACCAACACACCGAACATTTTTCCTATTGCGGGTGCTGCTGGATCTTGCGCATCCTCGGCTACACCGAAATTATGTTGCCATTCTGTTTGAGAGAGCAAATGCTGTTGAAGTTGTTCAGCAGCCAGAATGCACAAGGGATGTGGTTGATAGTAAAATGGAAACGTAAAACGCTCAGGAAAAGTATAGGTTTCAATGGATTGATTGAAAGGGGTAAAGCAGTCTGTTGAGCTGTGCATGGTTTTCTATCTTTTTGAGCGAGTAGTGATAATTGGCAATGGTGAAACAAGGCACCTGCAATGTGAGGCGCCAAGTTTAACTCTTCACTTTAGATAGGTCACGATATTGTTAGGCCACGATATTGCCAAATTACTATTTTGGCTCTGGCAGGGCTTCATCCATAACAGTGACTGGAGTCATCATGGATCTTAAAAGTTGTTCGCACTGCTTTTTGCCCATATAAACAGGGACAGGGTAGTTATGGTGAGCTTCTTTGAGAGCAAGTTTCGCCAAATGTGATATATCATTTTCAACCAACATATCTAGCGTTGCTGGGATTTTTAATTGTAGCTGCAATTGTCGGACAAGTTGAATGAAAGCTTGCGCTTGTTCTGATTCTGACATCTCTTCATTTGAGTTGCTGGTGGCGCGAAATAGTTCAGCCAATTGAGGCTGTGTCGCATGTTGGGAAAAGTCTAAAACGTAGGGTAGAACAATAGCGTTTGCAAGCCCGTGAGGCACACCGTATAACGCACCGAGATTATGGGATATAGCATGTACGTAACCCAAGCTCGCTTTCGTAAAGGCAAGGCCAGCGTAGTAAGACGCTATAGCCATGTTTTGTCTGGCCACTAAGTTTTCACCATTTTCATAGGCTAGGGGCAGATTTGTCATGACGAGTTTGACCGCTGCTAGCGCATAACCGTTGGTCTCATTTGTTGCGTTCATAGATAGGTAAGATTCAATCGCATGAGTGAGCGCATCCATCCCGGTCGCCGCCGTGATTGGGCGGGGAAGACCTGCCATGATGCTAGGATCGAGAGCGGCCATCATGGGAACAAGTTTGGGATCAATTAAAGGCGTTTTCTGATGAGAGTCCGGATCTGACACCACGGCGGCAATCGTCACTTCAGATCCAGTTCCAGCGGTTGTTGGGATTGCAAATAGAGGGGCAGGGGTTTTCCATACTCGAAACAATCCGGCAAGTTTATGAATCGGTTTTGGGTTATGAACTTTTGCCGCGATGACTTTGGCGGTATCTATGGGCGAGCCACCTCCAACCGCAAGAATACCATCACACTCACAGCGCAAGTAAATTCTTAGCCCTGCTTCCACTTGTAAATAGGTCGGGTCGGGCTGGACTTGGCTAAAAATGGCCATTTCCACACCACGGTCTTGAAGGGCTTGCTGGATCGGTTTGAGTAAGCCTAATCGCACAATGCTTTCGTCTGTGACAAGCAGTAGCTTTTTTATCCCAATGAGTGATATCGCTTCACACAACTCTATCGATGATCCCACACCCGTAAATAGCGTGGGCTTAGGCATAGGAATCACTTTCGCCGCTACTTTGAGCGCTTTCATGTAACTTTTGTATCCAAAAAGCTGTATTTGAGTCGGCATTCGATGTCCTTGCTATGCTTTATTTCAATTAACAATAACAAAGGAATTAGAGTTGGTTAGTTCTTGAGCGCAATTATTTGTAATCAAGCACAGTTTTATTGTGAATTGGCAGCATTAGCAATGCAAAGTAGAGATGAAATCGGACGCGAATATAGGCATGAAATGAAAAAGCCCTGAACAGAATTCAGGGCTTTGATTAGGGCAAGGGTAACTAAACGTTACATAGCAGCTTCAAAGATTGCAGAAATTTCTTCGTGCGTTGCTTGTTTAGGGTTAGTGAAACCACAAGCATCTTTAAGTGCGTTATCAGCAAGAACAGAGATGTCTTCTAGTTTCGCACCAAGGTCTTTAAGACCAGCAGGGATACCAACATCTTTAGAAAGTACGTTGATTGCTTCAAGAGCAGCGTTAGCACCGTCTTCAGCACTCATACCTTCAACATCAACACCCATTGCTTTTGCAACATCACGTAGGCGCTCAGGACATACTTGTGCGTTGTAGCGTTGTACGTGAGGAAGAAGTACTGCGTTACATACACCGTGTGGAAGGTCGTAGAAACCACCTAGTTGGTGTGCCATTGCGTGTACGTAGCCCAGTGAAGCGTTGTTAAATGCCATACCTGCCATGAACTGTGCGTAAGCCATTTGGTCGCGAGCTTCAAGATCGTCACCGTTTGCAACTGCTGTACGTAGGTGCGCTTGGATTAGTTCAATCGCTTTAATCGCTACCGCGTCAGTGATTGGCGTTGCCGCGATAGAAACGTAAGCTTCGATTGCGTGAGTCAGTGCGTCCATACCTGTTGCTGCTGTTAGAGAAGCAGGCTTAGCAAGCATTAGCATTGGGTCATTTACAGAGATAAGTGGAGTCGTGTGCTTATCTACGATAGCCATTTTGATGTGACGAGCTTCATCAGTGATGATGCAGAAGCGAGTCATTTCAGAAGCCGTACCTGCAGTCGTGTTGATTGCGATAAGTGGTAGCATTGGTTTTGCAGATTGGTCTACGCCTTCGTAATCGCCGATTTGACCGCCGTTAGCCGCAACAAGAGCTACGCCTTTAGCACAATCGTGTGGAGAACCGCCACCAAGAGAGATTACAAAATCACACTCATTTGCAGAAAGCAGTTCAAGACCCGCTTTTACGTTACCAGTTGTTGGGTTTGGTTGAGTTCCGTCAAATACAACAGTAGCAACTTCACGTTCGTTAAGAAGATCTTGAACTTGTTTCACAACACCAATTTGGTTTAGCACTTTATCAGTAACGATTAGGCCTTTTTTGAAGCCTTGAGATTTGATGCTGTCAGCTGCATCAGTTAGGCAGCCTGCGCCCATTAAGTTAATTGCTGGAATGAAAAATGCACTAGCCATTGGATAACTCCGTTAGTAAATATTGAATTTTGTATAGTTGTTGAATTGGGTTTAGCTTGTCACATAGGGGGACTTTTCATTTTTGATCTGAGACAATTTACAAAAGGTACTACCACTTTAGAGTAATAGAGTGTGAGCCCCCTCACTAAGCAATCGGTTGGTTTTTTTACGTGGTACAAAAATGAAAATTGACATTGATAAGACGCAATCGGTTAACCAACAGAAAGTGATATTACCCTTTGCTATCATAGTGTTATAGGAGTCACAAAAAAGAGCCGCATAAAATATGCGACTCTTTATTTAAAACAAATTATGGCTTTTTATTGAGCAAGTTATGTCGGGTTATTCATATCCGATGGCGCTTCATCACTGGGGCAGACACTGTCATTTTCTTGCTCTTCATCTTCTTGGTCATCTAATTCCGAATCATAATACTTTACAACAAAAGGCGTTAACATTACGGATGATGGTAAAAAATGCTTCATATTGGACTCCAATAACAGCTGAATTTAGCTTACGTTATAGAGGCTAAGTCAGTTGCATAAGTTGCGTTGCATCATTTCTTATTGCGCTTTTCAACTAGGTTTAATGTTTTTGATCTTTGCTCACAGTTTTTAAGGTCGTGAAAATCATTGAAGAGAAGAACATTCAGTAAAAAACAATTACACTACAGCGCAATAAAAATAAGGGAAACGACATGAAGTACGATTGGATTTTATTTGATGCGGATGAAACGCTGTTCCACTTTGATGCTTTTAAAGGAATGCAGCTTATGTTTTCTCGATTGGGCGTTGATTTCAATGCGCAAGATTTTGCGGTCTACCAAGAAGTGAACCAGCCATTATGGGTTGATTACCAAAATGGTGTCATCACAGCAAGCGAGCTCAAGTACACTCGTTTTCAGAGTTGGGCCGATCAATTAGAAACAACAACGGCAGCATTGAATAGTGCATTCTTAGAAGCGATGGCCGATATTTGTACACTATTGCCCGGAGCAAAAGAGTTGATGGAAGCCCTAAATGGAAAAGTGAAGATGGGCATCATCACGAACGGCTTTACTGAACTGCAAGCCATTCGTTTGGAACGAACAGGGATGAGTGATTACTTCTCTCATGTGGTTATTTCAGAAGAAGTGGGCATCGCTAAGCCTGATATTGGTATTTTTGAACATACCCATAATCTGATCGGTCGACCAGAAAAGCAGAGAGTGTTGATGGTCGGCGATAACCCGTATTCAGATGTGCTTGGTGGGTTAAACTTTGGAATTGAGACATGTTGGCTGAATACAGCTGAAGCGATGAAACCTGAACATATCAACCCTAATTACCAGGTTAGATCCTTGTCTGAATTGCAAGGCATTTTGCTAGGGTAACTCACTGTTGTGCCGCTTATGGCACAACAGCAAAGCTTTCTATGTCGGTTGTGTCTTCAATATCGGTTGTATCTTCGATGTGCATGTGTGCTCGTCCATGTGCTTTTACTTTGTATAGCGCATCATCAGCGGTTTGAATCAATAAGTGTGCGTTGCTGTTTTTCAGTGTATTGACATCAAAAATAGCGCCACCGATCGAAAAACTTATTCGATCGCTACAATAAGAGTTTGCATGAGCAATATAAAGTTGCTCTGTTTTTTCTTGTAGTGAGGTCGTCAATTCAATAATAGTTTCACTGCTATCTGCAGGCAGTAGCACCAAGAACTCATCTCCCCCATAGCGGAATACTTTGTGATTTGGTTTGTCGAAATGCGAACTAAGTAACTTGGCTAAGGTGACAAGTACGTTATCCCCTTGTAAGTGCCCGTATCGATCATTGTATTGCTTGTAGTAATCGATATCGATTAACAAGATACCAAGTTTCTGTGTTCCTTTAACCGCCTCTGTTTGTTCAATGATCGACTCAACAAGAGATTTACGATTGAATAAACCACTGAGAGGGTCGATCAACACCAGCTTTTCAAGCTCTCCTTGCTGCTGTATCAGAAGTCGTTGCTGCGCTTTATTCTGCAATCCAACCGTCAGGTATGAGCATAAATGTTTGAATAAGGAGAGGTGGTAATCTCGATAAGCCAACTCTTTTTGACTCTGTACCGACATAACACCAAGGATCTGACCATCAAGTATTAGAGGCAACATAATGATGGATGGAAACTTACCTTCTTCATCCTCAATTTTGTCATCTACATAAGCGATAGATTCAGGTTGTTTTCCAGTCAATTGTTCAAAAACACGGTCATTAAATTGCCCATGAGTAAACGAGTGTCGAGTTTCTATACAATAAGTGCTTAGTGTTTGTGTCTTGTTGCAATTGATGGTGAAGGCGTCTAATAAGCGCCCATTTACCACGCAATGGGAATAATCCAAGATATGTAAATCGGCATGATAAGTGGCTAACGCAAGCGAGCTGATTGGCATCACTAAACTTAAGTCGTCGTATAACCTCATGATGAGATCATCCATCGATTTATGTGAGGCGATGTACTCACCAATAGAAGCAATGAGCTCAAGGTTAGACTCAATAGATTGCGCACTCTCAAGCTTAACTCGATCTGAGTTTAATTGATAAAGCTGTGAAAGGTAGCTTTTGTCTTTTTTCGTATGCAATTCAATGGAGAGCGTTTGTAACTCGTAGGCCCGCTTAATCAATTGGTATTTGTAATGTTCAGAACCAATCATTTCACTTTGCCTAAATATGATATTGGAAAAGCTTTGAATGGTTGCGGTGCTTCCTAACTGTTTCGCAAGTCTAATTCCATGTGATAAATAGGGTTCAAGTGCTCTATCCGGGAAATGATGGAGCAAGCACAGACAATATTCTTCAATCGCGTTTAGCATTTGAACATCGTCATTTATCTCTTCTGCACATTTTATGGTTTTGAAAAAATAGATTAGAGCACTGGAGTAGTCCTGTTTGATCTCCAAATAGGATGCGTAAGCACTGTAATAAAATAGCTGCCCTAATTGATTGGGGTAGGTTTCAAGGTTCTGCTTAAATTGTGAAAATAATTGAGCGCTTTTCTCTGTGTTACCAAGAATGGCATGGAGGTAAGCTAAATTCGTCACAATGGGTGTATAGCTAATGCATTCCTGATGCTCTATTTCTCGATACGCAAGAGCGAAATAAGAGCATGCTTGATCGTAGTCAGCCGCGTCTAGAAAGAGCATGCCAAATGTATTGTAGACCCGAGACGCTAGATTGGACTGGTTATGCTCTTTGCATTTGATGGCATTCGAAAGTGATGCAATGGCTTTACTGCTATCACCGATACGGTACAGGGCTAAACCAATAATAAAGTGTAGAGAGTTTTCTAATGTGACATAGCGATATTGCTGTGCGAGATCGAGAGCATGAATGTGCGTTTTAAGTGCTCGGTTAAAAAGCCCCTGACGATAAAGAATGTAGCCAGAAAAGAACAGCTCATAAGCGGTCGGAATGACAACATTATTGGCTTTTGCGTATTGCTCAACTTGTTGATATATCTCTTTTGCATTTTGACAAGAAGGTGCATCAATAATAGTTTGTAAGCTGTTATTGAGATAAAGTTTAAAGTTGTATGACACGAGCATTTTAAGAGTCCTCTCTAGATCCAGACGATTGTATGCAGTGTGATCAATATAATAAAGCGATAATTGTTAATATTTTGATGCAGAAGCCGTTATGTTGATGATTACTTTTCAGCATTTATCCAAGTAACCACCTTATTTACAAGGTCATACAGTAAGTATTACGCTTATGTGTACTGTTTGTTCGAAATAATTTAAAGGGAATGCTTTTGTTTGTTAAATATCGTTTTACACTCTTTGGCTGTGCCGCCATTCTCTTTTGGAGCTGTTTAACGGCTCTATCGCGTAATGTCACTGAACAGTTAGGCCCTGTAGGAGGTGCTGCTTGCTTATATACCGTCAGTGCTATTTTTTTATTACTGGTCATGGGGCCTCCGAAACTTAAAGGATTATCAGCCTCTTATGTTTTAGTTGGAGGAGGCTTGTTTGTTGTTTATGAGATTTTCCTAACCTTAGCGCTTGGTATGGCAAATGATCGTTTACAAGCAATGGAAATGGCGGTGATCAATTATTTATGGCCTGCATTCACGGTGTTATTTGCTGTGCTTACTAGCCCTAAAAAAACCAGTTGGCTTGTTTACCCTAGCATTATATTGGCTTTTTTTGGCGTAGCGTGGAGCATTAGTGGAGACGATGGACTGACGATCAGTAAGATCGTAGCTAACGTCGCGACGAACCCCGCCACTTATGCTATGGCGTTTTTTGGGGCGATCATATGGGCGATCTATTGCAACTTAACTAAACGTTTAGCTAATGGTCAAAATGCCATTACTCTTTTTTTCTCGGCAACGGCAATCGTCTTGTGGATCCAATATGGGCTGAGTGACGAGGCAGGCATGACATTTAGCTTAGGTGCCGGAGTAGATCTCTTGTTGGCTGGTTTGGTTATGGGAAGTGGTTACGCGCTTTGGAATATCGCCATAATTGGTGGAAATATGATGCTATTGGCAACCATGTCCTACTTTACCCCTATATTTTCAACATTCTTGTCTTCGCTGATTTTAGGTGTCTCTTTAAGCTCTACCTTCTGGCAAGGTGTCGTAATGGTGACGGTGGGATCTCTGGTGTGCTATTGGGTAACAAAAGATAAGTCAATAAAAGCGTAACTCATTAAATTTAATAAAAGCATAAGCCTAAGGTGAGGCTTATGTTTTTCACTAGAAATTGCTCGTAATTAGATACTGCTCTTCATTAGATATTGGCTTATTGGCGTGCTGAGTCATTGCGAGACAGTGAAATCTATTAGCTCGCAATATTTAGGTTTAGCTGAAGCTCAAAAGGAAGAGTAGATAAACGGCGATGCAAATTTTTTCGAGTACGTGCAATCTCGGTTGCAGCAATGCTATTACTCGCACAAGAGTGGACATCAACCGTCACTCTTAATTCTTGTCCCACTTTAGTGACGCCTGCTAACTCCAATTTTGCATTAGCTTCGCTGTCGCTATTCACGGCGTTAATTTCTTCATCAACTTTATCGCAAATCTCTCTATTTGGTGCCATGTTGAGCAATTCACGGACCGCACCTTTCAACATATCAAAAGGTACCTTGATAAAGTAGAACGACATCAACACCATCATCATGGGATCAGCATAAACAGAGTAAGCTGAGAAAGGTGACAATGTCACTAACCATGCTGCCACAAAGCCTGCTGTAACCGCAACACTGAGTAGCGTGTCCATTTGCCACTGTTTAGATTCCGCTTCAATCAATCCAGACGAGAAAGTACGACTCTTACGAGCAATATACCACCACGCATAACCACAACCGACCACATTGATTACGCCAAACAGAGTCGCAATCGACGCATCGACTTCGCGTCCACCATTAAAGAGCGCAATAATGGCTGAATAGAGAGAGAAGCCAACGACCGTTAATATTACCGCTCCTTTGATCGCAATAACGATGGGCTCAATAACGGCACGGCCATGTGGGAAAGAGGCGTCAGACGGTTTTTGAATGTATTTGGATGCGGCGAGTGACAATAATGTTAACAGTAAACTGACGAGAGAATAAACACCGTCAAATACGATTACTAAGGAGCCAACCAATAGACCAAGAACTAAACCACCGATAGCAAAGCCTGATGCTAAAAGGGCTGAAAAGATAAGAACTCGATTTTCGTTTTGGTTTGTCCTAGCACACATACAAATAATCCTAATTGGGAACACGCCTTCATTGTTCGCATCTTAGGCTAAATATACAATTGGTATCTGGCTGATATCATAGAGGATTGAAAGAGATAACTAATTAACCATTAATAAACAGATGCTTAGGTGGGATTTTGGCTGTCATTAAAATTGACGCTGACTGATGGTTATACCGCGTTAGTTAGAAGTCGAAGAGATAATCGCTCAATTTATCAGCTAGCCAAGTCATCCCTGGGTGCTCTGCCATGCCTGCGGCGGTTAACATGCAGTAATCCTCTTGTGTTAGACCATAGGTGTGTTTAATGACCGCAATATCTTGCTGGCGGAGATGATGGCGAATGAGTGGTTCAGGTAATACCCCCCATGCATCTTCGGCCAAAATGGTATTGAGCATGTAATCAAAACTCGAAAAACCAAGGTAACGCAGAGAAAAAGGTTGAAGTTCAGGGTTATCTTTTTCGTTGAGATAGCTCATAGAGACTTGCATCGCATTACGTAAGTTAGCATCGGAGACCCGGCGCATTTTACTGAGAGGGTGGCTGGCTCGACACACCGACATCATGCGAATTTTACCTAATGGGTGATAGCTGATCCTTGGATCATTGTTTCGTTCATAATCGACACCGAAGGCAAAGTCTACCTGTTGGGTCTCAACTAAATTGGCGAGATCACCACTCGATGCCAAAACAATATTAAATGAAGTTGAGGGGTAGCGCTTGTTGAGATCCAGCGACAGCTCTTGCCACATTTCATCAGGCAAAGAGTCATCGCGTGCAATCCAAATCTCCGCATTAAACTCACCTGAAACATGAGAACAAGTCTGTTTGATTCTTGCCGCAGTGACCAACAAATCTTCACAGTCTTTATAAATGGCTTTACCGGCTTCAGATAAAGTTAAATTGTTGCCACTACGAGTAAAAAGTTGAATATTGAGTTCTTTCTCAAACGCTTTAATCGCCATGCTGAGCTTAGTACGATTGCATTCAAGTTGGCGAGCAGCTTCCGAAACGGAACCAAGATCGGCAACGGTGCAGAATGCTTGAACTTGAGAAAGATTCATGAATATACCTAGATAAATACGACTCACCTAGAATACTTAATTATCGTTATGTTGCATACGACAGATTTGTGCAAAAGATTGGGCAATAACGCTATGAACTTGGAATCATTTTGGTTTACTCTATCGGTAGTTCCCGAATACAAGAAGTTACGATGGAGGCCATGATGGCAAACGAATGGGATGAATACGCAGTTAACTGGGAAAAAGATCAAGCTACGGGGCAGTTTTCGCAGTCTGTATTCAATGAGCTGGAAAAGCTCATAAACCTTGAAGATGTTCGTGTATTAGATTTTGGTTGTGGTACGGGCTTATTAAGCCAAAAACTCTCTCCACTAGTCAAAGACATTGTCGCGATAGACGGGTCTGAAGCCATGGTAGAAGAGTTGGACAAAAAAGAGTTACCTAATGTTGAACCTGTTGTGGACCTGCTGTCACGAGGTTTAGCTGCGCAGCACCCTGCGTTTAGACGTCAATTTGATTTGGTTGTGGCATCATCAGTATGTGGTTTTCTCCCAAATTTCCAAGATAGTGTGAGCTTAATTTATACTCTCTTGGAAGATGATGGTCTGTTTGTTCACTGGGATTGGTTAGTTGAAGATGAAAATGCTAACTATGGTCTCAGCGTACAAAAAATTGAAAATGTCTTATCAGCCGCTGGTTTTGATGATGTACAAGTGTCAGTTCCGTTTGAAATTGATGCAGGCAAAGGGGCACAGAAAGTGGTCATGGGTGTCGGTCGAAGAGGTGCGTTTCAGTAACCTTGATTTCAATATCGTCGAGTTGAGTATCGTCGCTCTAAATACCAAAGAAAATACTTCCCTTATAATTGAATTGTTTCGCAGTTGCTTTTTAAAAGTGACTGCGGCAATTTATCTTCAGTCTTCAGTCTTCAGTCTTCAGTCTTCAGTCTTCAGTCTTCAGTCTTCAGTCTTCAGTCTTTCTATTATTCAATTTTTCTATAACTAATTGTTTTATGGTTATATTTGTAAAGTTATTCGTGCTGAGAATGGATTTTCTTCTATAAAATAACGCTTGTGAGAAATTTATGAGATTTATGTGAGGGTGCTGCTAGATCTCACAACCATCATCATTGTGTCGAAAACAATTTATTTCGAAACATAGGATGGACAGAACATGGAAAATACTAAAAAACTCACCCCAATGATGACCGCATCTTTAGCCGTTGTCGGTATGCTTTCAAGTGTTAGCACACAAGCCGCAGATTTGGACATTACGCTGACTAATGCCACTAAAGGTATTTACTTCACACCAATTCTTGTTGCCGCGCATGACTCAACTATTTCGCTATTTAAAACAGGTGAATCGGCAAGTGCTGAGTTAGAGGCGATGGCAGAGGGTGGTGATATTTCAGGGTTGTCATCTGCTGTGACGAACGCTGGTGGGGTTGTGGAAGAAAATCCAGCATCAGGGATCTTGAATCCGGGCGTCTCTGCTTCTGTTTCAATTGATACTGGCTCTCATCAATATCTTTCATTAGGCGCGATGCTGCTACCAACGAACGATGGTTTTGTTGGTTTAGATAGCTGGAAAATTCCGACAGAACCGGGCACTTATAAAGTCTCCTTAAATGGCTATGATGCTGGTACTGAAGCGAATGATGAATTATCGGCAAGTATGCCAAATCCTCCATTTATCACTTTTGGTGCAAACGGAACGGGAGTTGAAACAGCAGTGACTAATAGTAAAGTTCATATTCATCCTGGGAACCTTGGGGACAGCGATGCAACGGGTGGTAAGAGCGACCTAGATTCAAGCAGTCATCGTTGGTTAAATCCTGTGGCGACTCTGACAATTACGGTTAACTAAGGAGCTCGCTATGAAATATCGTGCATTAATACTTGCGGCTTCGGTGGGACTATTAGCAGGGTGTCCTGATGACTCCGATAAAGACCTAATCCAAACATTTACCATTACGGTTGAGAACCAAACGGCCAATCAGCCAATGTCGCCTTTGGTTGTTCTTGGGCATAACAGTGATTATCACTTATTTAATATTGGGCAAGCCTCTTCTGTTGCGTTGGAGATGTTGGCTGAGTCTGGTGATAACAGCATGCTGCTTGATAGAGTCAATACCAACAGTGATGTGTATCAAGCTAAGGCGGGGGCGGGTTTAATTCTTCCGGGAGCATCAGACACTGTGTCGATCACGCTTAACCCTTATCAATCGTCGCATCTCTCTTTAGCGAGTATGTTGGTGAATACCAATGATGCTTTTGTCGGGGAAACCGATCTTAAAACAACAGGGTTTAGTGTTGGTCAAAGTTACACCATGTCTATGGATGTTTGGGATTCGGGAACGGAAGCGAATTCCGAAACTGCGGCGACTGTTCCGGGCCCTGCAGGCGGTGGGGAAGGCTTTAACAGCGCAAGAGATGATAACGACATCGTTACCTTTCATTCAGGCGTTATAAGCCAAGATGATGGGTTGGCTGCATCTGCACTGAATGCGACACATCGCTTCTTAAATCCGGGGGCAAAACTGATCATTACCCGAGTTAAGTAACCTTAATTATCATTTTGTGAAATATTTCCTCCTTCATTCCGGTCATGTTGATGGGTTGCAGGAATGAGGGAAGGGAATGCTAAATTCTGAAATGATTACGCCAGTGAACATCTTAATTGTCGAAGATGATGATGATTTAGCTGGGCTGATTCACATGCACTTAGGTTTTCAAGGGCACAGCGTTACTCGTGTTAATCAGTTATCTAAAGCCAAAGAATTAATGAAATCGGACTCTTTTTCTTTGATGATCTTGGATAGAGGTTTACCCGATGGTGATGGTTTGTTGCTGAGTTATGAGTTGCGGCAACAGGGAAACCATATTCCTATCTTAATGCTGACGGCGCGAGATTCTGAGGTGGATAAAGTGGAAGGGTTAGAGTCTGGTGCAGATGATTACCTGACCAAGCCATTTAGTGTTCTAGAATTTCAAGCCAGAGTGAGAACCATTCTTCGCAGGCAAGAGCTGATGAGTCAACGATCACAACAAAAACTCGAAGCCACTTCCGATAGACAACTCACCAACCAAATGCCCATAGGTGATGTTCCGATAGATAATACTTTGGAAGATCAATCCTCAGCAGATACCCGTTTGGTAGACCACTCTGCGATAGATCCCCACCCAACAAATAACGCCTCTTTGAATGAAAAAAGGGATGCTGCAAACCTACCGCCGTCGGCACAACTACAGTTTGGGCAACTGTTTATTTGTCCTGAACAGCATCATGTCAAACTGGCTGAACGTACAGTGGCGTTAACGGCGACTGAATTTTCACTGCTGCACTTTTTAGCGAAGCGACCGGGGCGGGTCTATAGCAAGGACGAACTTTTAGATCATGTTTGGAACACTCAATATGAAGGCTATCAACATACGGTTTGTAGCACCGTGAACCGCTTACGTAGCAAATTAGAAACTCACTCAAACAACCAGCGATTTATTCATACGGTTTGGGGTGTGGGGTACAAATTCCAAAATGGTATGGACTAACGGTTTGTACTATTTCAAAGATAAACAGTGCCGCTTACGGCCAGTAAGATAAGGTGAGCCATGAGTTTTAAAATCCGTCTACTGTTGCTTACCTTTATTTGGTTTTTTGCATCGTCCGTTGCGATGACTGTGATGTATCAAAATCAGCAGATAAAAGTGGAGCTACGTACCAAGCAGAGTTTGCATAAAGATCTGGCTGCTCATATGCGAGACGATAATCCTTTGATGATTGGAACGGATTATAACCCTGTCGCACTGAAATCTATTTTCCATACCCTCATGCTAATTGGACCTGATTTTGAGATCTATTTTCTTGATGCGTCAGGAAACGTAACCAGCCATGCTGCGCCTAAAGATGCATTCGTGAGCAAGCAAATCTCTATTGAACCCATCAAAGCGTTTATTGCGGGGGAACCTTACCCGATTTTGGGGGATGACCCTCGAAATCCGAGCGGAAACAAAGTGTTTTCAGTGGCTCCAATCAAAGAGTTCGGTTCAACGGTGGGTTATCTCTATGTGGTTATTGGCAGTGAGCAGCATACCAGTCTTATTAACTCTGAAACCAGAACCCCACTTTTTTGGGCGTTAATGCTCGGTTTTGTCACGATTGTCGGGTTCAGTATTGTCGCTTATTGGTTAGTGAAAATGAGCCTGCTCAAGCCTATTGAGGTCGTAACAAAAGATTTAGAACAACAAGCAGACAAAGATTTCCGTTTAAGCCCTAACTTTATCAACCAAGTCCCAGAGCTAAAACCGATTGCTCAACATTATCAATTGGCGGCAAAGCGCATTCAGCAGCAGTTCTTACAATTAGAATTTCAATCGTCGGCGCAGCACTCTCAACTCATGCAAATAAGCCATGACCTGAAAACTCCGCTATCGAGCGTGTTAGGTTATTTAGAGACTTGGAGGCTCCAGCAGCAACAGCCAGATCCTATGATCGATGTGGCTTATAAAAATGCTCTTAAATTGTCAGAACAGTTGCAAACTCAACTCAATATGGCAAAGCAAGAACGCCTCATGCCGAGTTATCATCAAGAGCCAATTAATCTAGCCTCACTGGTGGAAGACGTCGTAGAAGCTACAAAGATTGAGTTAACGAAAAAGCACTTAACATTGGTGTTTGACGATAAATCTTACCCAACGATTGAAGGGGATAAATTATTGCTTTCAAGGTTATTTGAAAATTTATTTGAAAATGCTATCCGCCACAGCCCGGAAGGTTCAGCTATTGAACTTAACGTTGATGTGGCTAAGAAGGATGCTTCACTTTACATCACATTGATTAATCAAACAGAAGATGATTCTGAGAGTGGTTCACTCGGGATCGGAGTTAAAATTATTAAATCAATTTTGATGCTGCACCACAGCGCTTTGAGCACAGTGCAGACGAAGGGGATGTATCAACAATCATTTCGTCTGCCTTTGTGTTTATAGAATTCAATATAAGGCTTAAATAAAGGGGTTGTTATTTCCAATTTGGAAATTGATAATTCTATATGTTTCATTTGTGGAAATACACTATCTGACTTACAGTGTTCCCATATTAAACATAGGGTTTTAAGTCGATAGGATTTAAGCATGAGCCAGCAAGCATTTAACACCACACAACAGAGATTCCAAGAGATCATTACGGATGCACACCTTTCGCCAAAGCAAAAGTCTCAATATCTTGCTTTAGAAGCGGAAGCGAGCTTACCGTATATGCCAATTTCAGATGCAGCAAAAGAAGCGTTAGATAGCGGTGTTCTGTGTGACATGTTTGAAGGGCATGCTCCTTATAAACCTCGTTACGTGTTACCTGATTACGCAAAATTCTTACGTCAAGGCTCTGAGCATTTAGAACTTGAAGCGGCAAGCAATTTTGATGAAGCGCTGAATTTGCTCACGATCCTTTACCATCATGTTCCTTCGGTGACTTCTATCCCTGTTTACCTTGGTCAACTCGATGATGTGTTGCTGCCTTATGTTGGTGATTTAACTGAAGCGCAGATTTACCAAAAACTGAAACTGTTTTGGGTCATGCTGGATCGCACTCTGCCAGATGCGTTTATGCATGTGAATATTGGCCCAAGTGATAACATCATTTGCCGTACTATCTTACGTGTGGATGCAGAGCTAAAACAGATCGCTCCGAACCTGACTTTCATGTACGACCCAGCGGTGACGCCTGATTCACTATTGCGCCAAGCGGCAAGTAACATCTGTGAATGCAGTAAACCTCATATCGCGAACTACCCAATCCACGCGAATGTTTATGGTGATAAAAAGTTCGGTATCGTAAGCTGCTATAACTCACTGCCACTGGCGGGTGGGTCGAACACACTGGTTCGTATGAATTTAAAAGAAGTGGCACTAAAATCGAATGATCGTGTGGATTTCTTAAACCAAGTGTTGCCTTCCTTCTGTAAAGTGATGTTCGATCTGATTGATGAGCGTAGTCGCTTTTTACATGAAGAGTCGAACTTCTTTCAAGGCTTCTTAACCACAGAAGGTTTAATTGATGAATCTCGCTTCGCGCCAATGTTTGGCATTTATGGCATGGCTGAAGCGGTCAATATCCTAGTGGAGAAAGAGGGAATTACAGCTCAATATGGTCAAGATGAAGAAGCGAATCAACTTGGTCATAGAATTTCTAAAAAACTGGCGGAGATCGTTGAGTCGACTACGGTTAAATATGGTTTGGAAGGAAAAGCTTTATTGCACGCTCAAGGCGGTATCAGTTTAGATGATGGCGTGACTCCGGGTGTTCGTATTCCATATGGAACGGAACCGGATCCTGTGAGTTATGTACGCGCGACGGCAGAACACCATCAGTACTATACTTCTGGAATCAGCGATATTTTAACGATTGATCAGACGGTGAAATCTAACCCAGAAGCGATGTTTAACCTTTGTAAAGGGGCGCTGCAGCTTGGTTATCGGGAGTTTACCGCTAACGTTGAATCGAATGATTTGATCCGCGTAACGGGCTATATGGTTAAGCTTTCTGACATCGCCAAATTCTCAGAGCAAGGCTCAAGAACCAATACGACATTCTTAGGGGCGGAAGCGGCGAAAAATACGGGGATTCTAGAACGTAAACCAAGAGTGGCGAGCTTCGAAATGTCGCCAAGCTTCGAATAATTCTGTAAAAATACTAACAACTCATGGCTAGGGTTAATATAAAAAGTACTACAGAAAAACAAGCGAAGGTCAGCCGTGTGCTGACCTTCTCTTGTGTCGATGGGCCGGGAAACCGGCTTGTCATTTTTTTGCAGGGGTGTAATTTCGATTGTATATCGTGTCATAACCCTCATACCATTAATCACTGTAACCATTGCGGTGATTGCGTTCCTCACTGCCCATCCGATGCGCTGTCTTTAGATGTTGATCTAAAAGTGAAGTGGGACCCATCAAAATGCACGCAATGTGATAAATGCATTGATGTTTGCCAGTATAAGTCCAACCCCAAAATACAACATTTCTCCGTGAGTCAGATGATTGATTTGATCCGTAGAAACCATGTGTTCTTAAGTGGTATTACGGTTTCTGGTGGAGAAGCAACCTTGCAAATAGGCTTTATTGTCGATCTCTTTAAAGCGATAAAGCTGGATGCTGAGTTACACCATTTAAGCTGTTTTATTGATAGTAATGGTTCGCTTTCATTATCTGGATGGCAAAAGGTTGAGCCATACTTAGATGGCGCGATGATCGATTTGAAAGCGTGGCAGAATGAGACTCACCAATGGCTTGTTGGGAGAGATAATCATCGAGTGTTTCAGTCGATGACTTACCTTGCAGAAGTTGAAAAACTCTATGAAGTCCGCTTGCTGTACATTCCCGGAAAGACGGATCTGCAAAGTGAAGTGGAAAGTGTTGGTCACTATTTAAATCGCCTGCCGGAAAGCGTGAAAGTGCGTCTTAATGCCTTTCAGCACCATGGTGTAATCGGTGAGGCTTTACAGTGGGAAAAGTGTGGAGAGGAGGATATGATGACGTTCCATCAAGAGCTGATTCAGTATGTTAAGCGCGACATTCAACTTCCATCTGTCTATATGTAAGCACTATTCTTAAGTGTTCCGCTATTCATAAAATCAAGTTTATCTTATTACTCATCAAGTGGTTGTTCTTCATATAAAAATTATTAGAATATTTTTAGACATTAAAAAAAGTTGATAGATATTAGTTTCATAGTGTTGTCGTGTATTTGTGAACGTGTCGGCAAGTTTTATTCTTAAGGCTTAAATATTGGTTATAGAGTTCACAGTTATTTTATTTGTGTGCATACTCAAATCATGGCTTACAATATAGTGAGTATAACGTTTCATTCTGGATTTCAACATAGGAACATCAAGTGAATATGTACCTTAAGTGGCAATCTACCTCATGGCTAACCATGTTAGCTTGGTATACTCTGGATCATCAGCTTTCATTCCACCTTTCTTCTGAATAGAGTGTGTTCATTGGCGCCTCTCGCCATATAGCGCAATGTGCGCAGTATAACCTCATCAATTTGTACCACTTTCTTGAAACTATTTTCGTATGATTGATCTATATTGAATTGATCTGTGGTGATGTTGGTTATTCGTTTCGGTAAAACGAAACCCTCTTTAAATATTGTGTTTCTACTCATTTTCTCTTGAATTATTAAACGAGTCATTCATTTAAATTAGACAAAATATGCTCGTGTAATAGTCGGAACGCAATTCTCTATATATAGAGAAATTAATAGATGAACTAATTTGGTGTGTCAGCATCAAGTGAATGAAAAGGCATTATTATGGAAAACTTTAAGCACTTACCAGAACCATTTCGTATCCGTGTTGTTGAGCCTGTAAAACGTACGACTCGTGAATACCGTGAGCAAGCTATTATTAAAGCAGGAATGAATCCGTTTTTACTTGATAGCGATGATGTGTTTATTGATCTGTTAACCGATAGCGGTACAGGATCCATCACTCAGCGTATGCAAGCGGCAATGTTGATGGGTGATGAAGCGTACAGTGGCAGCCGTAGTTACTACGCTCTGTCGAATGCTGTGAAAGATATTTTCGGCTACGAAATGACCATTCCAACTCATCAAGGTCGTGGTGCTGAGCAAATCTATATTCCAGTGTTGATTAAAAAACGCGAGATGGAAAAGGGCTTAGATCGCAGTAAAATGGTGGCTCTGTCTAACTACTTCTTCGATACCACTCAAGGACATACACAAATTAACTGCTGCATGGCGAAAAACGTCTATCTTGACGATGCATTCGACACCGCAGTGAGCGCAGACTTTAAAGGAAACTTCGACCTGATCAAACTAGAAGAGGCGATCATCGAAGCAGGTGCAGCGAATGTTCCATACATTGTAAGTACTATCACTTGTAACTCAGCGGGTGGTCAGCCTGTTTCAATTGCAAACCTTAAAGCGGTCTACGAGATTGCGCAAAAATACGATATTCCCGTGATCATGGACTCCGCTCGATACGCAGAAAATGCGTTCTTCATCCAGCAGCGTGAAGAGGGGTATCAAGATTGGACGATCGAACAGATCACTCGTGAATCATACAAATATGCTGATGGTCTTGCGATGTCAGCGAAGAAAGACGCCATGGTTCAAATGGGTGGTTTGCTTTGCTTTAAAGATGAATCATTGATGGATGTGTACACTGAATGTCGAACTCTATGTGTGGTTCAAGAAGGTTTCCCAACATACGGTGGACTTGAAGGCGGAGCTATGGAGCGTCTTGCGGTTGGTCTTTATGACGGTATGCGCCAAGATTGGTTAGAGTACCGCATTGGTCAGGTGCAATATTTGGTCGATGGGTTAGAAGCGCTAGGCATTGTGTGTCAGCAAGCTGGTGGTCACGCTGCATTTGTGGATGCGGGTAAACTTCTACCTCATATTCCTGCTGAGCAATTCCCTGCCCATGCCCTTGCGTGTGAGTTATACAAAGTGGCTGGTATTCGCGCCGTTGAGATTGGGTCGTTGCTATTGGGTCGTGATCCTGCGACAGGTAAGCAGCATCCGTGTCCTGCTGAATTGTTACGTTTGACCATTCCTCGTGCGACATACACTCAAACTCACATGGACTTTGTTATTGAAGCGTTTGAGAAAGTGAAAGCGAATGCGAAGAATGTAAAAGGGTTAGATTTCATTTATGAGCCTGCGGTTCTGCGCCACTTCACTGCTCGACTACAAGAAGTTGAAGTTCCGGTTGAACCTACGGTAAACAAAGAAGAAAACGAGTTAGCTGAGGCATAATGTCATCGTTGTAAACGTAAGTTAAATGTAGATAAATGCAGTTTAAATACAGCTAAATTTAGTTCAAATATAGCTTAAATACAGTTAAAGCGCGGCCATCAAGGTCGCGCTTTTTTATACTCACACCGCAAACTGACGTAATTGCGTGCGCAGCCAAGTCATGGCTTGATCGTTCATGTTGGGCTTATTCCAGACCAAGCTATAAGCTACTTTTCCGTAATCAAACGGCAATGATTTTTGCACTAGACCTCGGGCTTGTAATGCCTTTTCAGCCCAACACTTTGAACTGGTAAATAGGAAATCAGTGTGGTGGCACAGTACGGCGGCTGAGCCAAAATCAGCCACAGATATCGCAATCTCTCTTGAGTGATGCTGCTGTGTAAGGTTTTGCTCAAAGTAGGGAATCGAGAGTTCCTTATCCAAAATCCCAATATGTTTATTCGCAAGATAGGACTCAATCGTGAGCGTTTGATCACTCAGCGGGTGGCTTGGGTGCATGATGCAAACCATCTCATCATCTAATATTCGTTCCCACACCAGATCTTTATCATTGGTTGGAGGTTGGCTAATGTCATGCGGAAGAATAATAAAATCAACCTGCCCACTGAGTAATGCATCAAACCCCAAGTGTTCTTTCGAATGGATATTGAAACGCGCAAGAGGTGCATCTTTGGCTGCAATTTGAGCAAGCGTCGGAGCGAAAATTTCGAAAGCACTCTCACGCATGGAGAGACAAAACGAACCATTATACGTCGCGGGGTTGAACTGCTCTTGGTGAAGCAAACCGTTCATGCTCGCTAAGATAGAATGTACGGTTGGACCAATTTTTAAAGCAAACGGTGTTGGGATCAATTGAGTCCCATCACGATAGAAAAGCTCGTCATTGAGCAGTGATCGGAGTTGAGAAAGTGTTTTACTGACGCTTGATGGGCTGACACATAGTTGTTCAGCAGTGAGAGTCACACTATGGCTATTGAGCATAATGTGTAATGCCGTTAAGTGTTTCAAGCTAATCCGAGATAGGTGTACGTAATCCATCAATTTTTCTCATAGGAGAGGGGGGAACTCGGGGAGTATAACGTCATCATTGAGCATCATAAAATGAATCTCAAGATAATGACGTTATTTATAGCGATACGGCTATAGCGATACAGCGAAAGAGTTAAGTGAATGGATACAGTTCCGCAATTTCATCGAGAACGTCAGGGTTGGCGATGGCGCTGAGATTTTTAACCTGAATGCCATGCACAATATTTTTAACTGCTGATTCCACCAGCTTCCCAGATTTGGTTTTAGGAATGTCGCTGATCGAGTGAACGATAGCAGGAACATGGCGCGGGGAGCATTTGGTTCTTAATGTTTGAGCGATTAACTGTTTTAAATCATCATTCAGACTGAATCCATCACACAGTTTTACAAAAAGTACGATTCGCTCATCGCCTTGAAACTGTTCTCCAATGGCAATGGAATCCTCTAGCGCATCAAGCTGATTGACCTGTTGATATATTTCAGCACTGCCAATTCTCACGCCTCCTGGATTTAAGGTAGTGTCACTGCGTCCATAGAAAATCATGCCATGCGTTGAGGTTTGCACTACATCGTCACCATGGTGCCAGATATTTGGAAATTTATCCCAATACGCTTGGTGGTAGCGCTCACCGTCATCTCCCCAAAAGCCAATCGGCTGATTTGGAAAACTGTTCAAACACACTAATTCACCGCGTTGTTGTTCAATGCCTAAGCCTCTATCTGAAAATACCCTTACGTCCATGCCAAGCGCTGAATTTTGGCATTCTCCACGATAAACAGGAGATATTGGGTTACCTAATACAAAGCAGCCACAAATATCCGTTCCTCCCGAAATGGAGGCTAAATGAATATCCTGTTTGATATGAGAATAAACGAAATCAAATTGTTCAGGATACAAGGCGGATCCTGTTGAGCAGAGAGTTCGTAATGCGTGTAAATTATAAGTCGATTGGGGGCTGATATTCTGTTTTTGTAACGCTTCCAGATACTTCGCTGAAGTACCAAAAAGACTGACTTCAGCGTGCTCCGCCAGTTCCCATAACGTATCTGCTGTTGGGTACATTGGACTGCCGTCATAAATCACTAAGGTTGCTCCACTTGCTAATGTCGAAACATGCCAGTTCCACATCATCCAGCCGCAAGTTGTGTAATAAAAAACGCGGTCACTAGGCTTAATATCGCAGTGCAGCTGATGTTCTTTCAAGTGATTGAGCGTTGTTCCCCCAACAGAATGAGTGATGCATTTGGGTTTTCCCGTTGTGCCTGAGGAATAAAGAACGAAGAGGGGATCATTAAAAGCAACACGCTCGAATTGCACTTCACGCGCAGAGAAGCATGAGAGTAAATCATCCCAATGTGTCGATGCTGAGTTCTCTGATTGATTAGAAGGAAAACCTGCGGAGGGTTCTAGATATTCAATTTCACAAACATGGGTAATACTCGATATGGCATTGGCGATGGCGTTGTTTTTATCGCCCATAAGGTGAGTCTTGCCATTAAAGGTATAACCATTACAACAGAATAAAACTTTCGGTTTAACTTGTTCAAAACGCTCAATAACGCTGCTTGCACCGAAGTCGGGTGAAGTCGATGTCCAAATAGCGCCTAAGCTTGTGGTCGCAAGCATTGCCACGAGAGTTTGAGGTAAATATGGGAGGTAACCAGCGACGACATCTCCCTTGCCTACGCCATTATTTTTCAGCCATTGTTGAGTAACGGATACTTGTTCATATAACGCCAGCCAAGAAACCTTGTGCTGATGCCCTCGTTCGTTTTTAAACCAAACCGCAATCTCAGTTGGGGTTTTGTGGGCGTAACATAAAAGGTTTTCTGCATAGTTTAACTGAGCTTGTGGGAACCAAATGGAATCTCTAGGGGGACTATAATCGCCCCATTTGGCTCTTCCTGTATCAATGATGCATTCTCCTTGAGAGCCGATGACACCGCAATACTCCCAGGCTTCTTTCCAAAACGATCTTGGTTCTGTTATCGACCATTGGTGGAGTGGTTGATAGCCATCAAGATCCATGCCTTGCGCATTAAGACGTTCAATAAATCCATGCAGAAGTGAAGAGCTTACTCGCTGTTGAGTTGGTATCCATACCGGTTCTGAATCTGACATTGTTCCCTCATTGTCGATTTTTGATCAATTATCGAACAAGTTTTGACTTCAATTGATCCAAAGTCAAACATTCCCACAAGAAATATAAGTATGAAAAATAAGAAAAAAACACAAAATTGTAAACAATATGTTACATCAATTAACTGGTTGATTTTGAAAGAGGGTTGGCGATGAACGGCGTCGAGAGATAGGCTTTATGTAACCACAATGTAAAGGAGAGGGGTGATGGTGCAATATCATTCCAAGCCGGTAAACGGTGCAGGGAAAGTTGAATGGAGTGCAGAAGAAGATCAAATATGGTCGGAACTTGTTACTCGTCAGCAAAGCGTCATAGGTGATAGGGCATGTCGTCCATATCTAGATGGACTAGACATGCTTCAATTAACACACGATCGTGTTCCACAATTAAATGATATCAATAAAATTTTACTGCAAGAAACGGGTTGGCAAGTCGAGCCTGTTGCGGCATTAATTAATTTTGATCGGTTCTTTTCGCTGTTAGCAGAACGCAAATTTCCGGTGGCAACGTTTCTTCGAACCAGAGAGGACTTTGACTATTTACAAGAGCCAGATTTTTTCCATGAAATCTTTGGCCATTGTGCAATGTTAACGCATCAAGATTTTGCTGCATTTACCCATGCTTATGGTGTGCTTGGAAAAGCGGCAACTCCAGCAGAGCGCGTTTATCTTGCCCGATTGTACTGGTTTACCGTCGAGTTTGGCTTGGTGAAAGAGAACGGGAAAAGCAAAATCTATGGTGGCGGAATTTTGTCTTCCCCAGGTGAAACGGTGTATTCGCTGGATAGTACTGATGCGAAACGTCAACCATTTGATATCCAAACTGTACTGAATACACCCTATCGAATTGATATTATGCAGCCGTTGTATTACGAACTGGATGATATTGCGGCGTTATATCGTTTGAGTCAGCAGGACTTGATGGACCAAGTACACAAAGCGATGAAAGCAGAAATGTTATCGCCTTTGTTTGAACCGAAAGCAAAATCTAAGGAAATGAACCATGCTTAACGAACTACGCTGCGAAGCTTGCAGCATTGATTCTGTATCACTAACGAAATTTGAACAGCAAGAGCTTTTAGCTGAACTTAATGGTTGGGCGCTTGTAGAGCGAGATGAAATCCCCCAGCTTGAGAAAGTCTATACTTTTAAAAACTATAAATTAGCATGGGCGTTTTCCAATAAAATCGCGCAACTCGCTGAAGAAGAATTTCATCATCCAGCAACCTTACTAGAGTGGGGCAAGGTGACGGTGACATGGTGGAGTCACTCAATTAAAGGTTTACATAGAAATGATTTTATCTGTGCATCTAAATGTGACCTATTGAATGCTAGTTAAGTTGATGCCGTTGAAATGAGCTCAAGCGGCGATAACCACAATTAACCACCATTTAGCTTGGTGGCTCACCATCCCCTTCTCGGTGAGTCATCAGGCTATCTTCCCCTTTGATAGTGATTAGCAATGAATCTTTCTGGGTTAGTAATAAAACTATTAATAAATTCGATAAAACCGATTTTCACTTCTAAACTTTTGTCTGAGTATCAAGACAAATTCATATTATAAAGTTGGTACTTACCTACGGCTAGGTGCGTCTGATCTCGACATCGATTCGGGATATACATGAATTATTTCAGCAATCTAGCTGTGAGGTTTTGGGATGAGAATTGCAACTAAAATTATTTTAGCTTGTACTGTACTTTGTGCGATTGGGGTTGTGGTCAGTGGGGGATTTGTAGGCTGGAAAGCGTCCTCTTTATCGAAACAAGCACTGCATGAGCGAGCATCAAGTCAACTACTGTCGGTAAGAGAGATCAAAAAGGGTGAAATTGAGCGATATTTCGATCAAATTCATTTCCAACTAGAGACGTTAGCCAGCGATGTGGCGATTCAAGATGCATTGACTGCATTTAGTCGAGAGTTTGAACGTTATCCCATTGAGCAAGTATCAGAGCAAGATTACTCAGCCTTGCGCAATTACTATACCTCTCAATTTGGTGCTCTATATCGTGATAAAAATGATCAAAAATCAGCGAATGAATTAAGCCGCCTGAGCCAACTGTCCGTTGCGGGGCAAGCACTGCAAGCTCGATACATCGGTGTAAACTCTAATCAAGTAGGTGAAAAGCATTTATTAGATTCCGATCCATTAAACACAGGATATGATCAAGTTCACGAGCGGTATCATGATTCGCTGCGTCATTTTCTCACCTCATTCGGCTATTACGATATTTTTATGGTCGACAACCAAGGTAACGTGGTGTATTCCGTTTATAAAGAGCTGGATTTTGCCACCAATCTACTTACTGGTCCTTACCGCCAGTCTGGTCTAGCCAAAACATACAATCAGGTAAAAAATGCATCCAATAGATACTTCTATATTGAAGACTTCTCTCCTTATTATCCCTCTTATGAGTCTGCTGCATCATTTATAGGCACGCCCGTTTTTTCAGGTGGTCAACGGATCGGAGCCCTGATTTTTCAAATGCCTGTTGATGCCATTAATTCGATCATGACGTTTAATCAAAACTGGAGTGCGGCAGGGTTAGGAGCGAGCGGAGAAACCTATTTAATTGGGCAAGATGGGCTACTACGAAGCCAACCTCGCTTTCTAATTGAAGACCCAAGTCAGTATTTATCGGCTCTTTCAATGGCTGGCGTTTCTGCCAGTGTAGTCAAAAATATTAAAGGTAAAAACTCAGCAATCGGGCTGCAACCTGTTGAATCTGAGACGGCAAAGCGAGCATTAAGCGGACAGAGTGGGTATGAGTTAGTGCAAGATTATCGTGGTATCTCGGTTCTCTCTGCGTACGCTCCTATCAATGCCGCTGGACTTTCTTGGGGGATATTAACCGAGATAGATGAATCGGAAGCGTTTAAGGATGTTACTGCCCTTAATTCAGCGGTGCAAACTACGGTGATCATCAGTATTGTCGTGATTGTACTGATCTCAATTGGCATCTCTTATCTTGTCGGAAACGGTATATCTCGCCCAATCAGGATTGCTTCACTACAAATTCAAAAAATCAGCAAAGGGAATGACCTGACAGAGCGGTTGGATGAACGTGGTAAAGATGAAATGTCTGATCTCGCAGTATCGCTGAATAAACTTTTCTCTCAACTTCAAAATATGATCAAAGAGTTTGCGAGCGCCACTAATGAGCTCGATAGAAACACGCGAACGATGTCTGGGAATATGAGCAGTACAAGAGAAGCTGTGAATGAGCAGTCGCATCGAACA
Organism: Vibrio clamense; assembly: GCF_050337905.1. Lineage (NCBI taxonomy): Bacteria > Pseudomonadati > Pseudomonadota > Gammaproteobacteria > Vibrionales > Vibrionaceae > Vibrio > Vibrio clamense. Next base: position 226,491 of record NZ_JAKJTJ010000018.1, on the reverse strand, counting down.
GAGTCTGTAGCTACCGCTGTTAATGAAATGAGCGCGTCGATTGCTGAAGTGGCACAGTTTGCGAACCGAGCCGCCGATTTTGTAAAAAATGCTAATGATACGGGAAGTGAGAGTGTTCAAGTCGGGTTAGTCTTAGGCAATGAAATGACGGAACTGAATGCTCAAATGCGCACGGCAGTGGAAGCGATTGGTCGTTTGCACAGTGAAAGTAACTCGATAGCAGAGGTGTTGGATGTCATTCAAGGCATTGCAGAGCAGACAAATTTACTTGCGTTAAATGCAGCGATAGAAGCCGCAAGGGCAGGAGAGCAGGGACGAGGTTTTGCTGTCGTTGCAGATGAAGTACGCTCTCTGGCCAGTCGTACACAAGCTTCGACGGAAGAGATACGATCCAAAATTGAATCCCTTCAGAAAGAGACCGCGTCGGTGTCTACCGGAATTGAGGAGGCGAATACATCCGTGATAAAAGGCGTTGAAAGCTGTGAACGAAATACAGAAATGCTTGAGCAAATCGTCTCAATGCTCACTGAAATTAATGATATGAATATTCAAATTGCCGCCGCGACTGAAGAGCAGAAAGCGGTGACCGATGAAATCAGTGGCAGCATCACCTCGATTGCCGATGCTTCATCTTCTGTTTCTACCCAAGTAAATGATGTGGATGAGGTGCTAGGAGCATTGACTGATCAAGCTCAAGAGCTAAATAAGGAGATGGCTCAATTCAAATATGAATAATTTTGCTACGGTTTAAAGGTCATTCAAAATAGATATACCAAGCACTTAAGTCGCTCCCTCTCGTGGCTTAAGTGCTTTTTTCGTAGGTGTAGACAACCGAGCGTCACAATCATTCATCATCGTTGCTGTTGCTGTTGCTGTTGCTGTTGCTGTTGCTGTTGCTGTTGCTGTCGCTATTATTGCTGTGGTCGCTGTCATCGGCATTCACGGCGTAGTGAATGGAGCCGACACATAAGGCAAACATAAGAAATGGGATCAGCGCCGCCGTGATTTCAGCCCACGGGAAATGAGAGAAACTTTTCGCTAAAATTAAATGACCGAAAATTAATAAAAGCGCACCGATAATGGCGACGATGATCAATCTAATTTCGTGTTTTGTGGCCGTCGTTTTCATACTATTGACTCAAGGTAGGTATGTGAACAGGCATTGAACCACGATGCTAACTGTTAGAGATAGAACAGCTATGATGAAAAAACATAGAACAGTTGGTTTGGTGACATCACTCGGGTTTATTGAGGGTTAAATGCGCGAGCCTACCTAACTCTATGATGGCGTTTAAGATCCTGCCTTCGCATGGGTAGGAGTAGTTGATCCGAATGTGCTTAGAACCTTGGTTATCACTACTAAAGAGTGTTCCAGGTGCCACGGCTATTTGAGATTGGAGTGCTTGTTCATAGAAGTGGGAACAGTCGAAGTGACCGCCGAATTCAATCCAAATGAAATAGCCACCACTTGGGTCCGTGACGCTGATGGAGTCAGGGAAGTAAGTTCGTATTGCTGCAAGCATTTGGTGTTTATGCTGTTCAAGTTTGCGTCTTAGCTTTCTTAAATGTGCATCAAATGAGCCAAATTGAAGATAGTGGCTGATCCCTAGTTGAATTGGAACGCTACTTGAAAGAGTCGACATTAATTGGAAACGCTGGATTGTTTCGCTTCGCTGTCCGGCGACAACCCAGCCAATACGAAAACCCGGAGATAAACATTTTGAAAATGAACCACAGAGCAAAACGTCGTCGTGTTGATCAAATGCTTTCGCTGGTTTGGGTTTATCTGGGCTAAAAAACAGCTCGGCATAAACATCGTCTTCGATCAGAGGCGTTTGATGGTGATGAAGTAGTTCAACAAGAGATTGCTTAGCGTGATCTGACATGCAAAATCCAAGTGGGTTTTGGAAGTTAGTCATTAGCCAGCATGCTTTGATTGGGAGTTCAGTTAATGCCTTTTCAAGCGCGATTAAATCAATCCCTTCAAGAGGGTGGGTTGGGATCTCGACGGCTCGCAAATTAAGCCGTTCAATCGTCTGTAAAGCGCCATAGAATGTTGGGCTTTCAATCACCACCAAGTCTCCAGGCTTTGTTACGGCTTGCAAACTTAAACTTAGCGCTTCCATTGCCCCAGAGGTGATCACTATATCATCGGGTGAGACTGATAAACCTTGCTGAGCGTAGCGTTGGGCAATATTGCGGCGTAGGCTTTCACTCCCTGGAGGCATATTTATTATGGCGCTATTTTCAGGCATTTTGCGACTCGCGCTAGCCAAGTTTCGAGCAAGTGCTTGTTGGGGAAAGAGGGATGGATCGGGAAAGGCAGAGCCTAAGGGCACCATGTCTTGTTGTTTATTGCGCTGTAACACATCAAACAGTTGATCGTTGATATTAATCTGTTTTGGCTTCGTAGGGCTTGATGATGCTTGAGGGCTAAGTAGGTTTTCAATCTGTGGTGCGACGAAATAGCCTGATTGCGGTTTTGCAGTCACCCAACCTTGGCTCTCAAGTAACTGATATGCCTGTAAAACGGTGGCGATGCTATAACCCGTACTTTTACAGCTTACTCGCACCGAAGGGATCTTTTCACCAGATCGCCAAACCTTTTGGCTAATCTGCCGCTTAATATCTTGAGCAAGCTGTTCGTAACGAGTCATTAACTACCATCAGTGTCAGAGTGTGGAATTGATATTTATCTTAACATTGAGTGAAGTGACAGCATACCTGCTTACGCTAGCTCTTTATCCAGCGCTTTAATGGCGAGAGTAAGGCGTTCCGATAACTCAGCCTTTTGATTGGTTTTGAAATCGAACATAACAATCGTTGCGCTGCCAATCGTTGTGATTTTTCCAAGTTTTTTGCTCACAATTTCATATTGCATCGTGAACCTATCCGATTGTATATCGGTGACTTTGGAGCCAATCAAAAGCGTGTCAGGGTAGGTAACTGGGAGTTTGTAGCGACACTGAGTTTCTCCAAGTACTGGCCCAACTTTGGTCATGGCCATCTCTTCCATCAATTCCACTTTATTAAAATGGGCAATGCGAGCGGTTTCAAAATAACGAAAATAGACCGCGTTGTTGACGTGATTGAGTGCGTCCATCTCTCCCCAGGCGACAGGAATTTCAGTAATAACAGAGTACTCTTTTAGTAGGTTTTCCACACATGGCCTCAAAAATCAAACAATCGTTTAAATTCCTATCCTACTGTTTTGTTAACATTGTTGCAACATGCTGATGGCGTAATTTAGTGTTGAATTGCATTCTTGAGTTTTTTGTTAATTGATTAGTGATCAAGATAGGCGTTGGTGTGCTAAACCTATAAGAGTCTGTGTAAATATTGAGGTTACTGATGGAGTTATTTTCTGATTATCGGAATGAAATACAAACTGAACCATCAGCCAGTAAAGTCCATAAACTTCTGAAACCGTGGCGCGTATTAATTGTAGATGATGATGATCAGGTCCATCAAATCACAAAATTAGCCTTGAGTGGATTTACATTTCAGGAGCGTAAATTAGAGCTGATTTCAGCGCTGTCGGGTGAAGAAGCGAAGCAGATCTTAGATTCAGCCGATGATATTGCTATTGCACTTGTTGATGTCGTGATGGAAACGGAACATGCTGGCTTGGATCTGGTTCGGCATATTCGCGGAGGATTAAATAACAAGCTTATTCGTTTGGTGCTTCGAACGGGACAAGCAGGACAGGCACCTGAAGATATCGTTATTCAAGAGTACGAAATTGATGATTACAAGGAAAAAACCGAGTTAACTACCAAGAAGCTACGTACATTGCTGTATTCAATGCTAAGAGCATATCGAGACCTTTGTACCATTGATAAGCAAAGAGAAGGTCTGAGGTTAGTCATTCAAGCATCTGCTAATGTGCAAAATACCACGACGATGAAAGCTTATGCCGCGGCGTCTTTGTTGCAGGCGACGTCATTATTGAAATTGGACGTTTCTGCTTTTTATGGCGTTGTTCAGCCTACGCCTGAAGGGGAGGAATCGAGCGCATTAACCCTCGCGGCTACGGGAGGGGATGTGAATGCCTACTCTGAATGTGCATATGACCGTTTGCCGGATATTGTCTCTAAACGTTGCCATGACGCGGCCAAGAAAAAGCAAAGTCAGAGCTACGAGGATGCCTACGTATTTTTTATGGCTGATGAGCGTGGCGTGAACAACCTGCTTTATATCAATATTAATACTGCACTTTCAGAGTTAGATAAGCAGTTACTTGAAATCTATATGCATAACATAGGGTTGACGTTTGAGAACCTTAGTCTGCTTGTGGATTTAAAAGAGACCTCAAAAGAGTTGGTTTATAATTTAGCCAACGCAGTGGAAGCAAGGAGCAAAGAGACGGGGGCGCACGTGCAACGCGTGTCTCTGGTATCGGAACAGCTAGCGATTTTATATGGTCTTTCGGAATATGATACTTTTATGATTAAACAAGCGTCGCCTTTGCATGATGTGGGTAAGGTGGCGATCCCAGACAGCATATTACATAAACCTGGAAAGCTCACTGAAGATGAGTGGTATATTATGCAAAAGCATGTTGAATATGGTGTTGATATTTTAAGTCGTTCAAAGCGAAAATTGATTTTAGTCGCCAAAGAGATCGCGGCTTACCACCATGAGAAATGGGATGGTACAGGGTACCCCAATCAATTGAGCGGTGAAGATATTCCAATCAGTGGGCGAATTACGGCAATTGCAGATGTGTTTGATGCCCTTGGCGCTAAGCGAAGTTATAAGAAACCGTGGCCTGATGAGAAGATTAGAAAGGAAATCTTGTCTCAGAAAGGAAAGCATTTTGAACCCGTGTTAGTCGATTTAATGCTGGATAACTGGGATACGTTTACTGAGATCCGTGACAGATTTCCTGACTAATACTCAATAAATTGTGAAGGGTGAACAATGCTATGAGCTTTGTTCTGGTGATATCGGCAACTCTTTCGGCGTTCTGAATGTAAAATGGACGCCTTGATTAATGGATGACTCAAAATTTAAGCTTCCCGCTAGCTTCTGGTGTATAAGGTTGAACACTAAGTTGAGCCCAAGCCCCGAGCCGCCATTTCCGCGTTTACTGGTGTAAAAAGGTTCAAATATCTTTTGATGCAATGCTTCTTCAATTCCAGAACCATTATCGATATATTCGAAGATAATCTCGTTGTTTTGTTCATAGAAAGAAATGCTAATTTTTGCGGGTTCAGATGAATCCGCAAAGGCATGATTGATACTATTCATAATGAGATTGGTGATCACTTGCGTGAGTACTCCAGGTAAACTGCTCATTGAAAGAGTGTCGCTGCCTGAAATGATTGGGGTCACGGGGATTTTGCGAGTCTCAGGGTGCAAGCTGGTAATTAATGCATCTAATACTTGATGGATAACAAAATTGCTCCGGCATTCTGACACTTGGTTGACGGCAGTTTGTTTAAAGTCACGTATCAGTTTAGAACCTCGATTTAAGTTATCCTCCAGCATAATTGTGCTCTCACTCATGCGCTCCATCAAGTCTGCAAACTGAACGCTGGATAATGTCTGATCAGCAAATGCTTGGTTAAGTTCTTGTGTGATTTCTTTGATGATAGACGCGGCGGTCACGGATATTCCTAATGGTGTGTTTACTTCATGAGCGACTCCAGCAACGAGCCCACCTAATGCGGCTAACTTTTCAGATTCGACCAACTGATCTTGGGTCTTTTGTAGAGTGACCATATTATTTTCTAGTTCTTGAGTTCGTTCTTTTACTTTATTCTCAAGAGTATGGTTGAGCTCCTCTAGCTTTACCTTAGCTTGAGTTAAGGCTGAGATATCCAATGCCGTCCCACGAAACCCAGTAAAGGTATCATCTTGATATTTTGCTGTTCCTTGAAAGAGTAAAAATCGCTCTTGGCCCTCGATTATCAATTTTTCTTCACATAATGAGAAATTTAATTTTGCGTTAATATGGGCGAGTAAAGAGTGAGTCTTGTTGAATGTTGGGATGTTAAATAGGGGAACTGATTCGCAGCCGTTGAGGTTTAAATTTTTTACCATTTCATCTGAAGCATAAATTAATACCCCTGATTCATTAGTCTCCCATAGCCAATCAGAAGAGACATCGGCAAAGTCAGCAAAACGCTCTTGTTGATATTTAATATCGCGATAAAGAGAGGACACACTCGACGTGATTTTATTGGTTTCATCTCCAAGCCATTTGAGTTCGTCTTCTTTTTCCATAATCCAAGGCGTGTATTGGAGTGTAAGTGGTTTACTTGGGTTGCGAGGGTTGAATTTTCGTAAATATTGCGCGATGGAGAACAGTCGTCGGTTAACGCTCTGGTGAAATATCATTAAAATCAGATAGCAGACAATAGCGGTTTTAAGCGCGTTAATTCCAAGAGTGATAAGGAATTGCTTTAAGAGATAGCTGTAGATAGTGTTGGCTTCAGACTCTACATACAAGCTACCAATGACCTCTTTTGGCTCGTTTTCTGAAATTGAAAATTTGATAGGATAGCGGCTAGAAATGATTTGCTTTTCTACTGGGGTTCCAGCTCTAAATATGTAGTTATCGGCTTCGACTTCTAGGTAATCGACTTTAGGTAAATTGACGAGACCTTCTATTCGTTGCTGTAAAAGCTCTAAGTCAAACCGCCATAGTGATGGGGCGAGTAAATCGATATGAATTTTCTCAATTTCATAATGGCGGTTTTCTACGGCACTCAACTCACGATTATAATCCCAATAGGTTTGTATCAGCGTTGTAATTAGGGTTACCGCACTGCTTATAAGAATTAAGATTAGGATGATTCGTCGTCCGATATGGCTCGATATAGGGCTTTGCTTGCTGTTCTCGAACTGTGGAGTGCGGCTCATTATCATCCCTTGATTATTCTACTTATTATTGTGGCTCATTTTTTGTTTTTATTTTGATACATAAGATGATCCGTTTGCTCGATCATCTCTTCGATTGTAAGTTCTCTGTTGTGATTGAACGTTTTTTGACCGTAGCTAAGAGATGTCATACCGAATTGTGGTTGAGCTTCGATTTGGACGTGGTAGTTTTTAATTAAACGTTGGCAGAGTGCTTCAAGTTGCTCATCATGATTGAATCCATCTTCATCGTTAAATAAGCTCATAATGACAAATTCATCTCCCCCCATCCGCACCACAATGTCACTTTCCCGGCAGTTTTCGGATAATACTTTTGCCACAGTTTGAATGCATTCGTCACCAACACAATGTCCATGTTGGTCGTTGACTTGTTTTAGCTTATCGATATCTAAGTAAATTACACCAATGGTTTGTCTTGCCCGTTTAGCATCTTTAACTCGCTGTTCACCAAGTAAATGCAAACCTCTGCGATTGTTCAGGCCTGTTAATTCATCCGTCAGGGCAAGATCTTGTAGCTCTTGATAGTGACAATAAACTTTTAAGTCAGACATGATCAAATTACTGAATTGCTCAAGTAAGTTGAGTAGTTTTGTCGGGTAGGAGGTGGGTTTCGTATCTATAACACAAATGGTTCCAAATAGTTCGCCATTTGGCCAATAGATAGGAAGCCCACAGTAGGATTCTACGGGGCCGTGTGTAACCGGAGGAGCATCTTTCCAATAATCATCTTGCTTTGCATTATTTACATACAGGTTCTGCTTGGTTTCCATAATCGTGCGACAGAAACTTTTCATTTCCCACGGCCAAGAAACGTCTGTTTTTAAGAAATTTTCTTTGTTGTGGCTCGCGACCACAACATTGAACTCATTTTCTCTCAATTGAACGATGGTCCCACAGGTAGCCCCAAACAGTTCAGACATGAGATCAACCGTATGCTGCCATTTTTGAAGATCGATAATTTTTTGATCTGAATTTGATAAGCATGTATCACGATGGCTCATTGGCGTCCTTAGTATGGTATTTTGTCTATTTACATTATATGACCAAAATAGTTGTTGTTGCATTTCATGGTGCTTTGTTTCTTCACATATTTGGCATAAAATTTAACATTAAGTACATGAGGATATGGATATATTATGGAAGTAAAAGGTTTTTTGTTTGATTTATTAAATAGTCCTAAGGAAATAAAATTTGAGCAGGTCATGGATGTCATTGATGCAAATTATGACTTTGTTCCTACTTCATTTACTAACGGTGACTTAAGAAATGAAGCTGGAGAAAATAATGGTTCATGTAAAATTTTTGCCTTTGGTTTGCTTCACAAGTTAACGGAAGAGGAGACGCTTTCCTGTTTTGGGAAGTTTTACCGTGTCGATGTACTTGGTAACCCTGATGATAAGGACCATCAAAATATCCGAAACTTTATCAAGACAGGTTGGGGTGGAATCAAATTTGAACAAACTGCATTGATTGCTAAAGATATTGATAACTGAACATCTTGATAACCAAACGTATTAATAGCTAAATATAGATATAGAACGTATTGAAAGCTAAATACGTTGAAGATCAAATAGTAGATCTAAATCACATATATTAATGGCTATAGAGTGACTGGTTGCGTATGAGCTAACCTTTTTATGGGACAAATAGAAAAGGAAGTGATAATGAAGCATCCAGTTTCCTCCATCTTTCTTGCGCTGAGTGTTATAAGCTCACTGAGTTATGCACAGCAAGAAGAGAAAGAGTATAGTCAGTTGTACCTAGGTGCCGGTTTCAGCATGGCAAACTTCAGCGATTCGCAATATCGAGATGATGATAAATTTGATAGTACGCTTGCTGGGGTCGTTTTTGGTTATCGTCCATTATCTTTTTTCGCAATAGAAGGGCGGGAATATATCGTGGTATCGGATAAAGATGACCGAATTAAGTGGCATGCAGGAGTGGTGAGTAAGTGGTTTATCCCATTGGATTATCATTTTAACCTGTTCGGGACTTTGGGTTATAGCGCGATTGGAACGGAAAACCACGGTACAGAATGGGCTCCGAGTATTGGTGCTGGGATGCGTTTTAGAAACAACACACCATTAATTTTTGATATTGAAGGACAATATGTAAAAGAGAGTTCGATAGCACCTGACGGAGATGATGGTGCTATGAGCCTTAATTTGAGCGTCTATTATGGTTTCTAATGTAGGTTTAAATGTCAGTTATTTGCGTTAGAACTCTTTGACTCAGAGCTAAATTGTCGGTAGAGCCGTTAAACATTTTCGACACACACAACTTTGGTTATCCGACACTTTACTTGTGTTCCTTTCTTCTACTTCAAAGCACCAGCAGGTGCTTTTTCCTGCGCTGATATCACAGTGTGCACCTTCACCACATGATGGACATTGATGAGTGTGTGAGACGCTAGTTATCTGCTTCATAATGGTTTCACGCTCAGTGTCTGAATACTCTTTCCAACCGATAATTTCAGCCATGGTTCGATGACAGCCTGAGCAGATACCATCACTGTTTTTGCACGCAGCAATACAAGGTGTTTTCATTCATCTTTACTCTCTAAAACTTGTACCGTAAATCTAACAGTTTTTTATTTGGATGTAAGAAATAAAAAAGCCAAGTAAAAAACTTGGCTTTTAATTTAGGTTAAAGTGACTTGTTTATGGTGTTTATGGTGTTGCTGGGGTGATAAAACCTAAGTCTGTCAGTTCTGATTCTGAATCTGGATTGCTATAGTTCGAATACCATATTTCTCCTTCTTCCGTGATTGCGTTTCCGCCCCATTCACTAGAAACGGTGAATACTTTTACATTGAATTCAATCCCATTACTATAGGCTATCGTCATGTAGTCAGTGGCGGTTTGAGCGACGTTATTATCATCGGTGTAAGCGAAGCTAAGCTTGATTATACCTTTATCAATATCGTGCATTGCCCAAGTGAAATTAAAGGATTCCATGACCGTTCCATCAGGGTTTAGGTCTTCAAATTTACCTGAGCCGTCGGCCATAAAGCTTAGTCGTTCATCTTCAGCTTGTAAGACTCTTTCATCACCAATGAAGCGAGTACTAAACAATGGTGTTTTGTAGTCTTCGTCTTCACGACAGGAGTCTAGAGCTGCGGTATATTGAGCGTAAGTCTTGAAGTTAATAGGTTGGTCGGTTTCATCATTCCAACCGGATTCATCGACATCACATGTCTGGATATCTTTATTTATATCAACATCTAAATACGTCGCTAGCCATATTGAACCTTCTTCTGGATCAAAATGTGCCACTGAGTATTGCTTATCATCGTTTACATCAATAATAAGTTTGCGGTAGTCCCAAATTTCATTCGCGTTTTCACCTATTTCTAAAATGCCCTTACTGTTCATGTTCCAATACTTCATGCTAGGGGCACTATTTTTAAAACGTAGCATTTGGCTATTATCGCCATACGCAGCGGATCTTGTCTCTCCTGAACCGCTAACACGGTAAGAAATTGAGTCTTCTGGCATCATGGTCGGTAATGTACAGTCCGCTAGCTGTGCTTCGAAATCGGCAAGAGTTGAGCCTGAATCGGTTTCGGTAATGAAGCACCAACCTTCAATATTGATTGCGTTAATTAATGCCTCTTTTGCAACAGCATTCAATAGGTAGCCATCGTTGTCATCTTCAGCATCGCCAGCAGCAATAAACTCGCCTTCATATAGGTAGCCATCGTAAGCAGATAAAATGCGTTGGTTGGTATCGTGATCCCAAGCATCTCCCCATAGGTCGATAACTGCTTGCGGAATATCGAAGCGAATGACCTCTTCCCCATTAACGGTGGATTGTGTCCATTGACCAGAACCGTTGAGAGTCACCATGGTTTCTTGACCATTAGTCCAACTCCAATCCCAAGTGTAGTAGTTGATCACTCCACCAGTAACCAGTTCAATCCCTATATCGTAACCTATGGATAACCCTTTAACGGTGCTTACCAGAGCTCCGTCTCCCGCCGCTGTATTGACAATAACATCTGCAAATGATGTTGCATTATTTCCGTCTTCTTCGTTATTCGCGGTACCGTGATAGAACCAAGGTTTATTCCATAAGTAATACTCATCAAAATCAGCGGTTAAACTGACTGAGCCACCTTGAGAACCTTGTGGGAATACCGCTGTTTCATTGACATAATCAGACAACTCGCCCGCATTACCAGCAATTGATTTACCACTTAAATCTCGCACATAGCCAGAAGCGGTACTGGTTAATGCTGGTAGATCGGCAGGGTAAACGGATATGGCATCACCTACTATCGCAAGTGAGTACACATCATTGAACATTTCCCAACCTTGTGGACCTAGAATGATGTCTTTATCATCATTGGGATCAATCGTATGGGTTCTTCCATCGGCACCGACTTGGTAGAGTTTAGATAAAGTACCTATGTCATTGTTCATTGTGAACTCTTCGACAAATACCTCAACATCGGTTGTTTCTACGCCGTTGTTGTTACGTGTCTCTTCATCTGCCCAAAGAGAGTAGAAAGTACCACTGTCACGCATGAAGGTAATAACTTGCTGAATAGGACTTAAATCGGGGGTGAGAGGAGAGTCGTCGTCTTCATCTAAGATGCCATCATTGTCATCATCAGTATCTTCATTGTTACCAATACCATCGCCATCGGTATCTGTTGCTTCATCTTTATCTAATGGGAAGTCGTCACTGGCATCAGGTGTGTCATCATTATCGTCATCGAGATCGGCATTATTACCAACACCATCGCCATCGGTATCTGTTGTTTCATTTTCGTCTAATGGGAAGTCATCACTTACATCAGGTGTGTCATCGTTATCATCGTCGAGATCGGCATTGTTACCGATACCATCACCATCAGTATCTGTTGTCTCATCTTTATCAAATGGGAAATCATCATCGACATCTAGGGCTGCATCGTTGTCATCATTGGTGTCGGCGTTATCACCAGTTCCATCTTTGTCTGAATCAACCCATTCCGTATCGTCGTCAACAAACTCATCAAGCTCATCAATGACGCCGTCACCATCTGTGTCTGTATTTTCGACAGACTCATATCCTCCGTTGTCTCCAGGAATGATCGCAGTTTTGTCAGGGTCAAAATCAGGAGCCTTAATAATGGTCCCTATCTGTTCTGAGTTATCTGATAAATCTGTTTTACTACCATCGGCATTATCAGATAATTCTGTTGTATCTTCTGGGATAACACCTGAAGTCACAAGAGCTTCAGCACTGTATGCAGCGTCTGTTTTTCCATCTTCGATGTAATCGCCTAGAACATCACTTTCTTCAAGTCCTAGGTCATTTGCTACATCGGTAACGGCTTCTTCGATGGTACTAAAAGTGCCACTTTCTAGTTTTACGTGAACAAGAGTCGAGAGGGGAGTAACATCGGTTTGTCCCGCAGGTGCTGACATTACATAATCAGATAAAACAGGTCCGGTTGTTTCATCGACGGTTTGACCTTTTATTGCTTTAACAATAACGGCGTAATTCTCGGGATTAGGGGTATTGGAGACATCAAGAACGGCTTTACCTCCATCGCCACTAATGGCAGACGGTTCATCAGGATCGAGTTGAAAATCGCCATCGACATCTAGCCAAACTTGGGCATTTTTTAGATATCCATCAATTGCTGTGACGGAATAGGCGTTGCTGTTTGCTGTCGTACCGGTCTCTCCGTCACCACAGCCAACCAAGCCTAAACTGCTTGTTAAGCCTAATGCTATTACTAATTTATTTTTATTCATTGTTCTTCCTAAACATTGTTATTAGAAACGACAGTAAAACGTTAGTAACGAGGTTGTAGGCTGTCAAATTGACTGGGGCTATATTAATTGAGTGATGAATAAGTTTTTAATATCTGGATTATAATATTTTTTATAAAATCATAAGCTTAGTGGAGTGATGAGAATAGTCATGAGAATCAGCGTTAATCTTCGTGTGGTTAATTGTTTGAATTTAAAGAACTTGCTAAAAAATGGCTTAAACCGAAACGTTATTTGAGTAATTTATCAAGTTGTGAACCAGATCCAGTTAGAGCGTAATGCTTCGAAGAGGGTAGAGCTTTAGATTTAGCATCTTCCTCAGGTATAAATTTATGCTTTTTTTGAGGTTTTTGCTGCTCGAAATTAAGAGCCAATTGAGGTAGCATTGCCGACCTTTTTGGATTGGCTAGAGGTAAAAATGTTTATAGGTTTTGATTATGGTACAGCGAACTGCTCTGTTGCTTCGATGTCTGATGGCCAACCAAGATTACTTTCTCTTGAAGGGGACAACTTTTATATCCCTTCCACCATTTGTGCTCCTACGCGTGAATCTGTATCTGAGTATCTATTTCGTCACTTTAAAATTTCGCCTTCTGATGCGATTGGTGAACAAGTACTGCGCCGAGCGATTGCCTTCAATCGAGAAGAGAGTATCGACCTAATTAAAGGTGACTTAGCCTTTGGTCAAGCGGCGTTAGATCTTTATTTGGAAGATCCGAGAGATGTTTACTATGTGAAATCGCCGAAATCCTTCTTAGGCGCAAGCGGGTTGCATGATATTCAGGTCAGTTTTTTTGAAGATCTTGTATGCGCCATGATGGCCAATATTAAACAAAAAGCGGAAGCTCAAAGTGAACAAGAGATCCGCGACACGGTGATTGGTCGTCCGATAAACTTTCACGGTCGTGGTGGTGAACTCGCTAACCAACAAGCGGAAAAAATATTATTACAAGCAGCCAAGCGCGCAGGGTTTAATAATATTGAATTTCAATTTGAGCCTGTCGCGGCAGGGTTGGAATACGAGAGCACACTAACAGAAGATAAAACAGTATTAGTTGTGGACATTGGCGGTGGTACAACCGACTGTTCGCTGATTCATATGGGACCAACGTGGCGAGGCATGAGTGATCGTACTGCCAGCTTATTAGCTCATAGTGGGCAACGAGTTGGGGGAAATGATCTTGATATTTACCTAGCCTTCAAACAGCTGATGACCTCTTTTGGCTCCACGAGTAAGTCACTGTCTGGTATCGATATGCCTCTGACTCAATTTTGGAACCCGATTGCGATCAACAATGTAGAAGCGCAACGCGACTTTTATTCACGCGAGAACCTTAAAGCACTTAAGCTACTGAAAAAAGAGGCGCAGTCTCCGGAAAAATTGGATCGCTTACTTAGAATCTACCAAGAGACATTAGGCTACAGCGTAGTAAGAAAAGCGGAAGAAGCGAAAATAGCACTTGCAGATTGCAACGAATTTCGCGTCAAGATGGATTTAGTGTCTGAGTTGGTTGAAGTGGATATTAGCTTAGATCAAATGATAGACGCGATTGAGACTCCAAAAGCGAAGATGGTTGATTTAGTGAAAGAAGCGGTCGCGCAAAGTGCGAAAAAACCGGATGTGATCTTCATGACGGGAGGCTCTGCTCGTTCTCCTGTATTGCGTCAAGCGGTGGAATCTCAACTGCCAAATGTGCCGATTGTGAGTGGGAATTACTTTGGTTCGGTTACAGCAGGTTTGGCTCGCTGGGCTGAAACTTGTTTTAAGTAACCGACTGATTGTGGGTACGCGATGAGTACTTTGGGAAATTAAGGTGCTGATCTATCGCTAATTTCAAAAAAAAGTGTGACTCATGCGGTAATTTGTAACCGAAACCCGTAAAATACCCGCCTTATTATTACGCTATACAGTAAGGCGAGTACATTTTCTGTGAATAAAGATCAATTTGAGTTGTTGGCCCCTGGTGGCGATATAGATTCGATAAAAGCGGCGATTGCTGCTGGCGCGGATGCCGTTTATTGTGGTTTGGATAAGTTTAATGCCCGTAATCGAGCAACAAACCTCGACCTAGATACCTTAAACGGTTTGGTTGATTTGGCTCATCAGCACAACTGTAAAATCTTCCTGACTTTGAATATCATTATTCTTGAAAGTGAAGTACCAACGGTTGTCCGCTTATTGAATAAATTGGTTAACACTCATATCGATGGCGTTATCATTCAAGATCTTGGATTAGGCTACATTCTTAAGCACTACTTCCCTAGCTTGGACATGCATGCTTCAACACAACTGAACACTCATAATGAAGGTCAAATCTTATTATTAAATAAGTTAGGTGCAAGTCGTGTAAACCTTTCACGAGAGTTAAATATCAGTGAGATTAAACATTTAGCTCAATTTGGACTAGAGCATGATGTTCTAATGGAAGTGTTCGTGCATGGTTCTTACTGTATTGGCTTTTCGGGCCTTTGTTACATCAGTTCTGTAAAAAATGGCGCATCGGGTAACCGAGGACGCTGTAGCCAGCCTTGCCGTGATCAATACGAAACAACGAAAGTAGGTAAAAATTACCCACTGAACATGAAAGACAACTCTGCTTATGGTGATTTGAATGAGTTGGTTGATGCGGGTGTTTACTCATTAAAAGTTGAAGGTCGAATCAAGAAAGCGCATTACGTTTATACTGTGGTCGACAATTGGCGTAAACAGATAGACACTTATTGTGCTGGTGGCCAACCTTTAACCGATACCAAAGGTCTATACACGGTATTTAATCGTGACTTTTCGAACTCATATCTGAAAGATAACATCTCCCAAGATATGTATATCGATAACCCAAGAGACAATTCGTCTACACACTTCACTAAGATTTACGGCTGTACTACCGAAGCCAGTATCGATAAAGTGAAAAAAGATCTGTTTGATGAAAAAACGGATATCATGGCGCTGGTGGAAGAGAAGACCAAAGATTTAGTGATTGATGATTCAAAGTCATTAACGGTAGTAAAAGGCGACCCCGATTACGTGAAAGCCGTTGAATTACCAAAGCTACCACCATCAACGCCTTTGACTTCGGCTCCAAAATTATCTGTACTTATCTCATCGGCAGAAGATGTTGCGTTGTGCGAAATGAACACTTCAACGACACCTTTAGATGTCTTCTATCAGTTACCAATGGCGCTGAGCACACAGTTGGCTAAATTGAGTACACTGTTTACTGAAAATCCAGCTTTGATCCCTTGGATTTCTGCTATTCAAATTGGAGATGACTTTGAAGCGGCGAGAACGTTTTTAGATACAGTTAAGCCAGCGTTGATCGTCACCAATAATACAGGCGTAGCACAACTGGCTTATGAGAGAGGCATTCAGTGGGTTGCAGGTCCTCAACTGAATATCACAAACTCATACGCGCTCAAGTGTATTCAACAAGAGTACAAAGGCAGCGGTGCTTTTATCTCTAATGAGTTAAGCAAACTGCAGATGCGTAAGATCGTTCGTCCAGATAACTTCCGCCTGTTTCATAGCATTTACCACCCGATTGCGATGCTAACTAGTCGTCAGTGCCTATTTTTACAAAGTGTAGGTTGTAAGAAAAAGCGTGTGGATAATCGTTGTTTGAAGGGGTGTGAGAAAACAACCTCTATCATTAACTTGAAAGATAAGCCTTATGTGATTGATAAGAAAAAAGGCGATCACAACAGTTTGTACAGCGAACAAAACTTCTTGAATACAGACGTACTTAAAGATTGTGCAGGGCTCTATTCTGATGTTC
Source organism: Vibrio clamense (assembly GCF_050337905.1). NCBI lineage: Bacteria > Pseudomonadati > Pseudomonadota > Gammaproteobacteria > Vibrionales > Vibrionaceae > Vibrio > Vibrio clamense. The sequence continues at coordinate 210,062 of NZ_JAKJTJ010000018.1, read as the reverse complement.
TGATTGATCTACGAAATATCAAAACACAGACCAAAGTGAGTTTAGATAAAGCGGAGATCGATAACGCAGCCTTGGTTGTGCTATTCCAAGAAATGCTACAGGAATCGATGAACCATTTGGACACTCGTGGCGATAAGGTCGAGTCTCCGGCATTAGTTGCGATAAAACAGGCATTAGCGCAAACGAGCAGCCAGCAATATAAAAAAGGTTTATAGACAAAGGTTTATAGACAAAGGTTTATAGATAAAGGTTTATAGATAAAGGTCAATGAAAAGCCGAAGCAATATTATATTGCTTCGGCTTTTTTGTTGTCACCTAGATATTCCTAGCTGCGAAATGAAACAACACACTAGGTTGTGTGCAAGCTAGGTCTACCAGAATCTTATCGATAAGCTAAGGTTATTTTTTACCTTGAGTTTGCTTATCTTCTTCAGTCAGTTCACGAATGCGACGGCTGATGTCACGGCGAGATTTAGAGATCTCAGCACTTTTGATGATGTGGTCATCAACGCGATCTTCGTAATCGGCTTTCATGTTTTTAACAATAACCAGAATCTCATCGTGGCTCATTTCTGGTTTAATGTAGTCAAGAAGGTTATCAAGTAGATCAACACGTTTACGGTTATCACGAACTTTTTTTTCGTTATCAACAAGTTCACGTTTTAGCTTATTTTTACGACGTGCTTGGTTTACGATTTCAAATACACTACTCATAGTTTTTTCCTAGTCTAAAATATGTCTGGTTTGATTAAAGCACAACAAATGAATACAGAACAGCCTTAAGATCAATCCTCTGGCGATGTTGGTGAATTAATCAGCACTCTCTCTTTAATCGATTGTGTTCGCTTGTGCGTTCGCTATATTATGCGTTATTAAGTATGACAGTGTAATGAAAAAAAACATGGAACAGCCAGTCGAACAAGATGATTACGAGTCGCATGACGTAGAACCTGAAGGTGAAGTGGAGCGAGAGAAACTACGTGAGGCCTACATTTCTGAGCGAACAAAATTAGAGATAACTGAGATTGAGCTAAACCGAGCGAAAATCATATTGGTTGATGAAAAAGGCAATATGAAACGCATCCCACTGATTCCGGAGCATTAGCGAAAACGGATGTTTGGTTACTAATGTTTTTGAATATCGATGTTTGAATATCAATGTTTGAATATCGATAGTTACACTGCCCATCACAAGAGATGCAAAGCTAAAAATTTGAGCCAGAATTTAACACTCACAACGTAAATTCAGCGCTTTAAATGGTTGAGTCGTTAGATTTACTAGTGCAACAAAGCTAATAATAAAAACAAGGAATTGAGTATGAGCATTGAACTGTCACCTGTTGAAGCAAGAATTATTGGCTGCTTGATTGAAAAAGAAGTAACCACTCCTGAATATTACCCCCTAACACTTAATAGTCTAACCACTGCATGTAATCAGAAGAGTAACCGAGATCCTGTCATGGCCTTGAGTGACTCAGATATTCTTGATGTCGTAGAGAGCCTTATCTCTCGTCGTTTAGTGAGTGATGAGAGTAGCTTTAATAGCCGTGTGAGTAAGTATCAGCATCGTTTTTGTAACACTGAATTTGGCGATTTACAGTTTAGTGAACAAGAACGCGCCATTATCTGCTGCATGTTACTTCGTGGGCCTCAAACTCCTGGCGAATTGCGCACTCGTACTAATCGGTTGGCGTCATTCACAGATGTAAAAGAGGTGGAAGCGGTACTTGAAAAGCTAGCGAATCGTGCCGAAGGTTCTTTGGTGGTGAAATTGCCACGCGAAGCGGGTAAGAGAGAATCTCGCTATCAGCATCTTTTAAGTGGTGCTGTTGACGTGGATTCGATCGCGGCGGCAATGCCGGTCAGTTCAACAATGAGCCACTCTTCTGAAAACTCATCATCTCAAAGAATCGAGTCACTAGAGAAAGAAGTGGCAGAATTGAAGAACGAGTTGGCAGAGCTCAAAGCGTTAGTTGAATCTGTTCTCTGATTTTCATGACAAAGGTAAGCGAAACGTGTCCGTCTTGGTACATTTATCTAATTCGGACACGAAGTGATGCACTATATTGTGGAATAACGGTTGATGTAGATCGTCGGTTCAAACAACACCAAATGGGAAAAGGGGCTAAGTTTCTTCGCGGAAAAGGGCCACTGGAGCTCGTTTGGAGTCACTCTGTCGAAACGAAAAGTTTGGCTTTAAAATACGAAATTAAGCTGAAAAAGTTGCCAAAAATAAAGAAGGAACAATTAATTCAGAAACTTTGGGATCTAGAAACACTGCACATCAATTGACATTACTCATCCTTGGGATCAATAGATAAAGCCCCCGCGTTATTTTTATCGGTTTAACTTCTCTTTTACACGCTATTCCCGCCATCTTTATCTGGCATAGAACTATCATTTTTAATAAGGTTAACTCATAATGATTTTCATACCATGCGTAAGAGTATGGTCATTGATTAGGTTAATAATTATGGGCCAATGTAGTCCATCTAGGCTGAGATAAAAATGAAACGTTTACTATTGCTTTCCGCATTGGCTAGTTTTTCCATGCCATTAATGGCGCATCCAGCGCAAGTTCTCACAGGGTATTGGGAATATAAAGAGTTTCTGGAAACTTTCCCGAAACAGAATGAATTGAACCAGATATTCAGTGATATCGTTCGTAACGACTCACAAAAAATTTCGGTTAAACAAAAAGAACCCGTCACAATTTCGGTTGTGTATCCAGGTCAACAGGTATCTGATTATTGGGTGCGCAACATCAGAGCATTTGAAGCAAGGCTCGATGAACTTGGCATCCAATATCAAATTAACCAAGTATTTACTCGCCCTAATATTGATGTAAAGCAGCAAAGCCTTTCCTTAAAAAAAGCCATTCAAAATGAAACGGATTACTTGATCTTTACATTGGATACAACACGTCATCGTAAATTTATTGAACATGTAATTAATTCCGAAAAAACAAAGCTAATATTGCAAAACATCACAACGCCTGTTCGCGCATGGAAGAATCGCCAGCCTTTCTTCTACGTGGGCTTTGACCACTCAACAGGAAGCTTAGCGTTAGCGGACTATTTCAAACAACACGTTAAGGCTGGAGGTAACTATTCGGTACTGTACTTTTCTGAAGGTTACATCAGTGATGCTAGGGGTGATACTTTTATTCAAGAGATGAGTCACCATTCAGATTACGAATTGCGCTCATCATTCTATACAAAAACGACGAAAGCCAGCGGATATGATGTTGCCAAATTGAGCATTGAAAAAACGCCTGATCTCGATTTTATTTACGCCTGTTCGACGGACGTTGCTCTGGGAGCAGTGCAAGCTTTAGAAGACCTGAACCGTACGGATATCAAAATTAACGGATGGGGAGGAGGCTCCGCCGAACTTGAAGCTTTGGAGCGTGGTGAGCTCGATGTGACGGTTATGCGAATGAACGATGATACAGGCGTTGCAATGGCAGAAGCGATCAAACTTGATTTAGAAGGTAAGAAGGTGCCTACCGTTTATTCTGGAGACTTTGAAGTAGTCTCTACCGAGGATGAGACTGAACATATCCAAAAATTAAAAGAACGTGCTTTTAGGTATTCAGATAAGTCATGAAAATAAAGCTTGGCCCAACGAAAAAACGCTCACTTGTTACCTTAATTTCACAAATTGTCATTTTGGTGATCTGCATATTGACGTTGGGCGTGCTTGTACAAAGTTTTCAATTCAGTAATCGTATAATTAAACAAGAAGTCAACCGAACACTTCAGCAGACATCGAGTTTGATTCAAAGTCTGTTTGATTACCGATTGGCTGTTTTGCAAATCCACCAAGACAGTAATGCGAAAAGTGACACGTTGGTGGATTTTTTTGTGGCTGGAGACGAAGAACTTCTCGATTATTATTTCCTAGGGCTGGATCAGCGTGAGCCTAAACATGTTCCTGATGTACGCTTTATTGCAAAACCAAAGGGTATTATCTGGGATGATGGCAACGCCGAATTCTACGGTTTATCTCTTGAATTGCTTAATGATGTTGCAGAGCAAGTTGCGTTTAATAGTAATTGGCACATACTTGAACTTCATAGTTCAATAGGGCTTAAACACTTATTAGTGAGGCGTTCTCCGATAATCAATGATAATTCGGGAGAAGTATTAGGCCAACTTTATGTTGGGATGATCCTCGATAACAACGTCATGTTGATCGAATCTCTTCAACGACGCAGTAATAGCGATAATGTGGTACTTGCTTTAGAAGATCTACCAATCGCGACAACCTTGCTAGGTTCTGAACCTTATACTGCCGATGACATTATTAGTTTTAGAAAACAAGTTGATAGCGAGCTTGGAGAGACTTTAGTGAGTGCAACGGCATTGAAGGTTAATGATGAAGAGACACCTCTGACGGTATTTACTGTCGAGTACAGTAAAGGTGTAATGGCGTTGAAAAGAAATCATCAGTATGGCCTGATTTTCACCATGCTCGCTATTTGCGCTGTTTTTGCATTCACACGGAAATGGGTACAGAAAAAAGTCTCTAACGAACTGTCAAAATTAATGACTTACACTAAACTCGCCGGGATAAAAGACGCCAAAAGAGGGTTTGAAGGGTCTACTATCTATGAATTCGATCATATTGGTCACACCCTCGAAAGCACATTTGAGCGGTTGGCTGAGCAGGAGAAGTCTTTTCAAGATCTATTCAACTTTGCACTCTCTCCTACTATTGTTTGGTCTGGCGCTGGTGATGTTTTGCAGATGAATCCAGCAGCTCGCAAAGAGTTATCGAAAGCAAACGAGTTAGGACAGTACAAGATTTTACCTCATTTTGATGTATTTAAGTCCCAGTTAATTCCTCATATTAGAATGTCAGCTCAAGGCGCAACGCTTACCGGAGTTAACGTTCCGATTGGAGATAAAGTTTACCGCTGGAATTTATCCCCGATAAGGATTGAAGGGGATATCTCTAGCATTATTGTCCAAGGCCAAGACGTTACAACCTTCATTGAAGCTGAAAAACAGAGTGATTTAGCGAGAAAAGAGGCGGAAGAGTCGGCAAAAATGAGGGCTGATTTCTTAGCGAAAATGAGTCATGAAATCAGAACGCCATTGAATGGTATTTTGGGTGTATCCCAGCTATTAAAGCGCTCTATTCATGATGCTGAAAACCTTAAGCAGATTGATGTCTTATGCAATAGTGGTGAACATCTATTGGCTGTTCTCAATGACATTCTGGATTTTTCAAAATTAGAACAAGGTAAGTTTAATATTCAGCTTAATGAGTTCAAGTTTTCTGAACTCGTGAATACGCTTGAAACTATCTATCAGCCTGCCTGTGCCGAAAATGATGTTCAGTTAGTTATTAATAATAATTTGGCAACGAATACGTTGATTTACACAGATCAAGTTCGTTTGAATCAGATCTTGTTTAATCTTTTAAGTAACGCAGTGAAATTTACACACTCTGGAACCATTAAAATTGGCTTCGATTTAGAGCAGTTCGAGTCTGCAAATAATGACATGCTGATTATTAACATTAAGGACTCTGGAATTGGTATTGATCCGAAGCGTTTGGACGCAATGTTCGATCCTTTTGTACAAGAGGAATCAACAACAACACGCGAATACGGTGGTAGTGGTTTAGGTCTGACCATAGTAAAGAACCTGGTTGATATGCTAGGGGGTGATATTCAAGTTGGGAGTGAAAAGGGAGTAGGTACAGAATTTGTAGTCACTGTCCCTGTGAAGAGTGGTTCTGTCGGTTCTGATTTTCAATCAACAGAACAAGAACTTCTTCCTCATGAGCTTTTTGACAGAACACTGAAGGTGCTGCTAGTAGAGGATAATGGTACCAACGCATTTATCGCACAGGCATTTTGTAAAAAATATGGGATGGATGTGCAGTGGACGAAAGATGGGTTGAGTGCACTGAAAATTATTGAGGCAGAGTCTTTTGATCTGATTCTGATGGATAACCAGTTGCCGAATTTAGGCGGAATCGAAACCACCATGGCGATTCGAAACGATTTACACATATCCACGCCAATATACGCTTGTACTGCAGATAGCCTTGCTTCTACTAATGATGCATTCATCGCCGCTGGGGCTAATTATGTGATTGTTAAGCCAATTAAGGAACATGTGCTACATGCTGCGTTCGTTCATTTTAAAAGGCATTTTCTTAATTCAGAAGAGTGAATAGCTCCATGGTGATGTATTCATTTCTCACTCATTGCCCATTCGTTTTTTAGTTGTATCCGTATTTGTAGGGCTTAAAGGTAAGCCCTGCGTTCATGTGACGATCAAATACTACCCGCGATAAAAGCTTGCTCTAGTATCTCCTGTTTTAGATCGTCTCCCATGATGATTGGATTATCAAACTTAATACCAACCAACTGACCTTTTTGGTGCCTTTTCACACTCACAATACAATATTTGATATCGCTAGGGAGAAAACGCTTCAATTGTGATTCAACGTTTATCTCTGTGTCGCAAACTAATTCATTTCTGGTCTCTAATAGAAGGCCGCAGCCTGAAACTGAGAAGTCGAGAATTGTTCCTTCAAAGACATTCGATTGATAACTCACTGTCACAGGAAGCGAAAGCTTATAGCGTTGATGTTCTCTAACGGCCTTTGTAGCGAACTGTTTAGGTGCTCTTAAAAAAAGCAACGGGAAAGGCTTGGTAATGGTATTTATCACCGACGTTTTGAAAGCAATAATGTGCCCGAGTTCGGTATCCGAAATGCCGCGGATTACGGTATCTACATTAGCCAGTTGACGCATGGATAGATCTTCTAAGATTTTGATAGGGAGTTCAATAATGAGATATTGCTCGTCTTTGCAGCCAATGTAGTGAGTATGAATGATCAGTTTATCTGTGGGGCCAAATTCAAGAGTGACTGAAACCTTCATCCCTGGTTTCATGAACTTTTGAATATCTTGGCTGTTGTTGTTTTTTGAGCTCATAAATTATTAACGATTACCCTAGAAGTGCCGTTCCAATGCCGAAATTAGATAAAATATAATCGTTAATAATTCAATTTGTTAGCTTTTTATATGCAACACAATAAAAGTGTGTGATCACACCGTTATTGTGTGCAATATCGAAGTCGCGTTGCCTTGAATTTTTTCTTTACATACTTAACTACCCATTGACTGCTTTTGCTTGAGCGTTAAAGGGAGTATCGCTGATCGGTTCGTTACAATAAGTTTCGATATTCATCTCTTGAGGCGATTTTAGCTTGTTTACATACAGTGTTAGGTTATCGATTTCTTGGGTAGTTAAAAGTAACCCTAATTTGGTTCTACGCCAGAGTATATCTTCCACGGTGACAGCAAACTCATGATCAATAAGATAGTCGATTTCAACTTGATAACATTCATCTGAAAACTGCTGACCAAGATCATCTTGCGATGCTACGTTGCGAAGTAAGTTCTCAGTTCGACTCCCGTATGTGGTTAGCCAACGCTTTATCATTACGGGATTCAAAAATGGGAGTTTCTTAGAGAGATGGCTAAACTGGGTATTAAAATGAAAACTTTCACCACCAGGTAATGGGCTATCTTTTGTCCAAGCTTGTCCCATATGTGGGAGGAATTCAGATAATTGGCTTAATGCAGATTCAGCTAGTTTTCTATATGTGGTCAGCTTGCCGCCGAAGATTGAAAGCAAAGGAGCCTGTTCAAGTTCTTGCTGAAGGGCGATAGTGTAATCACGTGTGATGGCTTGTGGGGAGTCTGATTCATCATCGCATAACGGTCGCACACCGCTGAATGATGAAATAATATCTGTCTCTTGAGTTTGAGTCATAAAGTGCTTATTCACGACATCAAGCAAATACTTCGTCTCTTCGGCGCTGATCGCGACATCTCGTGGTTTTCCATCGTATTCAACGTCGGTGGTACCAATCATCGAGAATTTGTCTAAATAAGGGATAACAAACACAATACGCTTATCTTCATTTTGCAGAATATAGGCTTGCTCCTCATCATGAATTTTTGGCACGATAAGGTGAGATCCCTTGATTAATCGGATACCATAAGGAGATTGTTCATCCATTTTGTCCGTAATAAATGATTTCACCCAGGGGCCTGTCGCATTCACTAGGGTATGACAGCGACGAATGAATCGTTGTTGACTGACATGATCAAATAGAGTGACCACCCAGATATCACCATCACGCTCAGCTTTTTCAACGCTACAGTAATTCTTTACCTCCGCGCCATTCTGTTGAGCTTGAATGGCATTGAGAATAACCAAACGAGCATCATCAACCCAGCAGTCTGAATATTCAAATCCTATTTTCATGTCGGGTTTAGTGACAACTCCAGCGTTTAGCTTGATTTTTTGGCTCGCGGCTAATGAGGTTCGTTTTCCTAAGTTATCGTATAGAAACAGTCCAGCTCTTAACATCCAAGCAGGGCGTAGATATGGGCGATGTGGTAAACGAAAACGCATTGGTTTAGCAATATGTGGCACTTTCTTAAGTAGAATTTCACGCTCGGCTAGCGCTTCACCCACTAAACGAAACTCATAATGTTCTAAATAGCGCAGCCCACCATGGATCAGTTTTGAACTCGCCGATGAGGTCGCGCTAGCAAAATCTTTCGCTTCATATAGACCAACGGTAAGTTCACGGCCCGAAGCATCTGCAGCTATGCCTGCACCATTAATACCACCGCCGACAACAATCAGATCTAAGATGGATGATTTTGTATCATTACATTCGCTTTGTTTCGTTATCGTGGTCATATTGCTGTCCTTTGTGTTCGTTCGCTCATTTGGTGAGTTGAATATACACATTTATTTTTCATATCTGTTACTTTTTGATTGTTTTATATGATAGAGATCATGTTTTTTACTCGTTCACTCAAAATAAAGCATAGACGAAAAAAGCCTTACTGGATAAGTAAGGCTTTTTGAATAACAAAAATGTTTGAATAGGTGGCGTTTTGAGAGGGGAGCTTGAGAGGGAAGTTTAGTATTAGCGTGCGAGTTTGTGATGAGCTCTTGAGAAGTGGCCTGCACAGAATGCTCCAACAATAGAGAGTTCACCCGCAAGACATAACGCCGCGCAGACTTCTGCGAGCGCTTGGGATTTACCATTACCAAATAACCCCATGACGTCTAAGCAAGCTTTCTGGCTTGGAAGAGATGTACCACCTCCAACCGTACCAATCATTAAATTCGGAAGCGTAACACTGGCGTATAAACCGCCTTCGCGATCGACCTCCATCCTTGTCATACCTATTGCGGATTCAGCGACACATGCCGCATCTTGGCCACATGCAATATACAGTGCAGCCAGCGCATTGGCGTAGTGGGCATTAATGCCTATTGTTCCGCTTAGTGCACCACCCACTGTTGTCATTTGACCAAATTGCATCATTTTTTCGGGCGTCGTATGCAGGTACTTTTGAATTAACTCTGCAGGTATATGAGCTTCTGCCGTTACTTTCTTTCCTCGCACACTCCGAAGTGTCTGGGTGTTGGCTTTCTTGTCACCGGATAAGTTGCCATCAAGGAACGCATACTCGGGCTGAATGGGACTGTGCTGCATAATGAATTCGAAAACCGCATTGGTGGCAATAGTCACCATATTTTGCCCTGAAGCATCACCGGTTAAGAATTCAAAAACGATATAAACGTGATTGCCTTCAATATTGATATTAATATCGGTGAGCTTGCCATGTGACGTTGTGGATTCCGCAATTTTTTTGAATTCGTCGTACTGAGTGACCGCCCAAGCAACGAACTGTCCTGCTTGAGCTATACCATAAAAAGCGAAAGCCGGAGTACGAGTCACCCCTTCATTCAATAGCATTGCGCTTGCACCACCACATGCGCTCAGTAGTTTCGCGCCACGGTTATAAGATGCGACCAAAGCCGCCTCTGTTGTGGCAAGAGGGACTAGAAAGTCTCCTTTGGCAAATAGCCCATTGACTCTAAGTGGCCCCGCAATGCCTACTGGGATTTTTACCGTCCCGATGAAGTGCTCGATATTTTTTTCATAGGCTTGCGCATTTGCAAGAGTATGGGGATCGAGAAGCTGGGCTTTTAAGTCATCCTGATTGAGGACTTTCCAGCGACGTTCGATGTTCTTGTCTGTCAAATAAGGGCTAGGAGTCAGTTTGTTTTTGATTGGAGAAAAATTTGGCTGGAGCGTTTGCTCTAATTCGTCTGCGGAGATATCGCCACCTAAAATTGAAACGTAGTCACGGCGATGCAGATTAAGTTTTGGCATAAGAGTACAACATAATTGATTTGGGTCGATTCTACCGACAACAAATTGAGAAACAAGGGCTGGTTAAAAGAGGTAACCGTTTATCGCGGATTTTTACACGTATATATTTGGTAAACATCGCAGGAGAAGTGACTAAATATGGATATCCAACAAACTACCAATCATCTCATTGCTGCGTTCCACAATATTAGCCCCAATTCGATTATAACCTGCCGCTTGAGTTAATTGCTGCGTGGAATCAACATAGGATATTGGCGCTGATGGTTCTGGCTCTTTCATAAATTCAATTTTGTTGAAACTAAGGCTGTCATCTTGGGTGACGATAGGGTCTTGCTGTAATTCGAGGTCTTGCTTTGGAGGAGTTTCAGTTTTTGGTTGGAACTCTGATTCCACATGAGAAGGGGTTTTATTAATCTGATTTATATCACGCGCAGCGACTTCTGCCATTGCAGATGACTGCTGGATCATTTGGTAGCCTGACTGTATACCGGAAATAGACATAGCTAAACTCCTTCGTACTATCTACAGCTTAAACCTCTTAGTGAGATCCTGCAACTTATGCTCATTGAACACTGGGTGCCTCATCATAAGAGAAGAGGTTGAAAATTAAGTTTTTTTCTTCATCGGTCAGCAAATCTTTATTTTGATCACCTAGAGTATTTGATATTTCACCTTGCAACGATTTCAGTTGTTGGGGTGAAAGTAGCTGAAGCTGGTTTCTTAGTAATTCAAATTGTCGTGAACTCATAACGTTACCTCTACTGGCGGTATGACCGAAAAATACACATTTTGAGAGAAGGAAGAGCTTTACTTCAATTGCATCAATTTAGTCTCTCTTGTATAGATTTACTTTAAGTTTTGAACGCTGTTTTTTTGTCCGGGCAGTGTCAAGTTCGCTTCAATTGTTCGTCAAGTAATGTGACTAATATCTCGGCGAATGGCATGTGTTTTTTGAGCTTAAGATGATGATAATGAGTGGCGTGTGAAATAAACGTCGATATTTTAATCAGCGATGACATTTTTTATCAGGGGGACTTAGGGGCAAGCAAACAGCGGCACTATAGATTGGCCGCTGCATGATAGGTGATTGGTTTTGTTTGCTTAATGCTTCTGTTAAAGATCATAAAGCGTTAAAGGTCATCAAGTGCTAAAAATCATAAAGTGCGCACGGCAAACTTACTGGCCAATGAGTGCAATTCTGGAAGCATTCGATATATCAAATGAAGTTGTTGAAGCACCATTCTAACTGAACTGTCATCTTCCTCTCTCCATTCACTTAAGCGTGCAAGAAGGTCGTCTTGGCCGAAGCTATCAATATCGCACTCTGTTTTATGCTCATAAAGTTGGTGATGTATTGCTTCTAGATGCTGATGGATCACACGGTGTGCATCTAAGATCAATTGATGCGTGGCTTGGTCATCCAGTTGTGTTCTATGAGCGCCTAACGCTGAAATATAGCTCAGCAAGGCGTGGTTTAATGTTAAGAATCGGAAGCTTTCATTAACCGCCGCACGATATTTTCCCGGTTCTGCCAGCATATTGCTGATTGCAGAAGTTAGGTTAGCATCATGGTTGTGTGCTGCGCGACGGGAGATCCTGTAATTTAGAGTGTCTTTCTTACCTATTCTATATTGGCCAATGATCTGAGCAAGATAGTGTTGGTTCGATTGTATGGAATCCGCCATCACTTTATGAAGTCGCTTTGATTCCCAGTCTGGCAAAATTAACATCAATGCTAAAACAGCCAGAGCACAGCCCACTAAAGTATCGGCTAAACGAGGCAATACCACGGCATAGCCTTCACCGAGTTGGTTAAAGCAAAATAGTACGAGAACCGTAATGAACCCGGTGGCAAAGCTGTAATTGTTCATTCTGAAGGCAAAAAACATAATGCCTGAGATAACAATGAAAAATAGCTGACTCTCTTGAGATGGGAAGAGGGTTAACAGTGGGACACCAATAAGCAAACCTGCCAATGTTCCAATTACACGAGCAATAAGTTTTTGCTTGGTCGCACTGTAGTTTGGCTGGCAAACAAACAGCGTGGTAAGTAGGATCCAATAGCCGCGTTCAATATCAAACCCTTGAATGATGCCGTAACCCGCAGTAAGCGCGAGGGCCATGCGGATGGCATGTCGAAATAGCAGTGAGTCTTTATTGAGGTTCGCTTTAACTTTTTGCCACATTGTTTTTATGGTGCGTGGGTCGGTGTCATCAAGCGTGCCGTCATCAATGATAGTGACGTCGGGGTTACTTACGTTGGAAAGTTGTTTTTCTACAGTAGAAAGGTTAGTAAATAGATAGCCAAGTTGGGCAAGAAGCGCTCGACATTCACGGCGTTGCTGCTCTTTTAGGTTGTTTAGGGAGCTTTGAAGCTCATCTAGCGCCAATGTTGAATCCGAGGCATGCTGGTATTCATTACCCAAACGAATCGATTCCGCCACCTTTCGACAAGATTGTGCTTGTGTCTCTAGTAGGTATTTAAATCGAAAAAGCACATCCGATCGTCCAAAGTGTTGTGCCAGTTCTTGATAGCGATAGTGGCTTGAACTCACTCGCTCATGGATATCTTGCGCTAGGAAGTAAACATTCAAAAAACGGTCACTGGCGCTGTCTATATGCCCACGTTTAGATCGAGCCAATAGAGTGGTTTTACAGTTGTTTAGGGCGGTTACCGTGCTCGCATTGAGTCTGGCTTCATTAATGCGTAAAGGCTGCGGTGTTAAATCGGTCACAGGGTGAAACAATTTAGCCTTGGATTCTAGGTAGTTAGCCACTTCAAGAAATACATTGGCTAAATTTTGTTGAACGGGCTGCATAGGCCAGAAAATATGCCAGATCATCGACATGAAAAAGTACCATGCCGTGCCGCTTAATAGTAATAAGGGCTGGAACCACAAGTTGGTGCTTTCATGCGCGCCAAGCATGGTATAAATCGCGATCAATAAAGAACCAAAGGCAATACTGGCATAACGAGGGCCAATAGCTCCGAGCATAATAAAGCCGAACGTTGAGAGGAAAAGCCCGATAGCAAATAACCAAGGTGTATTAAAGAGTATCTCTATTGAGAATGCCGCTATCGCAAAACAGATGAAGGTAAGGGTTATGGCTTTTACTCGACCAGAGAAATTGTCTTCACTTTCAGCCAGTGCTGCGGCAATCACACCTAAGATCAGAGGGGTGATCAAGGTATGCTGCTCATAATACCAAGCAGGTAAAACCACCCCCATGAGAGTGATAAGAATCAGAATGCTGTAATTGATTGTTTTATTTGCCCAATATAGGCGTAATTTGACAGGTAACTTCACAATAACTCAGATAAAAACCAAAAACATTATACTAGCAGAATAGACACGCAAGGTTCTGATGTAATTAGAATATAAGTTAATAAATATTCCTGATCGATTATAAATTCACCTTATCAAATATTGACATAAATTTTTCAATACAATGCCTGATTAGTATAAAATCGCTGAATGAAATTTTAATGAGCATTTATTCATGCAGCTAAGCGCAAATAAGACTGCACAGTTTTTTATTCAAAACGAATATTATCAGGTCGAACTTGATGATAATCGTTTACTCCTTTCGTCTTCTGGTAGTGAAGAGCGAATACCCTTCACCGTTTGGGATGGTAGAGTAGGGTTACATCGAGGTTTGATTTGGGGATCGTTACAATTTTTTGCGCATGAAGAAAATGGTCAAACAAAAAGTTGGGTTGTTCAAGGGCTTCCTTGGGCGCTGTGCCGCAACTTTGCCCGCCATGCGGTAGCCACTTATCAGCAGTGGCACAATCATCAATGTTCTCAGCTGGCTGAATATCTACCACAGTGGGAAGCGACGCTAGATCAATTAGAAAAACAGCCTGCATTTCTCCAACATTCTCAAGTGAATGCTTGGGTTACTCAAGTGAATCATGATTTTTCTCAAATGAGCATGAGTATAGATGAAGCGGCTTTGCGTTTACCGAAACGTGTATCACGCCTGCAATCTTGGCTTAAAGATCCATCATCAACATTATCTGGCCGTAATAAGGGTTGGATTGAGAACGAGAAAAAGAATTGGGAAGTTTTATTCTCCCAATGTGAATCTTCACCTCTTAACGCCTCTCAGCAACATGCCGTGCTTCTCAATGATGACCATAACCTTGTTTTGGCGGGGGCTGGGTCTGGTAAAACGAGTGTATTAACGGCTCGCGTTGCGTACTTAATGCAGAGTCATCAAGCACAAGCGGATCAAATCTTAATGCTGGCGTTTGGGCGAGATGCCGCTGCTGAAATGAAACAGCGTCTGGATTCAAAAATTGGCATGTCAGCAGAGCAAGTTCAAGTCAATACCTTCCATCAACTAGGATTAAGCATCCTTAAACATGTTGAAGGTAACAATGTCGTGATCTCTCCGATTGCATTGGATAGCAAGCTTAAGCAAGCGTGGTGTATTGATTGGCTTAAAAAACATTGGATGACTCCAACGAGCTTTAAACGCTGGCAAAAGCATCTGTCTAAATGGCCTATTGCGTATTTGACCGGGGATGATGAATTAGGCAGTCACGTTGAAGATCCTAAACTAATTAACTGGTTAGAAACTCAGTTAGAAAAGCTCTGCGCATCAGGGCTGTCAAAGAAAGACATTCAGCAGGACTTGGTTGCGCACCCTGAATATTCAAGGCTCAATAGCGAGCTCGCGCTTTGCTGGCCTTGCGTTCAAGCGTGGCAACAGATGTTAAAAGAACAGAATCAGATCGATTTCCCATTGATGATCAGCCGTGCTACGAAATACGTTGAAAAAGGACGTTTTCAAGGAGCGTGGAAGTTTATCATGATTGATGAATACCAAGATATTTCACCAGATAGACTGGCTCTCATTCAAGCATTGTGCGAGCAAGATAAGCAGGTTTACAGTACTTCTCTATATGCGGTGGGGGATGATTGGCAGTCAATTTATCAATTTGCAGGGGCAGATGTTGATTTAACGACAGATTTTGAGAAACGTTTTCCAAACTCAACCGTACACAACCTTGATACGACCTATAGGTTTAATAGCAAGATCGGTGAGGTAGCCAACCGTTTTATACAAGCTAACCCACGTCAGATACCAAAAGAGCTCAACAGCTTTAAGCAGCAAAAGCAGAAAGCCGTGGTGACAGCTCCAAGTGCTAGTGTTGAAAAAATCTTAGAGGGTATCGCTAAGTCTGCGAAGAACAGACCGAGTGTTTTACTGCTTGGGCGAAATCATTACCACAGCCCGACACTACTCATGGATTGGAAGAAGCAGTTTACAGAGCTTGATATTCAATTTATGACCTGCCATGGCAGTAAGGGAAAAGAGGCGGATTTCGTCATTATCCTATGTGTTGATGAAGGGCAACTCCCTGCGAAGAAAAAACAGTTACATCTTGATGGGGCGTTGTCTCAATCTGATGATCTCTTTCCATATTCCGAAGAGCGAAGGTTATTCTATGTCGCAATGACCCGTGCTAGACATAAAGTATGGATCACCCATAGTGGTGATGGTTCAGGCTTTGTTCAAGAGTTGAATTCTGGTGATTGGCCAGTGATAAGAAAGAAATAACGAAACGGGCTGAATTTTGAAGTGAAGAGTCAGTATTTTTAAAGCTAAAAGCTAAAAGCTAAAAGCTAAAGACAGAATCAAAGCTCGAAATTCACAGATTAAGTTCAAGATATCGCCTTCTGCATGATTTTCTTTTTACGATTAGAATAAAGATTGAAGATCAAAAAGAAGGCGTTTTTACGACGACTTAACCATCTGACGAATCAGATTAATTAAGTTCTATCTGCTAAGTAGTTTTCGTAGTCCGGGATCTCGATGACCACTTCCTCTTCGAGCAGTTTAGACTCAAATAAGAATTTTGCCGTTGCGCGGTTTGTGGCAACAGGGATATTCCACACGCTGGCAATACGTAGTAAAGCTTTTACATCCGGATCATGAGGTACGGCATTGAGTGGATCCCAGAAGAAAATCATCATGTCGATTTTTCCTTCTGCGATAAGAGCGCCTAATTGTTGATCGCCCCCCATTGGCCCGCTCATCATACTCTTAATGGCTAAACCGGTTTCCTTGCTTAGCATGGTACCCGTCGTGCCAGTCGCGTATAAGAAATGACTTTGAAGCTTTTCTTTGTTTTCAACAACCCATTTTAATAATTCAGGTTTGTAGTGATCATGAGCCACAAGAGCGACATGTTTATGCGCAGGCATAGTACGAGTCGTTTTTTGCATGTAAGTATTCCCTAATGTAGTAATATCAACAGTCTGTGCTGAGTCTTGTTAGAATTATAAACGGTTGATACTAAAACATAGGTCGCTTGAATTATTCAATCTCTTTTATGTTAAAAGTAGGCCTATATTCTGATGGAGATAAAGAATTTTCAATTACTTTGCGCTGTAACGTTTTTGGTGTGAGAGGTTCAATGCTCGGAGCACTATCAAAAGCGTACTTTTCATCGTTTAGGTAGTGAATAACTTGTCTCATGGATAAGCGGCCTTGCTGGACCATTTGATCGGTCGGTGCAAACTCTACACGATTTCGGAGTAAACCGCGGTAAACGCCATGACTTAAGTAAGTGGAGACTAATTTAATGTCATCCGTTTTTTCAGCAGCTCGTAATTCACTGACTGCGGCTTCAATGGCAACTGCACTTCCCACTATGTATTGAACATTTGGGGTATCAATGACTTTTTGAACAAGGTTTCGCTGCAATTCTTTGTCGTTGTCAGCCCAATAGCTCACCACGATATTTATATCGCTTCCTTTGATTGCATCATAAAAGCCGACAGTTGCGGGTTTTGTTCCGCCGCTTGTTTTTGGCCCAGGCAAGAAGGCAATATCGGTAACACCACTCCCTTTAGGATGCGCATTGGCTAAGTACTGACCTGCTTCAAAGCCCATCCAGTACCAGTCAACGCCCACGACGCCTTTTAGTAAATCACTCTGCTTGTCATTGAGTACCAATTTATTCACCGTGGCAAAAACCGGTGTTGAGCCAACAAATTCACTTAAATTATTAGAAAAAGCATCAGGTGACACGGTTCCAAGAATGATGGCGTCTGCACCCCAGCGAGTGCACAGCGACAGTTGCTGCTGTTGCTTAATCTTGTTTGGGTAACCACCTGCTTCTAGAACTCGTAATTCCACATGCTGTTTTCGTGCTTCAGAAACCATTCCGTAGTTAACGGATAACCAATATGAATCTTTTAAGTGCGGGTAAATCGCGCATATTTTTGGTGCTGGAGTGTTAACTTTTTGCGTCTTTGACGGTTCAGCAAAAACAGTCGAAATTGGCATGCTTACCAGGCTGATGGTGGCTGCGAGACGTACTAATGTTGCTGAAAGTGACTTAGGTCTAGGCATGGAATAATAGTTCATTGGCATTGATTGGATAAACACTGCAAAATATAACGTATTATCGTTCGGTTAAGAAGCATGTTCTCAAAGGTTATCATTTTATGTTGTTAGCAACCGCGAGTATCGGCCGTAAGTTATTGTTCTCATTTTTGATCATGGCTTTGCTGGTATTACTTTCTGCACTCATTGGCGCTTCAGGTTTTTCGTTTGTGGCGAAAACGGAAAGAAATGTCGTGGACTCTGCCATTCCGGCAATGATAGAAGCGAGGCAAGTTTCTGAGCTGAGTTCTAGGATCATCTCATCGGTTCAAACTCTGTCAAATGCCAAAAATGAACAGGAGCGTAAAGCGTCTGGGAAAATGCTGTTTGAGCAACTTGAATCCCTTCTTACACATATTAAAGCCCTTGGGTCGGATTCTTTTGATTCTGGTTTATTGACTCGACTCGAAAATAACGTTGAAAGCGTCATCAATACGTTAGCAGAACTCGGTATTACCGTAGAGAAGAAGCTGTGGTTGAGTGGTGAATTGCATATCCGAGTGGAAGAGATGCGTAAGCTCAGTGCTGAGTTAGAACAGTTGACTCGAACGCAGGTATTGAATACTAGTACTATTGCGGTGGCGAATGTCACTCATATCTATGACTTATTAGAGAATAAACAGACTGAGAAGGTATACCAAGCACTGGATGCATTAGTCGAAGTTGACCTCGATTTATCAGAACGCTTACATGAACTGCATTTGTTAGCTTTTAAAATGCTCAATCAGATAGAAGAAGCACGTACCGTTACGAATATTGAACGTATCCAGATTATTCAGAGTGAATTTCAAGATAACCTAAAAATTATGATGCGCCGCGTTCGTGCAGTGGAAGATCCAACGCGATCCAAGCAGATGACTGCACTATTAGTCGATTTGGGTAAGCGCCAAGTGGTATTTGATATCTTAATGGAAAAGTATGAGAACGAGCAGCAGTCTCAGTTCTTAATGCAAAATACATTGAGCCTTTTCAGTGAGTTGAACAACACTGTAAACAGCTTAGTTGATGAATCGAACCTGACCACCACAAAAGCGGTAGAAGAGTTAACAAAAACCCTCAATTACGCGCAGCTATCTCTGAGTTTAATCTCGATCATTGGTTTAATCATTGCCGTGATCATAGTCTGGAAGGTGGTGTACATCTCGGTAGTGAAACGCCTAACAGAATACTCATCTGCTCTACTTTCGATTGCTCAGGGGCATTTAGATGTCACGATCCATGTCAAAGGAAATGATGAACTTGCGCATATGGGACAAGCCATCGTTACTGCTAGAAACACCGCTCAAGCCTTGCAGGTAGTAGCAGAAGGAGAGGCACAAGCGAAGCGAGATCTAGAGGAACACAAGGAACACCTTGAAGAGCTTGTTACTGACAGAACTCATCAACTGCAGAAAACGAACCAACGACTTAATGTGGAAGTTTTGAACCATGCGAAAGCTCGCTCTTTAGCGGAACAAGCCAGTCGCGCCAAATCTGCATTCCTCGCGACAATGAGTCATGAAATCCGAACACCAATGAATGGGGTACTCGGGACGGCCCACTTACTTAAAGACAGTGGCTTAGATCCATTGCAGGGGCAGTATGTCGATATTATTAACCGTAGCGGTAAAAACTTACTCGCTATTTTGAATGATATTTTGGACTACTCAAAAATTGAGGCGGGTCACCTTGAAATTCGTGAATCCTCTTTCAACTTGCACCATATGGTTGATGATGCCTTTCAGCTAATGCAAAGCCGAGCGCAAGAGAAGCATCTTGCTTTCTATCAGCATATTGAAAGTGATGTTGCAAAATATTGGAGAGGAGACGTAACTCGCATCAGCCAAGTTCTCAATAACCTTGTGGGTAATGCGATTAAATTTACGGAACGCGGTGAAGTTGATATCTATGTGAGTATGGATGTTGATAACGACAAGCGAGTGATGTTTGAAGTGAGCGATTCTGGTATTGGTATTGGCCCAGAAGAACAAAGAAACCTATTCGACCCATTTACTCAGGCTAGTGGTGGCATTAATTCGACTGGGGGAACAGGATTAGGCCTAGCCATCAGTAAACGAATTATTGAGGCGATGGATGCGGAGTTGCATTTAGAGTCAAACGTTGGAGAGGGGAGTCGCTTCTGGTTTAGTTTAGAGCTTCAACCCGGAGAAAAAGTGGATATCCCATCAGTGATGAGCTTGAATACGGTGATTAAAGCGAAAGTCTTACTGGTAGAAGATAACCCTGTGAACTGCCTGGTTGCCGAAGGGTTCTTATCGAATTTAGGGCATGAAGTGGTGACTGCGGAAACCGGAGCCGAAGCTGAGAAAATTTTTGAGTCGCAGCATTTTGATATCGTGTTGTTGGATATTAACTTACCCGATTGTAATGGCGTTGATCTACTGGGCAGTTTGAAGGCGATTGAGAAAAATAAAGAGATCACATTACAGGCTCATCCAACGCCAATGGTGGCGGTATCGGCTCATGTTTTCAATGAAGAAGTGGAGAGTTATTTATCAAGTGGATTTGATGGTTACTTACCTAAGCCACTCGATAAGGATGCACTCGCAACCCTTATTCAAAGTACTCTTGATGGGAAATCGCTTGTATTGCCTCAACTAAATGAAGAGGCTGTTGATTCATCAAATAGGGATGATTGCACTATGCTTAACAGTGACAGTCTTTCAGGTGAAAAAATTACACCAAATGAGATAAGAGTGATAGATGTTACGGTCATTGAAGGGGACATGTCTATTCTAGGCCGAGATAAAATGCGTGAAATTGTAGGGCTGTTTGTAACCAGTAGCCGAGACGTACTAGTGAGCCTACAAGTTGCGGACAACGCGGATGATTATCTTGAAGTGAAGTCGCTCGCGCATAAATTAAAAGGGTCCGCAGGCAGCTTAGGTTTAAAACGGTTATTTCATGCGTGTATGTTGATTGAAAGTGCAGGTGAGCCTTTGGTGGCATACCGGAAAGATCACGAAACACTGGCGAATTTGGTTGAGCAATCAATTGAAGCGTTAAATACAACAATCGGCTAGATAAAAGTTCTAGACGGTAAAAACAAAAATCCTCTGTATCAACAGAGGATTTTTAGTATTGATGCGATGGTTTGTTAGCTATCCGCTC
Source organism: Vibrio clamense (assembly GCF_050337905.1). Classification (NCBI taxonomy): domain Bacteria; kingdom Pseudomonadati; phylum Pseudomonadota; class Gammaproteobacteria; order Vibrionales; family Vibrionaceae; genus Vibrio; species Vibrio clamense. The sequence continues at coordinate 189,308 of NZ_JAKJTJ010000018.1, read as the reverse complement.
TGTTACTAATTGTTTTCAAAGCGGCTTCCTAGATCTAATGCATTTGGGTCATCATCAAAAGGGTGCTCAGCTTTTCCGCGTAACAGCTCTAACTGATTCTCTAACATATTTAACGCATCATAATCGCCTTCTGAACATGCAACGTAAATTTGCTGTTCAAGAGCTTCGATATTATCTCTGATACTCATAGGAGCCTCCTATAGCGACAGTACTACCGATTCTCAAACCTATTGTAGTCCAACAATCCATATTCAGTAGGTTGATTCTGCTTATACCAAGCATGGACTCTGTCGCTGAAGGGCCAAAATTTATCTGAGCTTCTTCGAATTGCAAAACGATCCAATAACTTAATGTAGTCTTGCTCAGATCTGAGATTTTTTAGTCTTTTTACTAACTCAGGGATTTGAGACTCTTCTAATGACCAGAAAGCCGCAGGATAACTCCCAATAACCCCACGAACCAATGTAAGAGAGTCATGCTTAGGATCGCGGTTACTTTTTTCATCGAATAAGCTAGAAATATTTTGATGAGCATTATTGCGTAACAGAGTGAATAATTGATCATCTCCACCATCGGATGTAATCATCAACATCGTGATCTGTGGCAAGGGGATAAGCCCAGCGCCTTTGATTTTGTCGATCGATTGAAGTTGGGCTTCATTACTAGAGGTAAACCCTGTATCGACAATATCATAGCGATCATTCAGAACTGGTTTTAAGTGGTTTACGATTTTATCGTAAAGTTCTGATTTTGGATCGTCAGTTTTGTAAATTTCGCTACTTTCCTGCTCAAATGGTCTGATATTACGCTGCAAAAAATCACTCAATTGAGCGCTCTGGTTCTGATACCAACTGGATTGTTCTTGATGGCGTACATCTTTAGGCAGCAGGGTTAAGAAGTTACTCTCTCCTTCAAGACGTAAGAAATCCATGTACATACGAGTGATCAGCTGGTGGCCGAAATTACCATAAACATCAAAACCCGCGACTAATAAGTAGTGAATTCTTTCGAGTAGGGCATAGTCAAGAACCCATGCTGTTTTGGGTTTGTCGCCAACAAGGCCTTGGACAACAGAGGCGCTATCAAAGTGGCGGAATACTGTCAGTGCGGCATTAGGGTTGCGTTGTTCACCATTCCATAGAATAGAGGTGTTGAGGTAGTCAGCACCTTTAAACCACTGATTAGTAAATTCTGACTTTCCATCAAGATAACGGGCTTGCTTACGAGCGTATTTCACCCAATTAGTGAGTGGAAGCGTGTTACTTTCTAATTCACCAGGTAGTTTTAGGTTTTGCTCTTGGGAGTAATAAAAATCGTTGATTTCAGGTAAATTCGCTTTTTGCGGATCGACAAAAAATACCCAAAATCGATCGTTAATTACATTGAGAGCGAGCTGCCCACGACATACCGGACCTTTAATGAAAGCCATGATGGTGTTTTGCGCGTTGTCGACCAAAAAGTTAAATCTCGCGATTACTGGCAAACTATGGAAACTTGTCATTGGGTTCGCTGCGACTTCGACGTGATAACTCGGTAATTGCTCTACGTCATAGTCAGCATCAATAAACCACTCTTTCCATTTCCCGATTCGATCACTGTTCAGTGCATATGGCATGTGTGTTTTATCGACGATTGTCCCTTGTTCCGGGATCAAACGGTAGTAGACACGATCGACGTTAGGATCATCATAAGGGCGACGAGTCGCAATTCTTTTTACAGGCTCTCCGGGTGGTGTTTCTGAGCGTACTAAAGTAAAGAAACGTGGATGGCTGGGTAACTCAGAGAAATAGAGATGGAATAAAAAGAGGTGTTCATATAAGTAACGAGCAGTTAACTGGCTTTTACGTGAGTTGTTGTTGAGGAGAGCTTCGTATTGGGCAATTTTGGACTGTTCATCCATAGACAACGGAATATGCTCATTCATGATAGCTCCGTTCTCTAACCACGCCATTAGAGTTTTATAATCGGATGCTTCGAGGTTTGGCATACCATAAGGCATCCCCCAAGTTGGGTAATCCTGTTCGTATTGAGCATACTCTTCAATGGTTGGACACTGTTGATCTCTGTCGGTTGAAAAATCAAAGCCTTCGAGTTGAACTTGCTGTGGTAAAGGGTGGTTCTCTTTTTGGCTGAGTAAACGAGCCACTAGTCCGGCATCGAGGTTGGCTGTAGGGTTTTGAACTCTCTCATTCAGTACTGGGTGAAAGCCACTGTCACGCCACTCTTGCGTCAATTGAGCATCTTCAAATAAACGTGTCGGCTTTGAAGCCGTTAAGCGTGTGCCTTGATAAATCTTTTCTTTAGACGCGCCACGATCAATCCCTTCAACGGAGGACATTTTGAGTTGGCAAGGGGCATCGTAGCAGGCATGACAAACAACGCATCGCTTATCTATGATGGGCTTTACTTCGTCTAAAAAGAAGTGCGCCTGAGGAGATTGAAGAGGTGCTTGACGATCTCTGACTTGTTGAGGACCAAATAGTTGATCGTAGTTTAGACCTGCATACACAGCACAGCCGGAAAACACGGTAATAAAGCAAAGTAGAATAATGTGACGAAGTGGCATTGTCTTATGAAATTAGCAAGTGATGCGCTAATTAAAGCAGATATATAAGTTAGCGACAAATTTAGTACGATCAATGAGTAAGACGATCTGCTTGGGGTTGGGGACGAATAAAGAGCTAAGATGGGAAAAAAAAGGCGTACCACCCTTAGTGATACGCCTTTCTATCGAATCGATGATCTTAAATCCAGGCCTGGAAAGCTAAATCTTGCAAGCCAGATCTTGATAGCTAGGCCTTGAAACTCGATCTTAAAACCAGATTAAGCAGCTTGTTGAAGTGCTTCAATTTTCTCTTCAGACATCGGCTTAGTCACGAAAGCTAAAATCACACAGGTTGCCATCATGCCTGCTGAAATGGTATACGCTAATGTGTAACCATCACTTTGAGTCATTGAATAACCTACAATCGCAGCACCGATTGCACCGCCTAAACCCCATGACGTGTATAAAACACCGTAGTTTGTACCGTAGTTTTTCAGACCGTAGTATTCAGCAGTGATTGATGGGAATACTGCAAGTAATGTTCCGTACCCAACAGCAGCAAGCGCAGTACCAATAATCAACGTTAGCTCTGTATCAAATGAAGCAAACAGCACCATGTTGATGCCTTGTAAGATGAAAGCAAGCATCAAAGTACGAATGCAACCAATTTTGTCCGAAAGAATACCCGCGGCAACACGACCGCCAGAGTTAAAAATCGCAAGGATTGATGCAAGGTAAACGGCATTAGGCAAGTTAGCCTGTACACTCGCAATATTAGTGATGTTACCAATGATCATTAAACCCGCAGAGGCAGCAAAAGCGTACATTACCCAAAGAGAGTAGAACTGAGGCGTTTTTAGCATCGCTTTCCAAGTCATATCAGCAGACGTTTTAACCGCAATTGATGCTTTTCCTGCTTTTACTTTTGGTTGCTCAGCTTGGTAGCCTTCTGGTGGGTTGTTGATCGTACACGCTAATGGAACAGCAATCGCTAACACGCCAGCCCCAAGGATCATAAAGCTAGTATTGATGCCCACTTCAGAGATTAGCATTGATGTTAGCGGGGCTAGGTAAACTGCCGCTAAACCAAAACCAGCCGCAATCAAACCATTTACCATGCCTTTCTTAGAGATATGGAACCATTTCATTGCAGATGGAGCAAGACAAGCATAACCAAAACCGATACCCGCACCGGTAATCACACCAAACGTAATATTTAGCGCAAAAACGGATGATGCGAAACCAGAAGCGATCATCCCTAGGCCTGTTAATGTTGTGCCTAGAATAAGGATCTTACGTGGTCCCATGCGATCTTGAAGGATACCTGCAACTAAAAGACAAACTGAGAAAGTGATGGTCGCGATGGCATAAGGAGAAGATGCGTCCGCCGCACTCCATCCAAAGTCGGTTACGAGTGCTTTGTTAAATACGCTCCACGCATACAAGATGCCAAGACACAGGTTGATACAAAAACCTGCTAGCAGGATACGCATTGCTTTATCAATCTTGCTCATTTTTATTCTCAGTTTGGTTCTTTCATAGAAAGAAGAGTTAGTTAATGTGTTTTTCTCAAAATAAGTTTGCATTTATCAATAGATATCGCAAAGAGCGCGGATTATAACCAATAAAAGTGTGATTGGAATCTCTTTTTGTGAGCGAATGTAAAATAATTTCAAATGAAAAGTAATTGATAATTAGTTGTTAATTGCTTGGTTGGGGTGAGGATTGAAGGTTGATATGGCAGTGGCTTCATACTCAATGTTTTTTCTTTGATGATGAAAGTTGCGTTTTTCTGATGTTGTAAAAATGTCCGTGTTAACTTGTTGTAGATAAATGATTATTTCACTATTCAATTCTATTTATATTCATTAAACTCCGGCCCGCTTCAATATCTGAAGTTAAAACATTATTGTTGGTAAGAGAAATGAAAGTGCAAAAAATGAAATTGGTGTCTGTGATGCTGCTGAGTGCATCAACGTTGACAGGTTGTATGGGACAAATGGCAACAACAGGCTTGGTCTCAAAATTTAACTTGCAGCTTGTGGATAATAGATACGCTCGTGAAGGCGTGTTTCTTTTGTTGTCTCCTGTATATGGGATCGCATCAGTAGCCGATATGTTTATTTTCAATTCAATTGAGTTCTGGACAGGAAAAAATCCTATTTCCGGGAAGTCACCAGCAGTGGTTGACTCGAAATTAGAAGCGATAATTAAAGTTAATAGTCAGCTTGATAAATCATTAACTGAAGCACCAATTCAAGTTAATAATCAGTGGGTTGAAGATGCTGTGATGAAGCAAATAGATGAAAATACGCTTCAAATGGATATTTCATATCAAGATGGCACTAAACAGATTTTCCGAGGTGAAAAGAGCGTTGGAGGCGTCAATTTTTATTTAGACAATGAGCTTATCACTTTTGTTAGTATGCAAGAGTTGGACGTGTATACCAAAACCGCTCGGATCTAGTTTTGGTTACATTTGTTTCTGCAATGAATTCAAACTAGAACATCTGTGAGGGAAATAGCCTTAGTAGGAAGTTATTACCTTAATCAGCAAGCCGGTGCATTTTTGTACTGGCTTTTTTTAGCTAAGTTAGGTGTACAAAATGCCTGACCAGTCGTAATTTAAAGAAAAATCCACATGTTAAATTTTTGTTTAAAAACCGTCTATTCCAATCATTTAATCAGTAAAAGCCTGTTGTAATGGTATTTGCTACTATCTTGTTTGTTAAATATTTGTAATCAGAGCTTTATTGTTCGATTTTTACGCATTTGTTGTGCGGTTTTTAGCCTTGCAATTCGTTGGAAAATACGCAAAATGTCATGCAAAATGAGTTTGCAAAAATGAAAGGATGCTTTTCTCTTAAAAAGTAAGGCAAATAAACATGAAATTATTACTAATCTTAATGACATCGCTTTCCGCTGGGGTGGCTTCTGCAGACCACTTACATTCTTTCATGTTAGGGTTATCGATTGCGTCTTTGGCTGTTGGAAGCTGTTACTGGTTTGCATTCCGTAGCACTCGCTTTCCTGAGCTTGCTCTTCTGTTGTTAATGTGTGGCATGCTATCTAAGCTGGCGATTACCGTCATTGGAGTCGCTTGGGGTATGTCTGAAGATCTGATTACGTCACCCATTGTATTTGCTCTTTCTTATCTGCATTTCTCAATCATTGTGACTTATTTGTGGTTCACATATCGAGATAACATCACTGCAAAATTCAAAAACGTCACAGCTTAAATACTCGCGATAAGCCTTCTGCAAAGAGGGCTTTTTGTTTCTACATACTTCTACTATTTTGTCGCTCTCCTCTATACATCAATTTTCTTCTATACAATCACTTTTGGTAAAGCGCTGTCACTCTACGACTATAGTTCTACAGATCTTATTCACGCCTCTGGGTAGACTTAACCCGTTCAATGATTGGAATAAAAGGATTTGCTATGGAGTTTGGACTGTTTGTGGCGGAAAAAGGATTGTTGATTGTAGGTATCATGTTTGTACTAACCAGCGTTATGCAATATGGCAAACGCAGCCATGATTGGAAAGGGGTGGTGACGATGTTTTATAAGCGCATTCCTCTCAGTATCGGCGAATATAAATGGTATCGTTTAGGCGTGGCTTTTATCGTACTTGCAGTTATATTGCGTATTCTACTTTTAACTCTTTGGCCTTCTTACTAATCTTCGATAGGTAAGTACTAGTGTGTTGTTTATTCAAGATAATTAAAGAGGTTAATACGTTTATTTTTATTACGCGAATCAACCTATATTGGTTAATTCGACATACCTGACTTTATATTGTTCTGTTACACTGTATTTATTGTACGAACTAATAGAAGAAGGTGATTGAATGTCATTTCCCGTTCTTATCTGTGACGATTCAGCACTTGCGCGCAAGCAGATGGCACGCTCCCTCCCTGCATCATTAAATGCGGATATTACCTTCGCGGTTCATGGTCTCGACGCTCTAAAACAACTCGAACTCAATGATTTCAAATTGATGTTCTTAGATTTAACCATGCCGGAATTGGATGGCTTTGGAACATTAGAAGAGTTACAGCGTCTCGGAAATACGACGCCAGTGGTCGTGGTTTCTGGTGATATTCAGCCGAAAGCCAAAGCAAAAGTGTTAGCTTTGGGTGCGAAAGCATTTATTCAAAAACCAATTGATAAAGCTGTTCTTAATGATGTTCTGAAAGAACTCGTTGAGCCAGTCGCGCAGCCTCGCATCATTACACCAACCAGTGTTGATCTTCCCATTCTCCGTCGACGTGATATTTATATGGAAGTGGCGAACGTCTCAATTGGTCGTGCGGCAGATGCATTAGCACGGCATTTTGATGTTTTTGTCCACTTGCCACTGCCAAATGTAAATATCCTCGAAGTGAGTGAATTGCACATGGCATTAAGGGATTTGGCGGACAACGATCAGGTTTCTGGCATTTGCCAAGGGTTCAGTGGAGAAGGGATCGCGGGTGAAGCGCTAGTCTTACTGAGTGACTCCAGTGTGGCAGATCTTAAAAAATTAATGAAGATCCCTGCAGATAGCGAAGAGCTAGAAGAATTAGAACTACTCATGGATGTCTCTAATATTTTAGTGGGCTCATTCCTAAATGGTTTAGGCGAGCAGTCTGAAGTTCGCTTCTTCCAGAGTTCTCCAGTACTTCTAGGCCAACATATCTCAATTGATTCTGTTATTGCTTCTACTTCAGGTTCATTTAATAAAACGATGACCTTTGAAGTGAGCTATAACATTGATGATACATCGATTCGATGTGATTTACTGTTTATGTTCGTGGACGAATCATTGCCTTTATTAGATAACAAATTAGCCTACTTAATGGAGGACTTTTAATGCTTAATCTTCCTGCTGAGTTTGAACAATTCCACTGGATGGTGGATATGGTCCAAAATGTTGATATGGGCTTAATTGTCTTGGATCGTGACTTTAATGTTCAGGTGTGGAATGGGTTCATGACTCACCACAGTGGTAAACAAGCACATGACGCTATTGGAAAGTCGATATTCGAACTTTTCCCTGAAATTCCGCAAGACTGGTTTCGATTAAAAACAAAACCTGTTTATGACCTAGGTTGCCGCAGTTTTATTACTTGGCAGCAGAGGCCTTACCTTTTCCACTGTCGAAATGTTAGACCGATTACGCAGCAGGCCAACTTCATGTATCAAAACGTGACATTAAACCCGATGCGAACGCCGACAGGAAAAATAAACTCTCTGTTTTTATCCATTCAAGATGCAACAGCAGAGGCCATTGCATCACAAGTGAAAAAGTAGTGATTAAAGCCAAGCGAAGTTCTTGGCTTTACCTAAACAAGAGCTTAAATAACGAAGAGATTAACTAAGTGAGTTGGAGGGATAGCTCAATGAAGACCTCATTACATTCCCAGCCTTTATATACGGCAAAGCAGGTGCGTGAAGGAGAAGTTCTAGCGGCCAAAAAGAACAACATCACAATGTTCGAATTGATGGAAAAAGCGGGAGAGGCTGCTTTTCAATTGATTCTCTCTCACTACCCACACTCTAAAAAATGGCTCATTTGTTGCGGTAAAGGCAACAATGGCGGCGACGGATATGTTGTAGCGCGTTTGGCAAAGCAAGCAGGAATAGAGGTTCATGTTTGGCAAGCTGGGGATTTATCCGACAAGCTGACAGAAGATGCTCAGCAAGCGTTGGAGCTTTGGCTAACAATAGATGGTGCCGTTTGTCATGCTAAAGACCGAATCCCACCAGACTGTGATCTTATTGTGGATGCTCTACTCGGTACAGGATTTAAACCACCACTTCGCCCTAACTATGCTGAACTCATTTCTAGAATTAACCACACTCACTTACCCATTGTTTCCATCGATATTCCATCAGGACTAGATGCTGATACTGGTCACGTTCAACCGCACTCCCTTGAAGAAGCCAATCGAAGGCAAGAGCAGAACGGCCTGGCGATTGTTGCATCTCATACCATAACCTTCATAGGTATTAAGCAAGGATTGGTAACGGGATCGGCAAGAGATCATACGGGCTTGTTGCACTTCTCCGGCTTAGGTGTCGATGAAAGTTTTAATCAAATGAATGTCGCCAGTGCGGTCTATTCTTGCGCGGATGAAATTCCTACCTTACTTATGCCAAGAAAACGCACCGCTCATAAAGGGCTAAATGGCAAAGTCTTGTTGATTGGCGGAAATGTTGGGATGGGAGGGGCAATCCGCCTTGCTTCTGAAGGATGTACTCGTAGCGGCGCGGGTTTAGTGAGTGTATTAACCCATCCTGATAATATTTTACCAATCTTATCCTCTCGCCCTGAGATTATGGCTCTGAGTTGGGAAAGCGACTGCAAAGTCATTTCAGACAAGATCCACTGGGCAAGCACCTATGTTTTAGGGCCAGGTTTGGGGCAGGATGAGCAAGCCCAAAGGTGGTTTGAATACATAAAGCAATCTTCATCTGAAAAAGTTCTGGATGCGGATGCGCTTAATTTACTGGCCGTTGAACCTAATCAAGACCCAAATCGCATTATAACGCCACACCCAGGAGAAGCCGCGCGGTTGTTAAACTGTACGGTTGCTGACATTGAGATCAACCGTTATCAAGCGGCTCAAGATCTTCAGCAAAAATATGGTGGTGTTGTCGTATTAAAAGGAGCGGGTACTATTGTGTGCGATGGCAAAACAACGTGGGTGTGTCACGCGGGAAATCCTGGAATGGCAAGCGCAGGTATGGGGGATGTATTGTCAGGCGTGATTGGGGCGATGTTGGGGCAAAATCTTACACTAACGGATGCGGCTCAAATTGGTGTATTTATCCATAGTTGTGCTGCTGATCTTTGTGCCAAAGAGAATGGTGAGATTGGCTTAGTCGCTAGTGACCTTTTTCAAACGCTTCGTCGTGTTATCAATGGTCCACTCATCCAAGGCTAGCGTTTGTATTCGATCTCACATCAGTAATTGAGATGCGAGATCGGGGAAACTGAGCAATTAAACCACAGAGAACTAGAATGCGAATCTAGCGCCTGCGTTAAAAGAGGTCGCGTGTTCGTCATTTGGAAGTAATTGATAAGTTACCCCTGCATCAAGTACTAGACCCATCGGAGACATTAAACTGACTCCTGCACTGGCATAAGGTTTAAAGCTGTCATCGGTTTCTGTTTTCTTCGCGCCTGCAACCGTATCCCAGACAGTAGTTTCAGATAAGATATAACTTCCTCCCGCTTTACCGTAAATACCAAGAAGTCCCACTTGTTGATCAACGCGCACCCCAAGACCATAGGCATCGTAAGTTTGAACAAATTCGTCAGAATTAGCACTCACGTTGGAGTTAAATGTCTCCACTCTTTTATAACTCACATCCGCAGATAATAGTTTCGTCATCTGATAGTTATACCCGGCTTGAATAAAGTAGGCGGTCTCTTGATTTGAATCGTTAGAAACTAATGTCGCTCCCACATTGGTATAAATTGAACCACGGTTTCCTGCTGCATTTGCCATAGTGGGCAGGCAAACCATCGTGGTAAATATCAATATTAGTGGTCTTTTCATTCTCAACTCCTGTGATTTGCCATTGACAGCAAGTATTCCTTTTATAAATTCATAGCAAGAAATGCTCCACCGATAGTGGGGTGAGATCACTTTTAAGGAATTTAGCGTTGAATTTTTTGGACTTTTTGCGTGGATTTATACTCAGTATAGATCACATTATTTGATATAAACGGCAACATTGATGGCGAAAACAGCAAGAGATAGAGATGGCACGCAAAGGTTTGCGCAATCGGTAAGTTTTAAGGTTGTTGTAACTAATTGATTTTATTAATAACAGCTAGAAGTGCCGGGTAAGAAGGGTATTTAGGTTTGGAATTTCTAAGATGATATCACAAAAAAATTGCATTTATCAGACTTGCCGAATGGAAATCAGGGCCTATAATGCTGAAAACCGGAGCGTCTGCCAACGCTCCGGTTTTTTTGTGTCCGAAAAATGGTAACGACTTCTGCCAAAGTCAAAACCACGCATAATGCGAATGACACATAAGTTAATGAATCAAGGAATTACACCATGCGTATCGAACAAGAACTTAAGTTAGGTTTTAAAGATGTACTGTTTCGCCCTAAGCGTTCAACTCTAAAAAGCCGTTCTCAAGTAAATTTAACCCGCGATTTTACATTCAAGCATAGTGGTCGTCAATGGTCAGGAGTTCCGGTAATCGCTGCAAATATGGATTCTGTTGCTACTTTTGAAATGGCGGCTGCTCTTGCAGAACATGGGGTGATGAGTGCAATTCACAAGCACTACAGCGTGGAACAGTGGGGCGAGTTTGTTAAAAATTCAAATTCTCAAACGCTCAATAACGTGTTTGTTTCATCTGGAACCTCGGATGCTGATTTTAAAAAACTTCAAGAAATAATGGCATTTAGCGATGAACTGGCTTTCATCTGTATCGACATCGCTAATGGTTATTCAGAGCACTTGGTTGAGTACGTTGAGAAAGTACGAGCTGAGTTTCCAACCAAAACTATTTCTGCTGGAAACGTGGTGACTGGCGATATGTGTGAAGAGCTTATTCTTGCAGGCGCTGACATTGTAAAAGTGGGTATTGGCCCTGGCTCGGTTTGTACGACTCGTGTAAAAACGGGCGTTGGCTACCCTCAACTTTCTGCCATTATTGAATGTGCGGATGCTGCACATGGCCTAGGCGGTATGATTATCGGAGATGGTGGTTGTTCATGTGCTGGTGATGTGTCGAAAGCGTTTGGCGGTGGTGCTGACTTTGTAATGCTTGGTGGCATGTTAGCTGGGCATGAGGAGTCTGGTGGTGAAGTTGTTGAAAAAGACGGCAAACGTTTTATGAAGTTCTACGGCATGTCTTCAGAAAGTGCGATGGCGAAACACTCTGGCGGCGTTGCAAAATACCGAGCAGCAGAAGGAAAAACTGTTTTACTTCCGTTCCGTGGTTCTGTTCATGATACGATTTCTGACATCCTTGGTGGTGTACGTTCAACGTGCACATACGTAGGCGCAGCAAAGCTTAAAGAGCTAAGTAAGCGTACGACTTTCATTCGTGTGCAAGAGCAAGAGAACAACGTCTTCGGTAAAGAATAGCGTTTAAAAAAGTTGTTTTAATTGTAAAAAACAACCATACCTTGAGGAAGCTTGAAAAGTGTACGATGCTTTAGTAAGTTTACAACAGGTATGGTTGTTTTTGTATGAAAAAGCGAATTCTTAGAAACTCATCAGTAAAAAACATCTCTCGATTTGTCAGCCTCAAAACTGATTCTATCCAAACAGTTGAATCCGACTTAGAATTTGATGCCTGCTCCCACTTTGAATTTGCTCCTAAAATCGTGTCTTTTGAGGCACAACCTTTAGGGTTTGAATACTACCTCGAAGGCAAGCGACGTAGGTACACTCCCGATTTTTTAGTCACTTATGATGACGCTTATCAGCCATTTTACGAAATAAAACCAAAGCACATAGTCGAAAGCGATGACTTCAAAATTCTCTTTGCCGCCAAGAAAGAATACGCACTGAGTATTGGTAACGACCTCCATGTTCTGACAGAAGACGATATTCAAATTTATCCTTTATTAGATAATTTGAAGATCATTCATCGATATGCTTGTGACGAAAGCCTCAACGTAATATCCTAAATTTATTTAAAAAATACGGCGAGTTAAGAGTTGAACAAATTATTCAGCTATCCTCATTCCATTCATCAAGATCACTTTTGCTTGCATCTAACTTCACGTTCAAATCATCTGGTTTTGATTGTATTAACTTTTTCAGACTTTCCATTTACCACCTCGATACATAGAAATAGCGATTAAATTCATCAGTTTGAAATTCGGTTGTGTATCACAGGGTAAATTTGACCCTGTCAATATGTTATTACTAGCTACAATCTAAAATCAAACATCCGACTTTCCCAGCAATGGGAAAGTCATTTCCTAATTCCTCCTCTAATCAAAAATCGATTCAATCCATATAATTCTCTCGACTTCACGAACTAACAAACAGCCTTCAAGAGGTTGTGGGAGAATTAATATGAGCAAGCAAAGAACACTGATTGAGACCCTAAATGCTAAACCTACTTCAGATGGTGCCGGCGTTAAAATTCAAAGAATTACCGGCTTTAACATTAAGAAATTCTCACCTTTCCTAATGATCGATGAACTTCAATCTGAAGAAAACCAAGACTACGTTGGTGGCTTTCCACCGCACCCTCATCGTGGCATTGAAACCTTTTCGTACATGCTGAAAGGGCACTTTCAACACAAAGATAGCTTGGGCAATTCTGGGGAGCTACGAAGTGGTGGCGCGCAATGGATGGCATCAGGAAAAGGGATCATCCACAGTGAAATGCCGATGATGGAAGAAGGTCAATTACATGGCTTTCAAATTTGGATCAACCAACCATCACAAGATAAACAATCACGAGCTTGTTACGCCGATTTTCAACCAGAGATGGTAAAAGAACTTGAATCTCCGGAATTAGGTACAGCACGAATTCTTGCTGGTAGTAGTGCTATCAATGGTATTTCAGTTGACAGTGCACTCAACAAAACGGGCGTACCAGTTAATATCATTGACTGGCGAGCAAACAATAACCAAGAACTTCAAACAACCCTTGATGAATCATTCAATGCGATGATTTATGTTTATAAAGGCTCAATTGAAATAAGCGGCAAAGTAGTGACGGAAGGTCAACTTGGCTTTTTAAGTCAAGGCGATACCGTTCACTTAACGGCGACTCAAGAGTCAGGTGCATTGATATTGGCTGGCCAGCCGATTAATGAGCCAGTGGTTCATTATGGACCTTTTGTTATGAATTCTATGAATGAAATAGACCAAGCGATCAGTGATTACAACAATGGACTCTTTGAAACCTACAAGTAACAGATAGCTAGAAAGAAAGCGTTATCTGCAAATCAATAGATATCTACTCGTAATTTCCCAATGTTTCACAAAGCCAGCCCATTTAGCTGGCTTTAATTTAAGAGTTCGTTATGAAGTCATTTATTACACTGCTGTTGACGCTTATCTTTCCTCTCATAGCCAATGCGACACAACACTCCTCTCAGTTAAGTAATCAACCTCGCCAAACTATCGCTGTTGTTCTCGCTGGCGGCGGCGCAAAGGGGGCAGCTCACATTGGGGTTTTAAAGTGTCTTGAAGAGCTGCGCATTCCCGTCGATTATGTCACGGGTACCAGTATTGGTGCTTATGTTGGCGGGCTTTACGCAACCGGACTTTCAGCAAGCGATATTGAAACGATCCTTACCACTCAAGATTGGAGTCAAGGATATACCGATCGCATTGGCCGAGGTGAACATTCAATTCGCTCAAAGTCAAAAGGTGATCGTTATCAAGTGCATACTGATCTTGGTATTCAACGTTCTTCTATTCAAGCGCCAAATGGGATGTTACAAGGTCAAAGTATGCTTAAGCTACTTCGTCAAACCACAGGTAACATCACAAGTGTAGAGTCATTCGATGAATTAGCGATTCCTTATCGAGCGATTGCAACGAATATTGGCACCATGGAAATGGATGTATTAGATAACGGATATTTGCCTGACGTCATGATGGCTAGCATGTCGATCCCGGCTCTATTACCCCCTTTCGTGATTAACGGTCAAAAATACGTTGATGGTGGTGTCACCAATAATATGCCTATCGTTGCTGCAAAAAAAATGGGTGCAGACATCATTATTGCGGTTGATGTAAGTAGCGCTTATACAGATCAAAGCAATATTGATGGCATGGCTGATATGCTCAACCAGCTCTCAATCCATATGGTAAAACGCAGTACTGACAGTCAAGTAAACGCCTTAACCGTCAGAGATATCTACCTAAAACCTAATGTAGGACACATTGAAACGACGGACTTTTCAGCGATGCCTTTTGCATTAGAGCAAGGTTATCAATCGACCCATCAAGTGTTCGAAAAATTAACTAAATTGTCTATCTCTGAGGCTGAGTACACACGATACCAAAGTGATAAGCGCCAACGTCGTACTGAGCTCTTTGAAGTAGACACATTTGTAATCCATGAAATCGCGATACAAAACCACAGCCATTACGCACTTGATACTCTTTATCACCATCTCAATTTGTCTAAAGGAAATGTGTATTCAACAGAAGATGTGGAAGGGGCAATCAATGCTTTATACGCGCTTGATAACTTTGAATTGGTCACGTATCAAATAGAACGCGATGCAGATAAAACGACGCTGAATGTAGAAGTAAAAGAAAAATCATGGGGACCAAACTATTTGGATTTTCGTATCCACATAGAAGAAGATTTTACTGCGAATAGTATCTATTCTGTTGGGGCGAATACGCATTTCACTAACATCAACTCATTGGGCGGAGAAGCTTGGCTCGGTGTTGACCTAGGCACAAGTAAACGTGTCGACGCTGAATACGTTCAACCTATAACATTAGGCAACCGGTTAACTTGGGGGACAGGCTTTCACTACCTTTCCGATACTGGCAATGTTATGTTCGATCTTGATGAGAAATCAGCCAGTCAAGGTGATGATGATTTTATACCTTATGACAAGAAGTCATTCATTACAGAATTTGAATTGACCTTAAATACAGCACTTTGGCATGAGATCAGTGTTGGGTATAACTTCGAATCGGGAGATACCTCTATCACACCAATGCCTTCATTAGGTGAGATCGACTACCAACGACATGGTGTGTTTGGTCGCTATCAGTTTGATACCCTAGATAACTTAACGTTTCCTCGATCTGGTTTTTTAGTAAAAATCGATGTGCATCAATACAATGATGACTATCAAATTACTGGCACCCAATCGACACAATCGATTACCCGAGAGATAGACTCAACGATCAGAGCTGTAGAGAGCTTTGGTCGCCACACTTTTGGTGTATAGTTAGAGTACGGTTTGGTAGATACTGAGGACGATTCGATTGCTATTACCCCTGTGCGTTTAGGCGGGTTCCTTAACTTGTCTGGTCTTCCTCGCGATAGCCTGGCCGGTAAAGAAAAAGCCTATTCAGGTCTAAGCTATCGATACCAATGGTTTGAAAACGACTTCGGGCTGTTCCAATCTCCCGTTTACTTGGGAGCAAGTATTGAAAAGGGGGGCGTTTGGCAAGACACCTCATTAAAGGTTCAAGATGCCGAGTTATATAAGAGTGGTGCCGCCTTTATCGGTGTCGATTCTCCTATCGGTACCCTTGTTTTTTCTTACAGCCGAGTTAACTCAGGATACGATGCTTTCTACTTTATCGTCGGCACGCCTTTCCCATAATTAAGTCAGTAACTAACGATTTATTTGAAAGATAACGATAAAGACAAAGTCAAAAAAGCATCATCGACCTAATTGAAAAAGCCCTCAAGGACTCTCCGTTCTTGAGGGCTTTGTCGCTTCATATATGCATGTAAGCCAAGCTCATCGTTCCTCAGTTAACCCCTAAATGCTCAGTTAAAATTTGTTGGCGAACAATGTAGTCAGCAAACTAAGGTGGGAAGCGCACCAAAAGCGCTTCCGAAACTATAGCCTGCTATCGCGACTCCAGAGAAAGAGAAACGTAAGGTTGATAATTCAGAAATAACAACAAGTCGAGAGCTTGGGTGCAAAGCAGAGTCATAATGGTGGATAGCTCTCCTATTATCTAGACAGCAAACCCACTCGAGACTCCACCAAGGCAGCTTGCAACAGCGAACAAAGAGGCGAGATAAAAAAGATTGGGTATCGAAGGTAGCGGTTGAGCAAGATTGATGATGTTGCTAATGAATATAAAATCAGCGGCCATGATAGCCAGTTTTGCCACCCAGATTGCGTAGTACGCTCGGTTTGTTACGGCTGAATAAAAGGCTGTTAGTCATATTTGAATAGACAATGACCTTTTGGTGTATTTTGGATTGTAACGTTAAGTGCCAAGAGATTGATAAAATAATCTTAATATTCAGGTTTTATTGAAAACCCAATGGACACTATGGCTAGTTCTGAATTGAATATTCGATTAATAGGTAAACATGATTAGCGGGAAAGGAGCAGTTTAAAGGCTCTCGACCAGAAGAAAGCGATAAGAATGGGGAAAAAGGAAGGAATAGAAGATAATTTGTACCCATCACAGTAAGTGTTCAAAAATAGCGCAGGAAAAAGGCTTGAGGACAAGGCGAAACTTTTGATAAGTAGTTATTCTACAATTCAAAATTCTAACGCAGTGACCTAGTATTTTAATCAGCTAGGGTGAACCGTTATTTACTACGATTGGTATTACTCTTTGAACGATCAAAAACGGATGGCTAGGCCATCCGTTTAAAATCATTAACGATTATTTTGATTCAACATCGTCTAAGAACGTTTCAAGTACTTCGTTGAATTGTTCAGGACGCTCCCAGAACATTGCGTGTTTACCAATATAAGACGCTGAAGCGTTTGGTGTATTCGCTTTGATCCATTGCTCAGCAACTGGCTTCCACTCTTCACGAATCACCCATGACATTGGCTTTTTAGTATCAAAGTTCTGCGCATCTGCCGTGTAATCTAGGTAAAAACCGGTCGCATTCAATGTAGCAGCCGCTGAAGCCGATGTTTGATGAGCCATGTCTTTCCAGAACTTCACTGCTTCTTTGTTTTCTGTGTCTTCAAGCATCCAAGGAACAAACACATCAATAAGCACATTCTTGTCTTCAAGAACGGTCGTTGTTGACCAGTTTGAACGACCATCAGAGTCATCTCGTAGATACCAAGTGAAGTCTGCGTAACTTTCGCTCGCGATTTTTGGAGATGCATCAATTAGCATTAAGCCATTTAGGTTGTCGTCACCAAATTGATTTACGTAAGACAGCGTTTCAGCAACACCGTAAGACCAACCGACAAGTGTTACATCTTCAAGGTTCAACTTCTCCATAAACGCGGCTAAATCACGACCGTGTTGCATGTAGGTGTTACCTTCCATTGTTTTCGTTGTAAGGCCTTGGCTACGTGGTGAATAAGCGATTGCGGTATATTCATCAGAACCTTCAAAGTGCTCTAGTTGTTTTTCAAAAGCATTCGCTGACATCAACCAGCCTGGTGTGAACACGATTGTTTTGTCACCGTGGCCTGCCGTTTCGTAATGCATAGTTAGCTCTGGGCTAATTTTTACATATTCAGCTTGTGCTGCTGAAGCCGTTAATGCCATTGCACTTACTAATAATGTTTTGCCTAAAGTGTTGATTGTTTTTTTTGAAACTAATGTTGATGTTTTCATGGAAACCTCTAATTAATGATGTAACTGAATTTACTTATAAATGACGGTAACCCGTCGGAACCCGTGTATTAAACCCCAAGTGAGGGAGCTTGATTAGAGGGGCAAATTCGAAAATACTTTCCCAAATATGGAAAGATGATTCAGTGGACACAAAATATAAAAAAGCCCCATCACAATGGATGAGGCTAGCTGTTTATTTATATAAATTCGCGCCCATGTGGACTCAGTAAATCTAAGTCAGGACCTGCGGGAATAATTTGACTCGGGTTTATCGTCGTGTGACTGAAATAATAATGTCTCTTGATATGAAAAAAGTTAGTCACTTCAGAAATTCCGGGGTATTGGTACAAATCCTTAATGTAGTTATGGAGGTTTTGATAATCAGCAATACGTTTTCTATTACATTTGAAATGCCCCACATAGACAGCATCAAAACGAATTAGGGTTACGAACAAACGCCAATCGGCTTCTGTAATCGTGTCGCCTAATAGGTAACGATGACTTGATAAATGCTCATCGACCTTATCTAGTGATTCAAATAAGTTATCAAATGCTTCTTCATAAGCCTGTTGTGTTGTCGCTAACCCACAACGATAGACACCGTTATTTATATTTGGGTAGATAAAGTCGTTCCACGAATCGATTTTATTACGTAAATCAGTAGGATAAAAATCACTCTCATTACCTGTTATTTGGTTGAATTCACTATTGAACATACGAATTATTTCTGACGACTCATTACTTATTATCGTCTGGTCTTGCTTGTCCCACAGCACAGGCACGGTTACTCGACCTGTATAATCTGGCTTCGCATGAGTGTAGATTTGATGTAATTTCAGGTAGCCAAAAAGAGGCTCTGGTTTACACATCATCCAGCCTTTCGACAGCATGTCGGGGCTGACAACAGTGACTCCAATATGTTTATCTAAACCTTTCAGCTTTAAGTAAATCAGTGTTCGGTGGGCCCAAGGGCAAGCATAAGACACATACAGATGATACCGCCCTGACTCCGCTGGGAATTGTGTTGAACTTGTATTTTTGATCCACCCTCTAAATCCTGCATATTCTCGAACAAAGCGCCCGCCATTCGATTTGGTGTCATAACCAATATCAAACCATTTACCTTCAATTAGCTTTCCCATCTATCTTCTCCACATTTATTTGTTGGAGTATTTAAAAACAAATATCAAAAGAAGGTTAGAGGCCAATTTAGAAATAACTTTTCTATATTTGGAAAGAACCACTTTCCTAAATATGGAAAAGTCATTTTAAGAAACTCCCTCTAATCAGCCATCAATTTTGAACATAAACTTCTCATCGAATTAACACGCTGCTTCTATCCAGCAATTACCGATTACTAGGAAAATACTATGTTCTTTAAACGCAAATCATCCGTTCTAGATTTAATAGATAGCCGCCGTTCAATTAACAATTTCGACGCATCAAAATCAATCGATGAAAGCACAATCACGGAACTCATTGGTTACGCGACAAAATCGCCAACAGCATTCAATGTCCAAAATTGGCACTTTGTTGCCGTACATTCACCAGTACAGAAAGCCAAACTTAAAAGCCTTGCTTATGGCCAACAAAAAGTAGAAGACGCGGCGGTAACGTTCATCGTATCGGGACTTCTTGAACCACAAAAATTGATAGCTCGTTCTCTTGAAGCTTCACAAGAAAAAAAAGTGTTATCAAAGCAGATGGTCGAAGGTTGGATTGGTGCTGTTACCAATATGTATGGCGAAAATCCAACGTTGCAACGTGATGAAGCTATTCGCTCAGCTTCATTAGGCACGATGACGATGATGTTAGCTGCGCAAGAGATGGGCATGGTTTCTTGTCCGATGATTGGTTTCGATCCTAATGGCGTAAAAGAAGCTTTTGGCCTACCAGATACCGCAATACCTGCGATGCTTATCCCCGTTGGCTATGAAGGCGACGATAACTGGCCACAAAAACCACGCCTAGACATCAAAGATGTGCTGAAAATCGTTTAACTCACATATCAAATACCAAAACAGATATGGGTACATCTAGTGCCCATCTTCATTTGTGAGTCTCTCCTAGTTAACTGCCTCTAAATCTGTACTGCCCTCCCTTCCTTTAAATCTCTTTGTAAATTCGAGATTCATTATCTTTATTTTTGGGAAAGTAAGTCTATTCTTAAGCTTATTAGCTGCAAGTTTAGGAGAAAACGTGGATCTCAATAGCTTAAAAATATTCACTGAAGTCGTCGATCATGGCAGCTTTTCTGCTGCCTCCAAAAGCCTAACCATGCCTGTTTCTACGGTAAGTCGAAAGATCAGTGAGTTTGAAGAGTCCTTAGGGCAACGTCTAATGGAACGCTCTACTCGTAATTTAAGGCTCACCGAAGCGGGCGAGACCTTATATCAATACGCTTTACGAAGTGTTGAAGAAATGGAAGCGGGAGTGTTGGCATTACAGGAGAGCCAAGATCAAATTGAAGGAACGTTAAGATTGGCAATGCCTCCAAATTTCGAAATTGCATGGGGAGCAATCAAAGAATTCACACAAAAATATCCTAAAGTAAAACTACAAACATTAGGGATAACGCGAGACATCGATCCAATCAGCGATCATATCGATATCGTTATCCAATATACCGCAAGTAAAAATCCCTCTTTAATTAGTAGAAGGGTAGCAACCATTACACCTATCCTTGTTGCATCTAAGCGTTATGTCGAGATGTATGGGTCACCTAAATCATCTGCTGATTTTCATAAATTTCAGTGTCTCGCACGCGAAAACCCAGATGCTACACCATTTTGGACTTTGAATAATGAGAAGGTCTATTTAGAGGCGGCAATTACTTCGAATGAATTTCGTTTTCTTCGTTTTCTGGTTAAACAAGACAGTGGCATCGCTCAACTTCCACCTTTCTTCTGTACACAAGAGATTGAAAGCGGTGAATTCGTGGAAATTTTACCTGAATACTCAGCTCCCAAAGTAGATGTGCACTTAGTCTATACAAGTCGAAAACACTTATCTCGGGTTGTTAGAACCTTCATCGAGCACAGCATTGAATTTACTCAGAATGAACGGTCAGAGTTTTGGCGAGCGCAATAGGAATAATAATGGACTTTAACGCAGCAAAAATATACGTGAACGTTGTTGAACAAGGCAGCTTCTCAGGAGCCGCAAAAATTCTAAATACTCCAGTGTCAACCGTGAGTCGTAAAGTCAGTGAGTTGGAAGAGAGATTAGAACTGCGTTTATTGGAGCGTTCAACGAGACAGTTAAGGCTGACCGAGGCCGGTGAGATATTTTACGAACATGCACAGCGTAGTATTGAAGAAGCTGAAGCGGGTCTTTTAGCTTTAGAAAACAATCAACAAGATTTAGAAGGTACATTACGTCTGACTACCGTGACTAATTTCGAACCCTTTTGGCCCATTTTAAAGGGTTTCCAAGAAAAATATCCCAAGGTTAATATAGAAGTTAGTAACTATCATGGGCCTGTCGATTTTGTTGCTGATGGCGTTGATGCAGCGGTTGTCACCGTTCCTATCAGTAACCCCAATTACGTCGTCAGGGAAATAGGCAACGCAGACCGCGTATTGGTTGCCACTCAAGACTACTTAACCCGCCACGGAACACCGACACATCCAGATGAATTGATTGATCACAATTGTTTGTCTATTGGTAACGTGAACCAAGACGTCACTTGGACATTCGACGGTAAAAGTTATCCCATCACATCGAAGTTAAAAGCAAATAACATCCGATTGATTAAGTACTTTGCTTTGCAAGGAATGGGGATAGCCAATATCCCTCCTACTATGTGCAGAACCGAGTTAGAGAATGGTAAACTTCTTGAGCTTTTTAAGCCTGGAGATGGCAAGAATATAACCTTCAAACTTGTTTACCCAAGTCGTAGATTACTTTCAAGTATCACAAGAGCTTTCATAGATTACTTCCTAGAAAGTATTGAAAACAAAGAGATCAAAGATTGGTTCAGAGCGGTAGACATGCCTTAGTCGTTCTTAGTTCTTTTCGGTTTGCGTTTCTTTGACTCATGTAGATATGGATTGAGCTAAACGAACTAGGTGGAACTCCTGAAAATTTACTGGTTAAATATAAATTTTAAGCTTATCTAGATTGGTTTGATGAAAGTAACTTTCTTACTGCTGTAGCTTGGCTGAAATGTATAATTCACAAAAATATCAACTTATGGTTGTTTTTTTTGGTAACTTTTGAAATGAAAAGAATCACAATTATCACTTTATGGTTGTTTCAACATTAATTTTTAAGAATTGAGCCACTTTTTAGTGGCTCTTTTTTTGTGCTTAAAAATTGTAAATGGCGACAAAGWGTCTACACCGGATTTATGATGAGTTTGCCACAGGCAGTTAAATTGCATTGTTATTCATTATGGTGAGGTTTTATATTGGATTCTTTTCTTGATTTTGAGCAAGGTGGTTGGAGTATAGCGATAATTATCATTGCAATTCATAAAAACTTGAAATTAATCAATGACTTTATAGGTGATTGTGTCATATTTATGACAATAAAAATACTTTGATTTATTAATGGAATCTAGGAGATAGCTGTGGGGCTTGGTGATTGGCTTGTGGATACGATAGAAGAAAAAGGGCGAAAAATTGCAAGGAGAGGCGATGCTCTATTCGGTTGTGAAGAGTATGAAGATGCCAGTTTAGCTGAAAGATTGATAGGCTTATCTGGCGGGCACTCTAAAGGTACATTTAAGAAACAAAAAGAGAAAAAGAAAAGAGGTATAAAATCCGGTGATATTGTTGCAGTGTCGAGGGGCCTCTATGATCATTACGGTATCTACATTAATAAGCACGAAGTAATAAGCTACACATCAGATAAATCTGATATTGGTGATAATCTAATTCAATCAACCTCTTTTGAACGTTTTTTAAGAGGGGCTAGAGAGTACTCTGTTCTTGTTTTTCCTGATCAGTATGCGAAACCAGATAAAGTTAAATTGGCTAGTCAGGCATCATTTAGTATCGACAAGACCTTGATATTGGATCATTTTCTAAAGCATAAAAAGAAACATGATTATAAGCTTTATTCTGCAACGAAAACGGTAGAAAGGGCAAGATCTCGGCTTGGAGAAGATAGCTATAATTTGGTTTTTAACAACTGTGAGCATTTTGCGATTTGGTGTAAAACTGGAATTGAAGAATCTCATCAGGTTAATAATATAATCAAATTCTTGATAGGTACTACAAGGGTTACGGCAGGAAAATCGAGTAAGTTATGAGTAAACAAACGGAAGACGTACCACTATACGACAAAATTGTTATTTCAAGCGCCATATTGATTGCTCTGATATCACTTCTTAAAGTGGGAATCATGAAAGCGATCATAAATTTTGTTTTTATCATCGTGTTTCTTAAAACGATTCAGGTACTTTGGCATTGGATTCGCTCTGATCTTTGATCTTTACCTTTACAATAAACGTGTTTATTTGTTCCCGAATCATAGTTTTTTATACTGCTTATAAGCTACTGGTGGATTAAAATGAGGCGGTATGTCTTAGTTCTGCTTCTGGGCAAAATTTTAAGAGAGAATATGCCACCAATTTACCGTATGTCGCTTGTTTACGTTCCAAAAGTGTTCGCTTATTGGTACGATATACGGAGTGAGTTGAAGGCATGTTACAAAAATTGCACCTCTTCATACTCCGTTTTATTAATGACAAATTGCGGTAGGGTAGGAATGCATACTTACAATTGGCTAGATAGCTATGATCTTGGTATCGAAGTTATAGATTTGCAACATAAGAATTTGCTCGCGATGATTAATAAGTTATTGGTTAATCAAAATGAATCGAGAGGCATAATGCAGCGTTTGATCAACGAAGTTATCGCTTATGCGGAATATCATTTCATAAGTGAAGAGAACCTTATGGTGCTTTCTCGTTATGACGGCTATGAAAAACATACTAATGTTCATAATATGCTACTTAAGCAGCTTAAAAATCAATGCTCTCAGTTTATCAATAACCATTGTGAATTGAAGACGGTAATACTCTTCATGGCAAATTGGCTTATTGAGCACATTATGGCAGAAGAGAACGATCGTGATTTTGCTAAGTATTTATTGGCATCAAACGAATATCGCTATCTAATAAAAATCTAAAGGTTTTGATGGAGCTGTTGGCCTGATTGGCCTGATTGTTAGGCTTCTTTCACTATAAAGCTATCTTCAAGTCTATGGTTGGTATATGGTTTACGCCGCTAGCTTTTCCTAGAAAGCTAGCAGTCTAAATAAAGAGTAAACTAGAACAAAGGACCATAACCATCATGCGCGATCTTACGCCACAGCAAGAAGCCGCTCTTGCTATTTTCAAAACAAATCTTCATCTCCCTCATGGCGGTTTCCACTCATTAATCATTGAGCTTTGTAAAGAGTATCAATTACCCTTTCAAACAGTTCGCTCGGTGCTGATGAAGGTGCAACGAGCCACAGAGCGTAGGATCTATGATGAGTTAGACACTGTTGCTGAAGATGATCTTAGCCAAGAGAACTGGCGAGAAGCTATCAAGATAGAACT
Source organism: Vibrio clamense (assembly GCF_050337905.1). Taxonomy (NCBI): domain Bacteria; kingdom Pseudomonadati; phylum Pseudomonadota; class Gammaproteobacteria; order Vibrionales; family Vibrionaceae; genus Vibrio; species Vibrio clamense. Next base: position 164,969 of record NZ_JAKJTJ010000018.1, on the reverse strand, counting down.
CATTGAATTAGCTCAAGACAATCAACCCGTCATGAATAATCTGCTTGGTAACGAACATTATCTCAAAGCAAAAGCAGCGATTGAATTACCGATCAGCAGTGAAGATGGACGTGACATAATTTTAGAAGATTTAATGTTGGCGTATGAAAAAGAGGTGTTTAAGCCACTTTTAGCGATGCTGCATACAACATCACTCTACTGGGAATTAATGTTGGCAGAAGAGCTTCACATGATGACAGAAGCTTGTCGTCAGAAATTTATCGAATATCCGCAATATATTGAAGCTGCAAAGTTTCTGTTCGACTTGGATTCGAAAGTACGAGCTCAAACTCTTAGAGCTTGATTCAAGGAGCTGGCACATTCCCTCACATCGACTCAAATGCTAGTGAGGGAGTGTAATTAACCAGCGATTAACTCGAACTTAAATGTTATTGCTACTGCTATCGAATGTTTACTCTTTTAATGACGCTAATACATGCGAGAGCGAAGGCAAAATGGAGTGCCCCAGAGCCAATACTTCTTCGCAAGGCTCAACCAAGTCTGGTATTTGATAAGCGATCATATTGGCAGAGATAGCAGAACGAACTCCGTTATTGGAATCTTCAAATGCTAAACACAAGTCAGGTTGTACTTGTAGGCGATTGGCCGCAAGCAGATAGATTTCTGGATCTGGTTTACCTTTGCTGACTTCGCAACCCGTGGTTAAGCTATCCACATACTGATCTAACCCGGCGAGCCGAAGTTTAATTTCAGCAATGTCTTTTTGGGTTGAGGTGGCGACAGCAATAGGGTATTTATTTTCCTTCAACCATTCGAGTAGCTCAATCACGCCATTTTTTACTGGAATTGCTTGGTGTTTAACTATCGCACCGTAGCGTTCACGCCATTCTGCATTAAGTCGTTCATAAGACTCTCCATAAGCGTTGCGAAAAATGACTTCAATTCCTGCTGAATTACGGCCGATGATAGAAAGGTAGACATCATCATAAAATGGAAGATTTTGGACTTCACAGGCTTGTTTAAAGACTCTCATGCAGACACGTTCTGTATCGAGGAGGAGTCCATCCATGTCGAAAATAGCGGCTTGAAATTTCATTGGTACGACTTTAACGGGTAAATAAGAGGTGGGATTGTTACATACTTCTCGATATGCGACCATTAATTAATACTCGTCAATTTTTCTATTGAATAGCTCAAAGCGCGACGAATAAAGCGGATAAGATTATGCACCTTTTGGACCGATTAGAGATCTATTTGTTTCATCGTACTCGTTTGAAAAAATGGCGAGGAAGAAACGCGAAAATATTAGGATGGTCAGATGAAACTGCTCAGAGTAAACGCTTTCAAGCTATTGCCACGGCGACGAATTTTAATGATCGGAGCGTTTTAGATCTGGGATGTGGGTTCGGTGATTTGTTTCGTTATCTTGATGAGATATACACTCTCGATTCATACACAGGGATAGATCAGCATCGCCCATTTATTCAAACCACGAAAAAGAGGTTTGCTCAACACCATCTCGATCCGAGCACCAAAACAGCAAGTCACTTTATATGGGGTGATTTTAGCCAGATGACCCTTAAGCCGCATGATATTGTTGTCGCTTCTGGCTCGTTAAATTATCGTTCGCGTAATGACGATTACTTATCTTCAGTCATAAATCAGATGTATCAAGCTGCGGACAAAGTACTTATTTTCAACCTTTTAAATGCAGATGTTTTCCCACCTCAGCCATTGCTTGTGAGCTATAACAAACAGGCTATTTATCGTTACTGCAAACTTCAGTGTGATGATGTGTCATTAATCGATGACTATGCTGAAGAGGACTTTACTATTGTGATGAGGAAACCAACAGTTCAGTGTAACCTGTACTAGCGTCGTGTTCTCGCGAAAACATCAGATCAGGGTAGTGGTGAACGATAAGTTCTGCGGTGTGCGAAACAATAGTGCCTTCTAATAGGTGCCCACCCCATACCTTTCCTTCTCTGTCGGCAACGGATATGTGAATGTGCTGGTGGTTTGGCGTGAGCGTGCCAGTCAAAGATACAATCTCGAAAGGCGCACAAACATTCAACGTATTATCTGCGTTAGCCAGTCGAATATTTAACTGTGAAATGCACCCTGCACAAGAAGCAATAGAGCCTGCACTGATTTTGTTGTCTAGTACGAGTTCAGCTATAGCTTGTTTCAAATCTCGACCTTGAGTGAGGCGAATAGCGATAGGAGTGATCATAATTTGCTCCGAGAGCCTTACAAAAAAGATAATGTAACGTAGTCGACTTTCCCCCACAATCGAAATAACCCCCGCCTGAATCAGAGGTGATTGAAATCAGTCTATTGATCACGAGTGGGAGGGCGATATTGAAGCGAAGCGTCATTTTTAAGGAATACGTTACTCGCGATAATACTGCCAACACAGATAAAGCCTAGTGCCGCCCATGTGGTTAAGTCTGGAACTTCATCGAAAATAGGTATAGCCAGTAGAGTAGCGACTGCCGGAGTTGCGGATCCAAAGGCTGCTGAGCGTTCTGCCCCCAACTTGTTGATAGCATATAAATAGGTAAATGCTGCAAGTAAGCCGGCCCCTAAGCCCTGTAGCATCAAATGCCCAGCGAGCTCTTGCCATGGCCAAGAGTTAAACGGTATAGATGTTAAGTGGCTATCGAGCGTGCCAGTGCTCACCAGTGCAAACAAAGCGATCACGGATAACAATGAAATTAGCCCTGCGCTTACGAGAGCATCTAAGTTAGCCACACGAGCGCAAATGGTAAACATCGCCCACATCATACTTCCCATTAGAAACAGTAGGTGCCCAGTCAGTTGGTTTCCATCATACTCAGCTAAGCTACTCGTTAAAAATAACAGGATCCCTAGAAACACAAATGCAAGACCTAACTTTCTATGTTGGCTAAGAGGTTGCTTAAATAAAATAACCGCAATTGCAGAAACAAAAAGCGGAAGCGTCCCTGGGACTAAAGCACTGCCATGGGCAACAGGAACGAAGTGCATGGCTGTACTTGCAATGAGCAGATAGGGTAGGCCACATCCAATAAACATTCCTATCAAATAACGCAGAGGAACCTTCATTATCTCGATTCTCGCTTTTACCACTAAAGGAAGTAATACCAAAGCAGGTAACGCAAATCGCATCATTGCAATATCTGCCGGAGTAAGATTTGAATTCGCTCCTCCTTTTAGTGACAAAAAGAAACCAGACCAAAGTAAAAGAGTCGCAATGATTGCAGGGTAGCCGTAATTCATATGATGTTATTATCTGTTTAGGTAGATGTTGGAATTATGTATCAATTTTACGGGTGGAATTTGGCAAACTTGCAGTTATAGTAAGGTGTAAATGGTGGGTTCCGCTAAGAGGTGGACTAGTTTTAATGGTTTCCACTCAATTTTCTATAAACATGAAAGGAAAGTGCGCGTGGATAGGATTGATCGTCATTTGTTGCATCTACTTCAAAGTGATGGACGTTTAACGACGGCTGAACTTGCCGATCTGGTGGGGTTGTCTGCTTCACCGTGCGCGAGACGCTTGAAAAGGTTAGAAGAGCAGGGCGTGATCAGCGGATACAGAGCAACTTTGGATAGGAAGTCCGTTGGAATCGCGATGACTGTGTTTGTCGAAGTGAGTTTGAATAACCATCAAGAGAGTTCCATTGATGAATTTGAACATGCCATTGTGGATATGGAAGAAGTAGTGAACTGTCATGTTGTCTCGGGAGCTTATGACTATTTGCTAGAGGTGGTGAGTAAAGATCTTGTGGGCTACGAAGCGTTTACTAGGAAACTACAGCGTTTAACCAATGTAAAAGATATCCATACTCACCTGGCTATACGGCAAGTAAAAGGCAATGGTTCGTTACCAGTGTTTGTATAACTAGAATAAGGAGGAAGTGAATTGCCGTCCGCTGTGTAGTACTACAGAAATAGATCGGTGGAATAATTTAAACTGAATTCAAGAAAAGGGAGTGGTGTCGATTATTCTTGGTGATTAGTTACGTGTCTTGCAGATATAAAAAAAGCCTTTGATAATCAAAGGCTTTTTTCGAAATGTGGTGGAGGGATAGGGATTTGAACCCTAGAACCGCTATTAACGGTTGCCGGTTTTCAAGACCGGTGCTTTCGACCACTCAGCCATCCCTCCATTTCGTGGCGTATAATATGTATTGGCACGAACCTTGTAAAGAAAAAAATGAAGAAAATTATTTATTTGCTGTTATTTTAGCCGTTAGATGCATTAAGGCTGATTTTTATGGTGCTTGCCTATTTTATTCATCATATCAATGGTTTTTTGAGTAAATGCTCAGCTTGGTGAAATCTAATAAAATAATGTTTTATTGGCAAGTTGTTGAAATTAGTGGTTTTATACTGTTAAGAGTACGCGTGTTAGCTCGAAAGTGTTTGCACGAAACTGTGAAGTGTTTCAAAATTAAAGAGTAATAGTTAGTGTTCTTGGGTGAGACTGAGGTTTTTTATGAAAGTCGCAAATATTTTTAAACATCGTGGAGAGAGCTGGTCTGCACAGCACTCTGAATTCATGCAATGGATGTCCCCTGCATTACGTGAGTACTGGGGAGAGTTTCTGAATAAAACTCAAAACAGTCATTTTTTCTCATGGGTGAGAGATCATCAGCTACCTGCTGTTAATGAAGAAGCTCCGGCTCCTGAGCCTATTGAGTTAAAACCAGAAGCCCAAGAAGTATATGATCAACTATTAACTCAGGTTGGTGAAGTTATCCATGTGGGTAACTGGTTGCCAGTGGACCAAAACCGTATTAATCAGTTTGGTCAGATAACTGAAGATAATCAGTGGATCCATACGGATCCAGAAAAAGCAGCGACAGATTCACCATTTAAAACCACTATTGCACACGGCTTTCTCACTTTAGCGTTACTCCCTAAGCTGACTGATAGTGTAGACGAATCAAATTCAATGTTCCCAACGGCAAAAATGGTCGTAAACATAGGGTTGAATCAAGTACGTTTTCCATATCCGGTAAAATCTGGAAATAATGTTCGAGCGAAGAGCACACTACTAAAAGTGACACCGATTAAAAAAGGTCTTGAGATTGAACGTGAAATTCGCGTTGAGATTGAAGGAATTCGTAGACCTGGTTGTGTAGTGACCTCAGTGATTCAATTGCACTTCTAAACCGTGATGTTTTGAATAAAAAAAGAGAGAGCATTTGCTCTCTCTTTTTGTTAATGCTTAACAGGAGTGTATCCATACTCTTTGATTAACGCCTGTCCGCGAGGCGACTTTATGAACTCAATAAATTGAGAGGACTCTTTCGTTAATGAGTCTTTTTTATGTAATAACAAAAAAGGTCGCGATAGTCCGTAATGGGCCTTTGCGATGTTCTGAGAAGTAGGCTTAACACCTGCAAAGTTGATCGTTTTTACGGATTGATCAATGGACCCTTTTGAAATAAAACCAATCGCGTGCGGGTTATGGTTAACGATTGTTTTAACCATACTGTTGCTGTTCACGACTAAATTGTTTGGATTTATATCAGATACTAAACGATGGTTGACGATTTTTGTTAAACCTAACAGGCTCTCAAAACTGTATCTTGAACCGGATGAAGGCTCACGAGTGACCACTGCAATTGGCTTATCCTCCCCACCGACTTCTTTCCAATTTGTAATTTTTCCTTTGTAAATATCGTATAACTGCTCTCTGGTTAGATTGCCAATCGAGTTAGTACGATTAACGACCAATGCAAGCCCATCATAAGCAATGGGAAACACGTCCATATCCGCTTCTTGTTCACGTTCGGTAAGGTAACGGGAGCTCATTCCAATATCGGTGACCTCTTTTTTAACCATTGTAATTCCAGCAGTCGAACCAATCCCTTGAACCGCGATATAAGAATCTGGGTGGCTTGCGTTATATTTCTCGGCAAGTACGTCCATCAATCGTGCAACAGACGTTGATCCTGATATATTCGTTTCTTGTGCAAACGCATTAGAAGTGAGTAGGCAAGCAGACAGGAGAGTGGCAATTGCGACTCGTAACATAAATAACTCCATATGGTATGTTTAAGCTCACAGCATCATATGAGGTTCTGGTTACAGTTTTGTGAATAGGATAAATGGTATTATAAAGATTGAGAGCCTAGACTTGTGCTAGGGAGGTCTACTTGGGTTCTTATTCACCGCTTCAAGAAATGTTTTATTGCCTAAGGAGGTTTGAATGGCAGTTATTGAGATGGATAAGCATCGGCTCGAACGAAGTGCGACACAACTCTGTCATGAGCGTAATAGTAATCATCCTGTGGAGTTAGGGAAGTCTCTATTTGAAACATGTGAGAATGGAGTACAGTTCTCTAAAGCGCATTACTTACTCGACTCTAGCCACTGTGAATATATAAGTCCTGTTGCCAAAATTGAATTTGATAACCAAACCCGAAGGTGGTCTATTTTTGTTCCACAGCATAGTGGAGAAACACTGATATGGATCCCTTACCCTTATTTGCCTTCAAGTACTGACTTGGTGGCAGTGTTGAAAGAGATAGAAAGGGATCCTAAAGCTTATATTTGGTAAACCGTGTAGGGTTAGGCCTCTACGGCTGCTTTTGCCCTAAACTCTTTTGGGGTGCATTCTTGTAAACTCTTGAATACAGTACTAAAGTGGGCTGCGCTTTTAAAGCCAGAATCATACGCAATTTGAGTGATTGATTTTGAACAGTTTCTTAGTTGGTTAGAGGCGTGATTAATTCTCTTTATTTTGAGTAAATTTGAAAATGAAAGCTCTTCGGCTGCGAGCCTGCGTTTTAATGTGGCCGTTGACATTCCAATATGTAAAGCGAGAGAGTCAAGTGAGATATCATTCTCTATATTGTTGTCTATGTAGTTGATGACTTTCTGGGTGACAGTGAGCTCTGAAGCCGTGACCACAGTACTGAATAGTGATGGGTACTTCTCTAACATCATCGCGAGAAGCGCAAACGCGATATGTGATTGAGCAAATCTATTAAATGAAGCACTGTGGTGAGTATCGATCAAAAAAGTGAGTAGTTTAAAAATTTTTGTGTCGGATTGATCGAACTTGTACAGTTTATTAGAGTTAGAGATAAAGTTGATATCATCATAATGTTGCCTAAACTCTTGAAATAGACTGATATCAAAATTGATTGATTCTGCGACGAAGTTGCCTCCATTTATCTCTTTATTCGCACTATAAAACTCCCCCGAGCTGTATAGCACAAATTCCCCAGCCTCAAGTTTCCCCTTCTTCCCGTTTGGGTAGCTAAAATGCATTGTTCCTTGTCTGACGATAAAAATGCCATTTCTGGGCGCTGGGTAACGCTCCGTTTTCCTTTGTTCTAAATTTGATAACTTTATGATATCGATGATGGGCATTGATTACCTCAAATGCAGACCTAAGCCGCGATTGTCAATATAAAACAGATTTTGCGTTTAATTGTGACAAAAAAAGGCGCTCATAATGTGAGCGCCTATCTAAGAGGTTGAATTAATTATGCTTTAGTTTCATCAGTCTCTGAGGGCTGCTCTGCAAAAACTTGAGTTGGTTTTGCGACCAGGTTTCTATTCTCTAGGTTGACTTCTGTTAAAACAACTTCTAATTCGTCACCTGTTCTATATACCACTTCTTTATCAATACAAATAGTACCGTCGTCACTATTACAGCTAATTCTTTCTTTATTATCAATAATAAGAGAGCCAGGTATGAAAGCGGCGGCTCCATTTTCGATAAGGCGGATTCTCATACCTGCTCGGTTAATGTCAAAAATTTCTGCTTTGAAACGCGTTTCCTTAGCTGGCTCATCACATAAAGTACGTGCATATAGCCAATCACCCACATTTCGCTCTGCCATATTATGATGGCGACGGTGTAACGCTAGCTCTTCACCGACCGACTCATCTGCCGTCTGTATTGGGTCTTTACCTAGAATGTGCGCTTTCAACATTCGATGGTTGATCATGTCACCATATTTACGTATTGGTGATGTCCACGTCGCGTAAATGTCTAGGCCCATGGCATAGTGAGGAAGAGGTTGATTGCCAATTTCACTGTATGCTTGGTACTTACGGATACGGTTATCGTAATAGTTGGTGTCTAACGTGCCTAACCAACGACGTAAGCTTGCAAATCCTTCTAATGTTGTTATCGATTCTTCTGTGTATGCGTCTTCAGATTGAGGATTGACTAGCTCTAATACATCCTTTAGCTTTTCCGGCTTGAAACCAGCATGAGTGTTAAATACGCCATTGCCAAAAGTGTTCTTAAGGATAGTCCCCGCACAAATATTGGCGGTGATCATCGACTCTTCAACTAATCGATTTGCAGAGCGACGCATATCGGCATGAATCGCAATCACATCGTTGTCTTCACTCAATTCAAAGCGGTAATCCGGGCGATCTGGGAATACGACAGCATTGTTCTTACGCCAATCTGCACGTGCAAGTGAGAAATCATAAAGATCTTTAACAACGGTAGCGATTTGCTCTTCAGGTTGCCATTCCTCTGATTTCCCGTTTTCAAGCCAGTTCGATACATGATCATATACAAGACGAGCATGAGATTTGATGTTCGCAGCGAAGAATTTGATATCGTCACCGATAACGCCATCTTTACTTACCGTGACGGTACAACAGAGGGCAGGGCGAACTTCGTTCTCGATCAGTGAACATAAGTCATCAGCAAGATCGCGCGGTAACATCGGGATATTACGACCAGGTAAGTAGATAGTGAAGCCGCGTTCACGGGCAACTTTATCCATCTCATCTTCTGGTGATATATAGGCGGTTGGATCGGCGATCGCAATAGTCAGTTCAAAATCGCCAGATTCTGTTTTCTTTGCGTATAGCGCATCATCCATATCTTTAGTAGAAGCACCATCGATGGTCACTAAAGGCAAATCGGTGAGGTCAACGCGTTCTAGATCGGCATCATCATTGACTTGCCAGTTGTCGATACCTTCAGGCTCGCTATTTGGAAGATCATTCTGTGCAAGAGTGACCCACCATGGTGCGATTTTATCATCCGCATCTGTGATTTTTTCTGAAATTTCAGCTAGGAAGTTATCGTTTCCCTTTAAAGGGTGATGAATAAGGTGAGCAACGACCCAGTCGCCTTCTTTCAATAGTTCAGGATTCAGTCCTTTCTTTGCTTTTGCTTTTAATTGAAGCTTTTTCAGCTGAGGGTGATCTGGAATTAAGTTTAAACGCCCTTTGAATAGTTTCACGCGAGCAATGAAACGTGTCAGTCCTTGCTCAATTAGTTCTTCAGGCTCTGCAACTTCGCGCTCTTTCTCGGTACGAATGATCGCAACAACTTTGTCGCCATGAGTACACTTTTTCATATATGGCGGCGGAATAAAAAAACTTGTTTTGCTGTCGACTTCTAAAAAGCCGAAACCTTTTTCTGTTGCTTTAATTGTCCCCTCTTTTTTAGGAAGGGTCTCTTGGATTTGCTGCTTTAGCTGAGCTAATAGAGGATTATCTTGAAACATACTGTCTTTTTTCAAACGAATGTGATTAAGCACACTATAATCATTGCGAGGAATGATTACTACTTAAAGCAAGCTTGGGAGATGAATAAAGTAGAGCTTAGATTTCATACAAAGCTAGGCTGATGTCTAAATATTCGACTAAATATGTCGAATAGATGATCACTTTATTCGTTAATGAGAAAAAATTGTGATGTATTTCAATTTTTTCTGGCTTTTTTTATGCGTTTAAGGAATAATCCGCCTCCCTTAGACGTCCCTAATGGCTTGATGCGTTTTTATTACTGTTTCGCAACTGAACGGAATCAGTATCTGATTGGATCAGTATTGAATTGGTAGAGCACCTGGGACCTTTTGTTTTAATTTATATAGTGGGATCCCAATGTCCGAATCTGTAATTCAATTTAATGAATTAGCTCTTAACGAAAATGTCCTTTCAGCTCTAAACAGCATGGGTTTCGTTTCTCCTACACCAATCCAAGCGGCTGCTATTCCTCTTCTTCTAGAAGGCCGTGATGCGTTAGGTAAAGCACAAACAGGTACTGGTAAAACAGCTGCATTCTCTTTACCAATCCTGAACAAAATTAATCTTAACCAACACAAACCACAAGCAATCATCATGGCTCCTACTCGTGAGCTAGCGATTCAAGTTGCTGCAGAAATCAAAAACCTTGGCCGTGACATTAAAGGTCTTAAAGTTCTTGAAATCTACGGTGGTGCTTCAATTGTTGACCAAATGCGAGCTCTAAGCCGCGGTGCTCACATTGTTGTTGGTACTCCAGGTCGTGTTAAAGATTTACTAACTCGTGACCGTCTACACCTAGATGAAGCGCATACATTTGTTCTTGATGAAGCAGATGAAATGCTAAAAATGGGTTTCGTTGATGACGTTACTTGGATTTTAGAGCAAGCTCCTGAATCAGCACAGCGCGTACTATTCTCTGCAACTATGCCTCCAATGGTTAAAACTATTGTTGACCGTTACCTACGTAACCCTGCTCGAGTTGACGTTGCTGGTACAAACCACACTGTCGATAAAGTGGCGCAAAACTACTGGGTAGTGAAAGGCGTAGAGAAAGATGAAGCAATGGCTCGTCTTCTTGAAACTGAAGAAACTGATGCATCAATCGTATTCGTTCGTACTCGTCAAGATACTGAACGTCTAGCGGATTGGTTGTCTGCTCGTGGCTTTAAAGCTGCAGCACTACACGGTGATATTCCTCAGTCTCTACGTGAGCGCACTGTTGATCATATCAAAAAAGGTGTTATCGATATCCTAGTTGCAACTGACGTTGTCGCTCGTGGTCTTGATGTTCCGCGTATTACTCACGTATTCAACTACGATATTCCATTCGATGTTGAATCTTACATCCACCGTATTGGTCGTACTGGCCGTGCTGGACGTAAAGGTAAAGCGATTCTTCTTGTTCGCACAAACCAAATTCGTATGCTTCGCACTATCGAACGTGTTACTAAATCACAAATGGAAGAGATTCAACTTCCAGAACGTGATGCAGTTGCAGCGTCTCGTCTTGCTAAGCTAGGTACTGAGCTTGAAGCTGATAAAGAAAGCACTGCACTAGTAAACTTTGTTGAACTAGTAGAGAAACTACAAGCGTCTCTTGAAATTGATTCAACAACACTTGCTGCAATGCTTCTTAAGCGTCAACAAGGTAAACAGCCATTGTTCTACACTGGCCCAGATCCTATGATTGCTGCAATCGAGCGTGATAAAAACCGCCGTAAAGAGCGTCGTGACAATCCACGTGATAGCCGCGATGGCGGACGTGACGGTGGTCGTGACTTCGGTGGCAACACTGCTGATTGGGATACTTACCAATTACAAGTTGGCCGTGAGCAAGGCGTTCAAGTTAAAGATATCGTTGGCGCACTAGCAAACGAACTTGGCTTAACTAAAGGTTCTATCGGTGCTATCAAGCTAGACCAAGGTCAAACTTACGTTCAGCTTCCTAAAGCAATGAACTCTGACACTGCTGGTAAACTACGCAAACTACGCATCCGTCAAAAAGATGTGGGTGCTGTTGTTGTAGATTTCACTGACTTCAGTCGTCCTCCTCGCCGTGATGGCGGTCAACGTCGCGATGGCGGTGGTCAACGTCGTGATGGCGGCGGTTACCGTGGTAATCGTGAAGGTGGTAATGGCGGAAACCGTGAAGGCGGCGGCTACCGTGGTAACCGTGAAGGTGGTTCATCTTCTCGTGATGGCGAACGTCGTTTTGACCGTAACCGTGGTGGTGACAACCGTGGTAACTACCGTGGCGAACGTGGTCATGGAAATTCAGGCAATGGTGGTGCTGGTCACCGCGGTCGCCGCAATAACGAAGGTTAATTTAACCTGAGTAAGAAAAACCGAGCCTAGTGCTCGGTTTTTTTGTATTTAAAAGAAGGGCTTTCAATTAATTGCTTTTTACTGCGGTCGATAAGGTTTTGCCATATTCCGCATTGTGCTGTTGTGACCAGTTAATCGCATCTTGAATGGATAGTGCTGCGGAATAGTAGTGTCCTTGAATATAGTCGCATTTGAATGCGGTCAGTAAATGTAAGGTATCTGGATGTTCTATCCCTTCAGCAACCACGCTGTAACCAAGACCATGAGCAAGTGCAATCGTATTAACAACGATAGACTGGTTACGTTTATTTGTTATGATCTTTTGTATAAAGGATCGATCTATTTTAATTTGATCGATGGGTAAATCTTTTAGTAGTGAAAGTGATGAATAGCCTGTGCCAAAATCATCTAGACTAATGCTAAAACCAAGTTCTTTTATTTGAGAAATAATAAGTTCTAAATTCGCCATTTTACTTATTGCCGTACTCTCCGTTATTTCTAAAACCAAATATTGGGCAATCGTTGGTGTACGTTGAACAAGGTCGGTTAATAGTTTGGTGATTGTATTACCTAGTACGTCTTTACCCGATAAATTGACATGAACTGGGTAATACAGCCCTTGATTTTGAAATTTGATAATATCTAATTCAACTTGCTTTAATACCCACTGGGTAATTTGAGTGATCTTGTTACTTTGTTCCGCAATATGAATAAAAACCGAAGAATTTATTTGTTCGCCATTAGGTTGATTCCAACGGATTAAGGCTTCGTAACTGGCTACTAGCCCAGTTTCTGTTGAAATGATTGGCTGGTAAAATAGAACGAACTCATCATGATCTAAAGCAAGCTGCAATTGGCTGGCGATCTGCAGCTTACGTTTAGCGCCATGACTCATTTCGGCTGTGTAGTTTGAAAGTAGTTTTCCTGCCTGTTTTGCATGGTACATTGCGATGTCTGCATGATTGATGAGAGTATCTGGAGTCTCGCCATCTTTAGGATATTGGCTTGCTCCAAATACCGCACTTGAGGCGATTTCAAAACCATCAATACTGAAAGGGCGACGCAAATTCATATCAATTAAATTGATTAAAGTTAAAATTTCATTGTGTGACATTTTATTGATCACAAGGACAAATTCATCTCCACCTATCCTTGCCATGAAATCATCATCAGAAAGTAGTTCAGAAATTCGTTGGCCTATTTTAATCAGTAACCTATCGCCACAAGCATGTCCCATCGCATCGTTCACTTGTTTAAAGTTGACCACATCGAGCAGTAACGTGGTAAACCCTGTTTGTACTTTAATCTTCCTATTAATTGTTTCCATGCAGTATTGTCGATTTGGCAAAGAGGTCAGAGAGTCGTGTAGTGCATTAAATCGCTCGCGCTCGACTAAAGAATCAAGTTCTTTGATCGTTGTCGAGCTGAAGTGGATGACCATCACTACAAAAATGCTGCCGCCGAAAAGAATAAGTGAAAGTCCGGTGATGAGTAGGGTGGGAGCTTGATTTAGTAAACTGTACAAGAACAGAGAGTAGCCAATGATAAATGCTCTGATCAAATTACAGAGTAGATTCCAACCATGTTGATTGGTGGTCTCTTTTATCTGTTGTGCAGGTGTTAGTGCCCAAATCAAAAGAGCGATCCCAATAGTAACCAGTAACATAGAAAAAAAGGGCAAAGTTATACTCCATCCTAATTAAAAGCAGATTAGCAGCCATTTTTCGTTAAAATTTAATCTTGTTATAAAGTTGTTAGTTGCAACATTAGTTTAGGTGGGGAATTCAAAAAAATCTGCAAGATTCAACTATATGAATCAGGTTAATTATATTTTTAAGCTCGAATAAAATCAAAAACTGTCCTAGATCAACAAAAAAGCGTTTCGCATGCTATTCCGTCTAAAAGAAAGTTGAAAGATTCAAAAATTATTGAATAATGGATTCATACAAACATGAAGCAATTGCTTCACAATTCAGTCTAAAACAGGGTGCATATACAAATGTCTAATTCGTTTGTTCTGGTTATAAACTCAGGTAGTTCGTCTCTGAAATTTGCCGTTATTGATTCAGCTTCGGGTGATGCTGTATTAAGTGGACTTGGTGAGTGTTTCGGGCTAGAAGATGCTCGCATGAACTGGAAATTCCAAGGTGAAAAATTTGAATTCGCTATTCAAGGCACAGAGAATCACCATCAACTTGCAGTCGCAAAATTAGTTGAGTTAGTAAAAGAGTACAAATTAATTGAAGATGTTGTTGCTGTAGGCCACCGAGTGGTTCACGGCGGTGAGAAGTTTACTAAAACCGTTCGTTTAGATGAGTCTATCGTTGCAGACGTAGAGGCTCTAAGTGATTTAGCCCCTCTACATAACCTTGCTCATGCGATTGGTATGCGAGCTTCTATGGCTGCATTCCCTGAGCTCCCTCAGTTTGCTGTGTTTGATACTGCTTTCCACCAAACTATGCCTGCAAAAGCGTACACAGGTGCTATTGCAAAAGAGCTTTATACAGACTTCGGTATTCGTCGTTACGGTTTCCACGGCACTAGCCACTACTACGTAAGCCGTGAAGCAGCAAAAATGCTTAATAAACCAGTTGAAGAGAGCAGCTTTGTTTCTGTTCACCTAGGCAATGGTGCTTCTGTTTGTGCAATCAAAGATGGCCAAAGTGTTGATACCAGCATGGGCTTCACTCCTCTGTCTGGTCTAATGATGGGAACTCGCTGTGGTGATTTAGACCCAGGCATCATTGAGTACTTGATGAAGAAAGGCTGGTCTCAAGAGAAAGTCTTTGAAGCGTTGAACAAGAAATCTGGTTTCTTAGGCGTGTCTGGTTTAACAAGTGACGCTCGTGGCATTCTTGAAGCGATGGAAGAAGGCCATGAAGGCGCTAAGCTTGCATTCCAAGTATTCACTTACCGTGTAGCAAAATACATTGCTTCTTACATGGTCGCTTTGGATTCTATTGATGGCATCATCTTCACAGGTGGCATTGGTGAGAACTCACTGCCAATTCGTCGTGAAATTCTTAATAGCCTTAAATTACTAGGTTTCGCAGAAGATGAGAAAGGTAATGAAGCGGCTCGATTCGGTGCGGCTGGTATCGTCGGCAAGTCTGAGATGCTAGGTGCTGTCGCAATGGTGATTCCAACCAACGAAGAATTCGTGATTGCTCAACAATCGATTGAATTGCTGTAATAGAGCTTAAAAAATGACAGAGAAAAGCGAGCCTAGTGCTCGTTTTTTTTGTTTTGGACGTTCAGTACATAATGATAGCGCTAGACGTTTTTTGACCAAATGCGTCATTATCGTATCGGTATAAGTTTCCCATCAATGATCTCATTCTCAATCATCTGAGCGATAGCTACCGAATTACTCAATTTATCCCTAAAGCTGAAATGGATGCATTTTTAGCCGCCCTTAGACCCATCTGATACCCAGCTTCAAGTTTGTTGTTATTTGTCGTTAATCTTCCTACAGCAAAGTTATCATCTGGAGTTATAACATTAATGGTGCAATCTTGAGGTGGGTTATTAATAAACGCTAAGGTTTGGTTGTAATGGTCGGCTCGGTTGATCATTGCTTCAGCGAGATGAGGTTGCCTTTCATTTATGGCAATCGAGACTTTCTATTGAGTAATTTGTGATAAAGCATTGACCTTACCCCAGGGGGAATGTTTAAAATTCACTTATTACTCTGATAGGTATGATATGAAACACTCACTTAAACACATATGGATCACGATGTTCAGTATCTTTGCGATGCTGATGTCTAACTATGTGTCGAGTGCGCCAGTCATGACGATGAGTGATATGAAAAGCCAAGCGATGACCACGCCTGATCAACCTACGCACCATGCTCAAACGCGAACAAGTACCGAAACTACCTCAACCAATCATCACACCAATCCGATTAAAACAAATTGTCATTCGATGAGTAGCAATACTCCGACAGTTGATGCAGGCGCAGAGGCATCTTCAACCATGATGCATTGCGGAGATTCAGAATCGAATGTTGATGATTGCTGTGTGTCGGTCTGTTCGAGTGTGTCTTATCCCATCGATCCGTCTTATGGCGTTAAAATCGTGTCATCATCTCTGGCACTACACCATACTTTCAAGATTGGTGATAAAGTGACGCGTATCCAAGGCTTGCTCCGCCCACCTTCCGCTTAATTCAATATCAGCACATTTAGCTCTCAAGTCTAACCATTACTTTGCTTGGTTACTTGGGGTATCCATAACACTATATCGTGGATAACATAGTGAATATTGAATTTTATAGATTAGGTTTACCTAAAACCTGCTGCTTAACGATCGTCGTTGCTGTATCTGCAATTCCGGCTATTTCTAATGCGGCAACACAAACGGTTTCGCCATCTAAAGTTGCATCAACTAAGCAACTCAATTGGCTGATTGAGACGGCATTGGCTAATGATCCCAGTCGGTCGCAATATGCAGCGCAGTCACAAGCCATTCGAGCATCAGGCATTGCCAGTGCTACCTTAATGGATCCAAAACTTAAAGTCGGATTTGGTGGTTTGCCTGTTGAATCGTTTAAGTTTGATGATGATCCAATGACCAATATCTCAGTTGGGTTGATGCAGCAGTTTGAACGCGGGTCGACTCTCGAACTCAAACAACGTAAAGCCAATCAGCAGGCTGACGGTGCCGCTTATCAAATCCAAGTACGTGAACGTGATGTGGCAAATAATGTCACGCAGCTGTGGTTAGAGCTTGGTTACCTCCAGCATGTTGAAGTTTTGGTTAAAGAGACTCGAAGTCTGATGGCAGAGATGGAGCAGTATGTCCAAACCAACTATTCTATTGGAAAAAGCGAAGCTCAAGACCTACTGAATACCCAGCTCCAGGTGAGCAAGCTTGATGAAAAACTTCACTCAAATCAGCAAATGCAAGCCAGAGTGATGGCCCAACTTTCAGAATGGTTAGGAGCGGATTGGCTGAGTGCAGAAACGTCAAAGCAAGCGAGCTTCCAGTTAAATTGGCAACGTTTGAGTTCAACCTTAAAGGCTCATCCTACTAATAATCAGTATTACGCTTTGCTTAATGGCCACCCAATGGCTCGAATGGCAGACGCAAATATCTCAGCAATTCGTACTCAAGTTGAGGTTGCGGAACAGGCTTATCGTCCTCAATTTGGTGTGGAAGTGATGTATGCCTATCGCCAAGCTTACAACATGATGGGCGATCCCGCTTCTGATTTACTTAGCGCCTATATCACGATGGACATCCCTTTGTTCACCGGTAATCGACAAGATAAGAACCTTTCCTCAGCTCAGTATCAAGTTGGGGCTGCCCAATATCAGAAGGATACTCTTCTCGCTCAGTTGAACGCACAAGTCAATGCACTCGTGACCGATAGAGTGAATTTAGAGGAGCGAATCAAGCGTTATCAAGACCGCCTATTGCCACAAGTCACCGATCGAATCGAAGCTGTTGAGCGAGGTTATCAAAATAATACAACTCAGTTTGGTGATGTGATTACAGCTTCGACTGATGAATTAGCCTTGAAGATCGAGCTGAGTCGCTTAGTTACCGATTTTAATCAAACCAGCAGCAAGCTTGCTTCTTTACTTGGTGCTTTCGAGTACCAAGTCAGCACGCCAAATACCCAATATCTAGAAGAATAAAAAGGGAACGAAAATGAAAACGATTAAAGTTGCAAGCATGGCGTTACTCATTGGTGGCGTATTAGGTTACGGCGCAAGCCTCTTTCACTCAGGAATGAACGACAAAATGGCGAGTTCAGAAGACGTTACTGGTAGTGATGAACCGTTATATTGGGCAGCTCCGATGGATCCAAATTACAGACGAGATAAGCCTGGTAAGTCACCGATGGGGATGGACCTTATACCAGTATATGCAGAGGCCCTTAATGGTGAGAATGATAAACCAGGAACAGTGAGGATTGATCCTGCGGTTGAGAATAACCTCGGTGTTAAGACGGCAAGAGTCCAGCGTGAAGTATTAGCCCCTCGTATCGAAACGGTGGGTTATATCGCTTTTGATGACAGTCAATTATGGCAAACCAATGTTCGTGTATCTGGTTGGGTTGAGAAGCTCTTTATTAATGCGGTAGGTGAGAGAGTAAAACAGGGTGAAGTGCTATTTACACTCTACTCGCCTGAATTGGTTAAAGCCCAAGAAGAGCTTATCAGTGCATACCAAACAAACCGAAAAGGCATGGTTAAAGGAGCGACAGAGCGCTTAATTACGTTAGGTGTGGATCGGAACCAAATTAAGTCGATAGTTCGTAAGGGGGAAGCTTCTCAAACCATTGAGGTAAAAGCACCTGCCGATGGTGTTATTGCAAGCTTGAACATTCGAGAAGGGGGTTATCTTTCTCCGGCACAAGCCGTCATTAGTGCTGGGCCATTGGATGAAGTGTGGGTCAACGCGGAAGTTTTCGAGCGTCAATCCCATTGGATTAAGCAGGGCAGCCAAGCGTCAATGAACCTTGATGCATTACCTGGAGGTGAGTGGAGTGGGGAAGTGGATTATGTCTACCCGATCTTAGATCCAAGCACTCGTACTTTACGTGTACGTCTGCGCTTTAGTAATTCAGAAGGTAAGCTAAAACCCAATATGTTTGCAAACGTGGTCCTAAAACCGGTTACTAGCGATGCAGTCTTAACGATTCCTCGTTCATCTGTTATTCGGTCTGGCGGCATGGCCCGAGTGGTGTTAGCGGAAGGGGATGGCAAGTATCGATCTGTACGAATCGAAGTGGGAAGAGAAGCGTCGGACAAAATAGAAGTCTTACAAGGCTTAGCTGCGGGGGACAGCATCGTTACCTCTGCACACTTCATGCTGGATTCAGAGTCTAGCCAGTCTGCGGAATTATCACGCATCAATGGTGTGGAAGTTCCTGCTGAAACGGCTTGGGCAAAAGGGACAATCACCGATGTGATGGCGGGTCATCGCATGCTTACTATCAATCATCAACCTGTACCTGATTGGGACTGGCCCGGAATGGTGATGAACTTTAACGTAGCAGATAGCGTAGCGTTTGATTCATTTGTTGCAGGGCAGCATTTGGAGTTTGAGATGCAAAAGGCCGCATCGAGTCAGTATGAAATAGTCGATTACAAGATCAGTGAATCTTTAATGGCTTCTGAAGTTTGGATTAACGGTGACATTACCATGCTGATGGCTGATTTCGGCATGATCACCCTTAATCATCAACCAGTACCAGAATGGGATTGGGACGCTGGAGAGATGAACTTCTCTGTTGGAGATAAGGTGAATTTAGTTGATTTTGAAGAAGGTCAAAGCGTTCGTTTTTTAGTTGAAAATCAAGGTTCAGAGTATCTATTGAAAGGACTAGAAATAAGCGAGGGTGAACAATGATAAATGCCATCATTCGTTGGTCTATCAGTAACCGATTTTTGGTTCTGGTGGCAACAATCGCACTTATTTTGGGCGGGTTATACAGCGTAAAGAATACTCCTGTCGATGCGATCCCCGATCTTTCTGATGTTCAAGTGATCATAAAAACAAGCTATCCGGGGCAGGCTCCTCAGGTTGTTGAAGACCAAGTCACCTATCCGCTGACGACTGCGATGCTTGCTGTACCTGGTGCCGAGACGGTGCGTGGATACTCATTTTTTGGAGATTCTTACGTCTACATTATCTTCAACGATGATACTGATATGTATTGGGCAAGATCTCGTGTTCTTGAATATCTAAGCCAAGTGGCACCAAAGCTTCCGCCAAGTGCAAAACCAACCTTGGGTCCCGATGCGACAGGTGTCGGTTGGGTATACAGCTATGTGTTACAAGACAAAACGGGACAGCATGACCTTGCGGAACTCCGTAGCTTGCAAGATTGGTTCTTAAAGTATGAGCTTCAAACGGTTGAAGGTGTGTCAGAGGTGGCAACGGTTGGTGGCATGGTTAAGCAGTACCAAGTGCAAATCGACCCGGCTAAATTACGCGCTTATGACCTGACTTTACAACAAGTCAATATGGCTATTCAAAATGGCAACCAAGAGAGTGGAGCTTCTGTTGTTGAGGTGGCTGAAGCGGAACACATGGTACGCACTACGGGTTATTTGTCTAGCATTGAAGATATTGAAGCGCTGCCGTTAAAAGTCACTCAACAAGGTACAGCTTTGTTACTGGGTGATATTGCTGATATCAACTTTGGACCGCAAATAAGACGTGGTATTTCAGAACTCAATGGCGAGGGAGAAGCTACTGGTGGTGTGATTGTTATGCGATTTGGTGAAAATGCCAGTGAAGTGATTACTAAGGTAAAGGCAAAGCTGTCCGAACTTCAACGAAGTTTACCTGAAGGCGTCGAAATTGTTCCGACTTACGACCGCTCCACATTAATTGATGCTGCCGTTGAGAACCTTTGGAAAAAGTTAGCAGAGGAATTCATGGTGGTTGCGATTGTATGTGCGTTGTTCTTATTCCACATCCGCTCATCATTGGTCATCGCTTTGAGTTTGCCTGTTGGTATCCTTTCGGCGTTCATCGTCATGCATTGGCAAGGTATCAATGCCAACATCATGTCTTTAGGCGGTATTGCAATTGCCATTGGTGCCATGGTAGATGGGGCTATTGTAATGATCGAGAATGTTCACAAGCATATCGAACGAACGCCACTGAACGATAAGAACCGTTGGCAAGTGATAGGTGATGCGGCTCAAGAGGTAGGGGCTCCACTATTTTTTTCTTTGCTGATCATTACGTTAAGCTTTGTACCCGTATTTGCTTTGGAAGGCCAAGAAGGAAAAATGTTCTCACCACTGGCATTTACTAAGA
This sequence comes from Vibrio clamense, assembly GCF_050337905.1. Classification (NCBI taxonomy): domain Bacteria; kingdom Pseudomonadati; phylum Pseudomonadota; class Gammaproteobacteria; order Vibrionales; family Vibrionaceae; genus Vibrio; species Vibrio clamense. The sequence goes on along the minus strand of NZ_JAKJTJ010000018.1, from coordinate 144,347 downwards.
CTTATGCAATGGCGGCTTCTGCGGGATTGGCGATTACCTTAGTTCCTGTATTGATGGGTTATTTCATTCGAGGAAACATATTGTCAGAGCATAAGAACCCAATCAATAAAGGGCTGATAGCTCTGTATAAACCGCTACTTAGCCTTAGCCTTAAGTATCCAAAGAGCATGATCCTACTTGCGCTTGCGCTGATGGGCTCAGCTTATTACCCAACCACCCAACTCGGCAGTGAGTTTATTCCACCGCTAGATGAGGGCGATCTTATGTACATGCCAACCACATACCCAGGTATATCGATTGGTAAAGCGAGAGAACTACTTCAGCAAACAAATAAGCTGATTATGACAGTACCAGAGGTGAAGACTGCATGGGGCAAGATAGGTCGCGCTGAAACCGCAACCGATCCTGCCCCACTGACCATGATTGAGACTGTTATTCAACTGAAACCAAAAGGCCAATGGCGAGACGGGGTGACTTCAGAGTCTTTACGTAAAGAGTTTGATGATTTAGTTCAGTTTCCAGGTTTAACCAATGCTTGGGTAATGCCAATTAAAACCCGGATCGACATGCTTGCGACTGGCATTAAAACGCCAATCGGTATCAAGATTGCGGGACCTGATCTTAAAATCATTGAGCAGATTGGGTCTGAGCTAGAGCCAATATTGAATAGCATTACAGGCACTGCATCGGTTTATGCAGAGCGTGTTGCTGGTGGCCGTTATGTCACGATTGACATAAACCGCCGAGCTGCGGCTCGTTATGGGCTGAGCATTAAAGAGATCCAACAAGTTGTTTCGACCGCAGTCGGTGGTATGAACGTGGGTGAAACGATTGAAGGTCTTGAGCGATACCCAATTAATGTTCGCTACCCGCAAGAATATCGTGATTCGGTTGAAAAACTGCAAAATTTACCCCTGATTACACCAAATGGTGCGCGTATAGCCTTGGCAGACGTAGCCGATATTCGCTATGAAGATGGCCCTCCGATGATAAAGACAGAGAATGCTCGCCCTAATGGTTGGGTGTTTGTGGATATTGATGGTCGAGACCTTGGTTCTTACGTAGAAGATGCGCGGAAAACGGTGGGTGATCAGCTTGATTTACCTGCGGGCTATTCAATTGCTTGGTCAGGTCAATACGAATACATGGAGCGAGCAAAGGAGCGCTTAGGTGTCGTTGTGCCAATCACCATCGCTATCATTATGCTACTCCTTTACCTGAGTTTTAGACGAGTCGGTGAAGTGATGATCATCATGCTCACGTTGCCACTAGCGATGGTTGGAGGGTTGTGGCTAATGCACTACCTTGGCTACAACTTCTCTATTGCTGTTGGTGTGGGTTTCATTGCGCTTGCAGGTGTCGCGGTAGAAATTGGAGTCATTATGCTGGTGTACCTCAACCAAGCTTGGCATTACACCAAACTCGATGCAAAAGAAAAAGGTTTAACACTACAAGAGAGAGATCTAACTCATTCGATTCGAGAGGGGGCAGGACTTCGAGTGCGTCCGGTCATGATGACGGTACTCACCGTCATTATTGGCCTTATTCCAATTATGTATGGTGAAGGTACGGGCTCTGAGGTGATGCAGCGTATTGCGGCTCCTATGATTGGCGGTATGGCATCAGCGTTACTGCTTACTTTACTGGTACTCCCAGCCATCTTTAAGCTTTGGAAGCAACGAGAACTGAGCAAGGTAAACGATTAAAGCTAAGTGGGTAGAAGCCATTGGTTTCTGCCCCTCTCTACATAGAAAATCAAAAAGATTAGATGACTTATTAAGGAAAATCGCATGAAAAAGACTCTACTAGCAGCACTGCTTACGATCACAACAACATACGCATTGGCTGATACTGACCACTCTACAATGGATCACGGAGCCATGAACCACGAAGAAATGAACAGTACCAAAGTGAACAGTACCGAGATGAACCACAGCAAGATGGACCATTCGATGATGAATATGGAAGGTATGTCAGAAGTGGGTATGCCAGCAAAAGGAGCAAAACCAGACAAAGTTGTTCATGTTCTACTCAACGATGATATGACGATTAAGTTTAAGAAAGAGGTGAAGATACAACCAAATGATGTGGTTCAGTTTGTTGTGATGAACCTTGGTAAGCAAGATCATGAATTTTCGATTGGTTCAGCGAAAGAGCAGTTAGCACATCGTAAGATGATGAAGTCTATGCCGCATCATAACCATGATTCGGGCAGTACCGTTACAGTCAAACCTGGCAAAGCAAAACAGTTACTCTGGCACTTTCATGGGGATAGCAATGTTGAATTTGCATGTAATATTCCTGAACATGCAGAGCAAGGGATGGTGAAAAAGATAACGCTACTTTAATATTGAAGGCAGCACGTTCTGCCTTTTATTCTTAACAAATGAGTGAGCATTTGGTATTCATGCTCACTCATTTTTTCTGCGCACCAGAACACTATCAATTCGCCTTGAGATCAATATCAGTCGTAAAGTCACATATTTAACATCTATAAATTCTCTGTTTCTTGCTCGAAATTCTGATAACTCGTTATGTTGCACCAGAGGTATAGCTTTTATCTATATCTTGTTTAAGTTTGGCTATTTTTCAGCGGTGAACACTTTTATTACTATGGGATAAAGCTTCAAGGACTCTATTACAACATTCCTCTTAAGTGAATGTGTTTTAGAAGTGAAGGAAAATCAATCTCTAGGTGATGTTGTGCTTATCAAAAAACTACCCGTTAATATCCTAACCGCATGTATTCTTAGTGGCTTAAGCGGCCATGCATTGGCGTCTGCGCCTCAATCCTTTCATTTCTCTGGTCAAGATACCTACAAGGTGACGGCTGTTGATGTTTTTCGTCTTAGAAAAGACTTCCCAGAAGAGAATGTGACTAAGGCACTGAGGCCTATTTTTGGTGAAGTGTTTTATACAGAAGATACGTTCAAATCCGCGCTCTCTACGCAGTTAGATAGCGCGACTGTCGAGAAAATATACTCGAACATCAAAGCGAGAGCGACGCAAAAGAGTAAGCAGTTGTCTATTTTTGTTCATTCAGATAATGCTCTACAAATCACCTACCAAGACGCTGATGAAAAGGCATCGTTTAAACACTCTGATCTGATTGATCTATCGAAATTTAAAGCACCATCAAAGGTTAAGAAAACGAAACACGGCTTTAATACGCCAGCCTTGGATGTGTCTGTTGATGAGCAAACCTTATGTATTTCGGTTGAAAATCAGAAAGATAACCAATTAAGTGAAATTTGCCCGGACACAAACACCGCCTTTACCGTTTCAGCGGATGAGCAGTATCGACTTAATGGTTTAGGGCAAGAGTTTCAGAACCCAGGCATTGTCGACTCTAGTTGGAATGGCAAAGTGAGACACTCCAATAACCGTATGGAAGGGTTTAATGGCGGTGGAACAGGCAATACCATGTTCCCAATTTTATATGCATCATCACCAAATCAAACGGATTTTGCCGTCTATTTAGACAATATGTACTCAACACAGTGGGATTTCAGCCAGTCTCCGTGGAAAATTAAGTCTGCACAAGGCGATGTGAATTTATTCTATTTCGCAGCCGAGAGTCTCCCTGAATTGCGCCAGTCCTATATGTCGATGGTTGGTAACCCACTTGTTCCACCAAGAAAGATGTTTGGTATGTGGTTATCGGAGTACGGCTTTGATAATTGGAAAGAGATGGACAGCAAGCTTGAAACGTTAGCGTCAAATGAATTTCCGATCGATGGCGTCGTGATGGATTTGCAGTGGTTTGGGAATGTTCAGCCTTACGATCCAATGAGCCATATGGGCACTTTGACTTGGGATGAAGATAATTTTCCAAAACCGAAACAGAAAATTGCTCAGTTAAAAGACGACGGCATTGGCATGATGTTGATTGAAGAGTCATACGTGAGCCGTGATCTCGAAGAGCATAGCATAATGGAAGAGTCTGGATTCTTAGCCAGAGACCCTAAAACAGGTAAAGCGATCAATACCAACTCAGACGGCGGTGGCTACTGGTGGGGTAAAGGCGGAATGATTGACTGGACCAATAAAGAGGCGGGTATTAAGTGGCATGATTGGAAACGCCAACCGCTGATTGATATGGGCGTAATTGGTCATTGGACGGATCTTGGCGAGCCCGAAATGTACAATAGCAATGGTATTTATGCTGGCGACCAAGGACACAATGAAATACACAACATTTTCAATTACAAATGGTTAGAAAGTATATACCAAGGCTATCAGCGTAATGATGTCAGCCAGCGTCCGTTCATGATGTCACGTTCAGGTGCGCCAGGTATTCAACGTTTTGGTGCTTCAATGTGGTCGGGTGATATTGGTTCTAATCTTACCAGCTTGTCGGTTCAGCTGGGTATGCAGACCAATATGATGTTATCGGGTATGGATTATTATGGTTCAGATATCGGTGGTTTCCATCGCGCGGGTTTAGGTGTGCCGAGTAAGGATAAAGACGCAGCGCTAGCTGAAACCTACACACAGTGGTTCGCATACAGTTCATTGTTTGACGTGCCTGTTCGTCCGCACACTGAGAACTTATGTAATTGTAAAGAAACAGCGCCGGACAGAGTCGGTGATCTAGAGAGTAATAAGTCGAACCTAGAACTGAGGTATCAGCTAATTCCGTATATTTACTCAAATGCTCATACGGCACATTTAACCAACGCTCCTGTGTTCCCAAGTCTTGGTTTTGAGTTCGGAAACGATCCAAAAGCAGTAACGCTAAGCAATCACAAAATGATGGGTGAATCATTACTCAGTGTTGCTGTAGCAAAACTAGGCCAAAAAAATGTGGATGTGTATTTACCGAAAGGGAAGTGGTTTGATTTTAGAACAGGCGAATCATATAACAGTGATACTGGCATCGAGTTGAAAGAACAACCGCTCTATTCTGAGCTGAAAGGTGAAGCACTGTTCCAACTACCACTTTACGCGAAAGAGGGGGCCATTGTGCCATTCAACCCTGCTGCTAGCGGTAAGTTAACCAGTGACGTTCCTGAAACTATAGCGCTGAAAGTATTTGGTTTACCTCAACACAGTGAATTTACACTCTATGAAGATGATGGCGTCACTAACGAGTATTTGGATGGTGATTTAAGACGTACATTAATCAAACTAGATACGAAAAAATCTGAGGCAAAACTGACGCTCACGACGAGTGGGACTTATGAAGGCGCTCCCCAATTAAGACCAATATTGGTTGAGTGGCAACTTGATGGGCTCTCAGCAACAAAAGTCGAATTGAACGGTGAAAAAATCACATCATGGAAAATGCAGGGGAATACACTTGAACTGGCTATTGATGCTCAAAATGTATCGCATCAACAAACCATAATCGTGAGCTATTAGCTCATCGCTTAACTGATAATTACTTTCTCTTAAAGAGGCATCATTTTGGTGCCTCTTTTTTTGTAAGTAACGTATTGAACTTATTGATACTTCGGTTTTCTAAATATGCGATATTTATGGTTGCAGCCGCAATTTATAAATACATATGACCTGAAATTCTATAACATTGTAATCATGTGTCAGGCGAACTCTGACAATTCATAATCGCTAGTTGAAGTACAGAGAATCAATTATGTCCGTTCAAAAACTCGTTATCGTTGAAGATGATTTAAAACTTCAGTCAATGCTCAATGATTACTTTTTAAAACAAGGATTTAACGTAATTACTGTGGGGGATGGAAATGAAGCTCCGCAGGTTATCCTCAATGAAAATCCAGATCTTGTGTTACTCGACCTCATGTTGCCTGGCCAAGATGGACTGACAATTTGTAGACAGATCAGAAATGACTATAGAGGTAAGATTTTGATGCTTACTGCAAGTGATGATGATTTTGATCATGTGGCAGCTCTAGAGACTGGAATGGATGATTTTGTGAGTAAACCGGTCAAGCCAAGGGTTCTCTTAGCTCGTATCCGTATGTTGTTACGTAGGGCAGAGAGTACTTCTGTAGTCGAAAACAAGAATGAATTACATTTTGGACAACTGAAGTTAAATAAAGCGCATCGTAGTTGTGAACTTGGTGCTCAGAACATTGTGATGACAGACAGCGAATTTGACCTGCTACTTTTACTCGCATCATCAGCGGAAGAGGTGTTGTCTCGGGATGTGCTCACTAAGTTACTTAGAGGCATCGAGTATGATGGCATTGATAGAACCGTCGATAATAAGATCGTCGCTCTAAGAAAAAAGCTGGGTGATGTGAGTGTGCCACCAAAGAAAATCATCACTGTTCGCGGTAAAGGGTATCTGTTTATCCCTGATGCATGGGAAAACTAGATTCGATAATGACAGTTATATGGTAGGGGTGAGATGCGAAGAATATATTTAGAGTCATTCTTTGGGCTTATATTACTTTTTTTTATGAGTTTAGTGGGCTATGAAATCGTTATTTATCAAATTAATACTGATTACGATTATATTTTACAAGAGTACGAAGCTGAGGCTTACCTAGACACCATTGATACAATATCTGATGGGCAAGGAAAAGAAGCTGCGTTAGAAGCCCTGCATAACTTCACCAGTAAAACACGCCAAATACTAACCACTATATCTTCAGGTAGTGAGTCAAAAGAAGTTCGAGATGGAATCGCTGCTCATGTGGATCAGCGATTTTATTATGATGATGAACGCATTTTATGGTTTACGATAAACAATAGTAATGACATCTATACAATGGATGTTGATGCTAATGCTCCGTTAATTCGGAAAATAGATTTTGATGACAATATCGTTTGGATATTTTTTATTTTTGGATTTGCTCTTTATTGTGTGCTTCTTATCTGGTTTTTAAGTCGCAGAATACGTGAATTAGAAAGAGTCACCTTGGCTTTTGCTGATGGTGATTTTAATGCGCGAGCACCTTTAAAAGGTTCAAAAAAAGTTGGAACTTTAAATCAAAGCTTTAACCACATGGCTGATAAAATTTCAGGTTTGATTACCAGTAACCGAGCGTTAACTAATGCGGTTGCACATGAGCTAAGAACCCCTATTTTTAGAGTGCAGTGGCAGGCTGAAATATTATCTGATACGAATTTGGATAAAGAACAGCAGAAGACGATTGCAAGCATCATTGAAGATACAGAAGAGATGGAGACGATGGTTGATGAACTTCTGTATTATGCTCGTGTCGAGAGGCCAGATACAGATTTAAATCTACAGTCGATTTCAATCAATGAATGGATAACAGATCAAATTATTCGTTGGAGGAAAGATACAAAGATCAATATTAAGTCGGATTTGTTTGCGGTCGAAACTTACCTTACAGCAGACTCACATTTACTGAAAAGAGCGTTGGACAATTTAGTTAGAAATGGCTGTAAATTCGCACAGCAGAACATACATCTTGTTCTATCAAAAGATGAGGGCTATATCTGTATTGAAGTTCATGATGACGGTGAAGGAGTCAATGAGAAGCACTGGCCATATTTGTTTGATGCATTTTATAGTGCAGATTCAGCTCGAAACAAAAAGAAATCAGGGCATGGTTTAGGGCTGGCGATAGTCAAGCAAATTACCGATCGTCACCGCGGAAACGTGAGCATTTCCCACAGTTATTTAGGCGGAGCTTGTTTTGTTGTAAAAATACCAAACGATGTTTGATTAATCTTTATAGTCAGATAATTAACGGTGTTCTATAAAAATATAGCGGTGCATTTGCACCGCTTTTTTTGTGTCTGACAGAGTATGACAAAAGCGAGACAAATTAGGACAGTCATATCCAATAAAACGCTGTACATTTACGTTACTTTAAATTTAATCAATAAGGTACCGTTATGAAAAAAATTATCTGGTTACTCGCAGTGACAAGCACTCTATCAGCGTGCGCTTACAACCAAAAACCTGTCGTAGATATGACAGGTGTCGATGCAAATCAATATGACCAAGATTTCAAATATTGCCAGTCTTATGCAGAGCAAGTTGATAAAGCAGAAGCGGCTAAAACGGAAGCGAAGAATAGCGCAGTGACAGGAGCAGTAGTGGGTGCTCTTGTCGGTGTACTTGAAGATGGTGTCGGTGGGGCAGCTGTTGGTGCCGTTGCCGGAGGTGCTGTTGGTGCCGGAGCAGGAGCAGCAACCGGAGCAAATGATGCGACCGCAGTGCAAAGCAAAGTGTTGAGACGTTGTTTAGTGAAGAAAGGATACACCGTATATGATGCGGAAGATTAAGCAACTAATTTAATAATATTGAATTGAATTTAGGAATCGATGGACTATATTTTTCCTTAATTTATAAAAAGTAAGAGGAAATAACTCAGTTGTACACATAAAATTCACGCGTACAAGATTAGTATGACCTCGAAATGATTTTCATATTTGGATGTATTATGAAACCAGGTAAAACCGGAATTGCTAGAATATATGATGCAACCGGATATTCAATGAAAGGTTTAAAAGCAGCATGGATAAATGAAGCCGCATTCCGACAAGAAGTGGTGCTTTGCTTTTTATTAACAATAGCTACATTTGTTTTTACAATTACTGACGTAGAAAGGGTTGTATTAATTGGTAGCTTAGTTTTAATCCTATTAGCCGAATTACTTAACTCTGCAATAGAAGCTGTGGTTGACAGAATTGGGTCTGAATGGCACGAGTTGAGTGGTCGAGCAAAAGATATAGGCTCAGCCGCAGTATTTGTTTCGCTTGTTTTTGCCGCTTTAACATGGGCTATTATCCTGCTTTAATCTCTATTGGTAATAAAATGAATTATTTAATTAAGCCTCTCTTTAAAAGAAAGGTTTCATATACTTGTGTCACCTTTATACTCGCGTTGTATTTTGCGGTAGTGGTTAATATCCCTGTTTACAGCGAGCTTAGTTCAATATTGAATGATATCAATGGCGTTAAAGTCGGGTTTGTAATATCAATCCCAATTTTCTTTTTGGCAGCATTAAATCTAATTTTCAATCTGTTTAGTTGGCCGATGATTACAAAGCCATTTTTTGTAATCATCTTGATTTTATCTAGTGTCGTAAGTTATGCGGGTTATAACTATGGAACTTTGTTTGACTATAATATGATCGCAAACGTTATAGAAACAGATACCAGTGAAGCCGGCTCTTATTTGAGTGTTTACTCCGTTGTGTGGACTCTCTTAATGGGTGTAGTGCCCGCTTTAATGCTAATGATGACGAAGCTGAGTGCGAACCAAAATATCATCAAAATGGTTTTATCTAAACTCGGTTCGATGCTAGCTTCCGTTATAGTGATTGCTTTAATTGCAATGATGTATTATCAAGATTATGCATCAGTAGGCAGAAATAATAGCGCACTTAAAAAAGCAATCATTCCAACTCAGTTTATATACAGCGCGACAGGTTTTATTAAGGATAAATACTTCACAACGCCACTTGAATATAAATATATAGGGACAGATGCAAAACAAAGTGATGAAGCACTGCAGGATTCAAAATCTAAGCCTACTCTGCTTGTATTTGTGGTCGGCGAAACTGCTCGTTCACAAAATTATGAATTAAACGGTTACTCTAAACCTACGAATGCGTTTACTCGCGATTTAGATGTGGTTTCATTTCAAAATGTTAGCTCTTGTGGAACCGCAACCGCCGTTTCTGTTCCATGTATGTTCTCTTCATTAACTCGAAATAATTTCGACCGTAAGGTTGCCGATAATCAAGATAACTTACTCGATATTTTAAATAGAGCGAAGGTGTCAGTGCTTTGGAAAGAGAATGATGGAGGGGATAAAAATGTCGCCGAACGCATTACAAAAAAAGTGGTAGATCGTAGTAAAGTGAATGAACTCTGTGATGGGAGTACATGCTATGACATGGCTCTGTTGGAAAGCTTTGAGCAAGATGTCGAGTCATTAGATGGTAATAGAATGATTGCATTGCACTTAATTGGCAGTCATGGACCAACGTATTATAAGCGTTACCCTAAAGAGGCGAGGAAATTCTTACCCGATTGCCCACGAAGCGATATTGAGAACTGCAGCGTTGAAGAGATAGTTAACACATATGACAATACGATTCTTTACACTGACTATGTCATCAGCCAAGCGATACAAAAGCTAAAAGATCTGAATGATAAATATAATACCGCGCTGGTATATATTTCTGACCATGGTGAATCTCTTGGAGAAAACGGTATGTTCTTACATGGCATGCCATATGGATTAGCCCCGGAATATCAAACCAAAGTTCCCCTGATGCTTTGGATGTCTGATGGTTTCAAGCAGACTAAAAAGATCAACACTTCGTGTATTAAAGGTGAAGCGAGCAGTAACAAGTATTCTCAGGATAATATATTTCATTCTATTCTTGGTGTAATGGATGTAAATACTAATATCTATAATGAAAACATGGATATATTCAACTCCTGCAGAAGTTAACTTATTATTCAAGGGTGTAGTATGAAAAAGCTTGGTTTTTATGGATTGAAACCAGTAGTGATGTTTAGTGCCTTAACTTTACTAATATTAACTACAAGTCGATTTTTGCTTTCTCTATGGCTCAATGAAAGAGTGACAGACTCTTCGGGCTGGTTTTTTATTCTATTACAAGGTGTAAGAGTTGATATAGCTAGTATATGCTGGTTTTTTTTAATTCCGGCATTGCTTGCTGCTCTTCTACCTACAGAAAAAGCTGTAGGTAGAGTATGGGTTTATGTTCAGAGAATTTGGCTCGTAATAGGGCTTTGGATCTTTGTTTATATGGAACTTGCTACTGTTCCATTTATCCTAGAATACGACTTAAGGCCAAATAGGTTATTCATTGAATACTTAGTTTATCCAAAAGAAGTGTTTGGAATGCTCTTTACTGGCTATAAAACAGAATTATTTATTGGGCTAGTTGGGTCGTTAATAACTTTTTATTATGGTTGGAAATTTAGTGGTTATGCGACGAAAAACATTACCATGCCAAAGTTACATATAAGAATCATTATGGCGGTTTTAGTTGTACTTGTTGGTGTTGGGGGAGCTCGTTCATCTCTCGGTCATCGTCCAATAAACCCTGCAGCGGTGTCTTTCTCTACCGATCCATTAATGAATGATTTAGTTTTGAATTCTGCGTACTCAGTCATTTTCGCCTTAAAAAATATGGGCTCAGAAAAAAATGCAACCTCTATGTATGGCATGATGGCTAAGGATAGAATAGTAGACTTAGTGAGAGAATCTTCAGCTATATCTGGACGTTTTTTGAATGAAACTACAACATTAAATTATAATTCATCGAGTTATGAAGGGCCAAAAAAAAATTTGGTTATCTTGTTGCAAGAAAGCCTGGGGGCGAGATTTGTCGGTGGATTGGGTGGCTTACCTTTAACCCCTAATTTGGATGTATTAATTAAGGAAGGTTGGAGTTTTAACCAGATGTACGCAACCGGTACTCGCTCTGTTAGAGGTATTGAAGCGATGACAACGGGGTTTCCGCCAACGCCATCTCGTGCAGTCGTTAAGCTAAGCAAAAGCCAGAATGGATTTTTTAATATAGCAGCTTTACTTTCTGATTATGGCTATATGACTCAATTCATATATGGTGGAGAAAGTCACTTTGATAATATGAAAAGCTTTTTTCTAGGTAATGGTTTTCAAAATATCGTTGATGAGAGTGATTATAAACAACCGATATTTACTGGTTCATGGGGGGTGTCTGATGAAGATTTGTACAACATGGCAGACCAACAATTTACGAAAATGCACAAGGAAGATAGACCTTTTTTCAGCTTAGTTTTCACTTCATCAAATCATAGTCCGTTTGAATACCCTGATGGGAAAATTGAGCAATACGATGCTGAGAAACATACTCGTAATAACACTGTTAAATATTCAGATTATGCACTTGGTAAGTTTTTCGAAAAAGCTAAACAATCTGAGTATTGGGATAATACGATTTTTGTGGTTATTGCTGACCATGATTCAAGAGTAAGCGCGACAGATTTGATTCCTGTCGACAGATTCCATATCCCAGCAGTGATCGTGGGGAAAGATATTCAACCACGAAATGATGATCGCTTGGCGAGCAATATTGATATGCCATCAACACTGATGTCTTTGATTGGAGTTTCATCAGTTTCACCTATGCTTGGACACGATTTAACGAAACCACTATTGAAAGAAGATGAACGAGCAATGATGCAGTTTGCGAATAACTTTGGTTATCTTACTAGAGACAATTTAGTTGTATTGACACCTGGTAATACACCTTATGCTTACTCATATGACTTCGACACAAAAACTCAGCAACCGATGGAAGTTAATTCTGAAGTCATTGATATTGCAAAAGCTAACGCATTATGGGGGAGTTTGGCATACAATCAGAATCTATATACCATGCCAAAATCCTCTGAGATAAATAAGATTATATCTGAGTTTGAAAAACGATAATTATTAGTACTTAAGCAAATGTTATTAATAAATATTCGATAGTGTTTGATTTCATTAAAAATCGCTACAGCTAAGTATTTAGTTGTAGCGATTTTTATTATCAAGATTAAATTTTATTTGTGTTGATATGCTCAATCGCTTCACGGAAATTTAAGCCATATTCTTCCGCTCGAATGCATTTAACAATTTGTACATTTTCTTTTTCAGCTAGATCAACGCGAACCACATCACTGTATTTACGAGAGCTCAAGTCATAGAAGGTGTAGACTTTCGGCTTCGTTGAATCATCTATGTTGCGAGTGTCAACAATCGCAAGCTTGTCAGATGTTAATTCAACCATTGCACCAACAGGGTATGAGCCCACGCAATCAATGAATTTTTTAACTAACACTTCGTCTAGATCACCTTCAGCTGCCATTTTGCGCACAATAGTGAATGCTTTAGTATGAGTAAATCCTTGCTTATAGCAACGTGTTGCTGTTAATGCGTCAAATACGTCACAAATACCAATTATTCGGCCATTGAGTGGAATATCCTCTCCAGATAAACCGTATGGGTAGCCTTTACCATTGATTTTTTCATGGTGCAGAGCGGCAGTGCTTAGCGCTAGTTTGGATAACCCTGGTGTTTTTTCTAACCTAGTGATTGAGTGGTCGATATGTTTTTTCATAATATCGAACTCTGGATGAGTTAACCGCGCTGGCTTGTGCAGAATATTGTCTGGAATATCAATTTTACCGACATCATGCAAAATTGCACCGACAGTCATGTGCTGAATAACTTCTTTCTTGAGATTGAGGTAACGAGCAAACATGGCCGTGAGAATAGCAACACCTAGCGAGTGCTCTAACAAATACTCATCTTTTTCACGAATATTCAGCATACAGCTGATAGCGTTAGGGTTTTTGAATAACATATCTATGGACTTATCAGTGGCTGCTTTCACAAGTTCCACATCAATTTGTAATCCGTTTTGTATGTTTTCAAAAACTTTCCTTTGTACAGATTTAGACTCGATAAAAAGCTCACTTGCTTCATCAAGATCTTCAAACGCACTCTTATGCTGTAAGTGTTTTATATGGTTTTCAGATTTAACGTATTTACGTTTTTCTGGATTAACCATGACACTTATCACGCCATTTTCAGCGAGCTTTTTAATGGTTGACTGTCTTTTTACCCAGTCGGGATCACGCAAACGCGAGTTACTTTTTTGTTGCGCGATTTCTACGATGTACATTCCAATTTCTAGATCGGATAGATTTACTTCCTGAAGCACCAGATTTGCTCCTTATTTATTCTTATAACTGGATAGAGCAATAATTCTACTATCTACCAAGATAGGGCAATTTTGCCCAGTAGTATTGGTATTAATTATATAAATTTTTAGTTATGTGCGAGCAATCTCGATATTGTATATAAGTTTCATCTAATGGAAAGTGCAAAAGCGCCTCACTAGCCGAATTTTTTGAACAAGTTACCCAAATATAGGGAACGAAGTTGATCCCTTGGCGTAATTATGAACATGAGCTGACGCTTTTCATTTGTGCTGTTGTGTATCACTTTGTATCAGTATGTCGTACTAAGTGTCATGCCCAGAATTACAGTATTGATGTTGTTAAAGTGATTTCAAGTAAACACATCGTTTCTCGAAATAGGGCTTATTGCAATGAATATAAAACTTGCGCTTTTAACCACAATGGTTGTTTCATCTCTTGTTGGTTGTAATTCAACATCTTCAACATCAACAGCGGTCTCTCCTAACACCGGAGTATTTGAATCAAGCTGCTCAATTCCTATGGATGGTGATAAGCCTCTGTCATTCACAGTTGAAGGGGATATCGCAAAAGTGACTGGGGTTGTTTGTGACGGGACACCATCCGCATTTAGTAAGATGTTGGCAGCGAACTCCAATATAAAAACATTATCACTCATTAATATTGATGGCTCAGCGGACGATGATGCGAACCTACAGTTAGGCAGGCTTATTAGGCAAAGTGGAGTTACAACGTCAATTGGGAAAACTGGGCATGTTGCGTCTGGTGGGACCGATCTGTTTCTCGCTGGAACAAAGAGAAGACTCGTAGAAGGTGCTAGAGTGGGAGTGCACTCATGGAGTGATGGTGTAAAGGATGGTGGGAGCTTTCCTATATCAAGCCCCGTGCATAAGCCATATTTAGATTACTATCAAGAAATGGGGGTTCCTGCTAGTTTCTATTGGTTTACGCTTAATGTCGCTGCGTCAGATGAGATGCACTATATGACGAGCAGTGAGATTGAACAATATCAACTGATCACCAAAGTCGAAAATCTCGGGATTACTCCGGTTCCAGCCTCTCTCTCAGCAACGTATAGTCAGGCTCTGAAATTTGACCGCTATACTTCGCTTATTGCACCAAATGGAAAACCGATTCATATCGTGTCGCAAGATCAGATAACAGATAATCAGATCATCCGAGTACGCTCTGTGTTAAGCCATTATTTAACGGATTACACTTTATCTGAGTTTGGGGGTGATAAAACGGATGTCATTAATAAGATGGCAGATAACGGTGCATTATTGATGTTGTTGAATGGCAGTGATGACGGAAGTAACTCAGCGTCAGAACTTGATGGTCAGCCTTTATACAAGAATGAAATCCAAGTTGAAGGGGGAGAGTGGTACATCAAACAAGACTATAATCACCGAGATGCGACATATGAAGAGATTCTGCACTTGGTTCATGATTACGGTATTGGTGTGGATCAAAACCAATCATTTGATGGTGTACTCCCTGAGTATCAGGCCGAAATTCGAAGTGCTCAAGTTACAGCATTAACTCAGAGCATATGGGGACTTGGGGACGAAAATAAGGACTGGATCACGGAGCTAACCCAAGAAAATAGTCTCTCTCAAGAATATTTAGCCGCTGTTGTTGATTCGTATTATGGACTATGGGGGGCATGGAATTCGGATGCTTCAGGAAACGCTGCTTTGAATACAGCAGATAGCCAAAAAGGAATGTGGGGAATTTATTTGGCAAAGACTAGGGCGGGAATTCTGACAGAAGATCCTCTTGGTGCTGAACTAATGACTAAATTTTTCCACCCTTACATCACCTATAATGCTCGAATTGATGAGAGTTTTAATGGCACTTTCAGCTTGAAATATGATGCGTCAAAACCATACACGAATCATTCTCGCTATTTAAAAGATATCACCTTAACAGGTACCAATGATTCTAATGTAATCATTAACCAACTCGATAATGTGATTACAGGTAACTTAGGAAATAATAGCGTTGTATTTTCAGGAGCAGAAAGTGATTATACAATAACCAAAACTGACGCGAATCGTTATGTTATCGTAGACAATCAAGTGGGAAGGGATGGCAAAGTGACGGTGAAAGATATTGAGATATTGAAGTTTTCAAATTCTGAACAAGAACTCTAAAGCTTAAATAGTAAAGTTTGAGCCCCTTTTTTACTGCGTTTTGGTGTTAAAATGTTCGTTGAGCTTGGTTTTTAACCATTTGAATCAAATCAATATAATTTATTGTTGACTCATTTTCTTAATCAGTTAAAGTACATCTCGTTCTCAGGGAGCAACGCACAGTTAGCTTGTTGAGTAAAAGAATTTTACGAAAATTGGAATTGTCATTATTGACAGTGGTGCCGATTATCGCAATCAAGAATTGCGTGCCCTGGTGGTGGAATTGGTAGACACAAGGGATTTAAAATCCCTCGGCGTTCGCGCTGTGCCGGTTCAAGTCCGGCCCGGGGCACCATCTTACTTTTAGTAAAATCGAAACAAAGCTCATTAGAGCAATATCAATTATGGCGCCTTGGCAGAGTGGCTATGCAGCGGATTGCAAATCCGTGGACCTCGGTTCGACTCCGGGAGGCGCCTCCATTATTGATTAAAAGCCCTAGCAGAAATGCTGGGGCTTTTTTCATATCTATCACAAATCACTTTTGCTTTTTTAGTGTGTATTTCTTTAATTATAAAATTTGCGCGCATTAATTAGGTAAATACAGTTGGTTTATAAATTAGTTAGTAATAAATAATAGGGCAAAGTACATCGTTGGTCTGATTTTAATTGTAGCGCTACAACAATTGAGCAATATTTAAAGTGCTAGAGAACACGTTATCTATTATATTTTATGCATATACATGCAATGTAATATTCGATATTTGGAACGTAAGCATTTAATGTCATATAAATTTATATTCCGAGCAAATATCACATTATTGTCAAAATTCTTAATATAAACTCCGCGCGAATTGATTTTTTAGGACTTTATTCGGGAATTTATATGTTATCTATTATTATATCTCTGATCGTGACAGGGCTTGTTGCGACTTTTGTACTCAAGGGATACAAGGCTCAAGCCATCTTAATTGCTGGTGGTATTGTTTTGATGGTTTCAGCAATGCTAATTGGGCAGGATTTGCCACTACCAGAAAGTGCTTCTACGGGGTCTCAATGGCTTGATATTTTCCATTTTATTAAGCTCACTTTTTCAAGTCAGAGCGCCGGTTTAGGTCTGAAAATCATGGCGATTGCCGGCTTTGCTTTTTATATGCATGAGATTGGTGCATCAGAGGCATTGGTGCGTGTTCTTACTCGTCCGCTAACTCACATTAAGCATATGCCTTACCTGTTTATGGCGATGTGTTTCATTATTGGTGAGTTTCTCTCAATTTTCATTACAAGTGCATCTGGTTTAGGTGTGCTACTAATGGTGACGCTATACCCATTAATGCGAAGTGTTGGTTTAAGTCGTTTGTCTGCATGTGCGCCTATTGCGACTGCGGTTGCGGTAGAGATGGGACCGGGTCAAGGTAACGTGAACTTTGCAGCAGAGATCATTGGTATAGATGTTGTTGATTACGTTGTGCAATATCAATTGGCGGTTGCGCTTGCTGCATTAGCTGTTATTGCTGTTCTTCATGTACTGGTACAAAAGTATTTTGATGTAAAAAGTGGCCATATCGCAAGTGAACATCGCCATTTGAATGAGCAATCAGAAACTGTGGCTGTAAGCGAAGAAAGCTCAGCGATTGCGCCTACCATCTACGCTATTTTACCGGTTATTCCTTTAGTGCTTATTTTTACTTTCAGTAAATTAATGATAAGTAGCATTAAAATGGACGTGACTACAGCAATGCTCGTTTCTATTGTCATCACTTTAGGATTTGAATTTGTCCGTCGTGACAATGCTAAAGCGGTCGTTGATTCTATTCAAATATTCTTCGATGGGATGGGGCGTCAGTTTGCTAACGTCGTGACATTCATTGTTGCAGGCCAAGTTTTTGCGCAAGGTTTGAAAACCATTGGTGCCATCGATGTGATTGTAAATGCAGCCGAATCTGCTGGATTTAGCCCAGTACTTATGACGATTGTGATGGTCGCAATCATTATGGTTTCAGCTATTTTGATGGGTTCAGGTAATGCGGCATTTTTCTCGTTTGCCAATTTAGTTCCTGAAATCGCAGGTAAGATGGGCATTGCACCAGTGATGATGCTGTTACCGATGCAGTTTGTTGCCGGGATGAGTCGTAATATCTCACCAATCGCACCTAACATGGTTGCCATTGCGGGCGTTGCAGATGTCTCACCATTTGAACTTGCAAAAAGAACAACGATTCCAATGGTCGGCGGGATCCTCATCTCTGTATTTGTCAGTATCATTAGTTTTTAGCATCCTCAAAATGACTCTTGCTGAGAATCAAGATTGGAACCTGATTTAGTGCAATTTGATTTAGGGTGATCAGACAATATACAATCAATGAATGGTGAGAACGGCAGATTTTAATGCCTGTAACTTATATGCCTCAGTTAGATACTGGGGCTTTTTTGTGCCAGTAAAACACCATTTGAACAGATGAATGTTTCTTTAATACGTGTCTTATATGAAGTTAGTGGAGCCGTTTTTGTTACAAAGTAATTAATTCGTAGTCTAATGATTTTCCATCCTGTTGTTCTTTTTGGGTTTACATTGTAAATATTCAGTACTGATTCTATCTTGTTGTAATTAAAAGTATTAATGACTCTGTTTACGTTCTTAATATAAGCATTAAATGTTGTCTTTATGTGATTTTGTGGCACTTGTATGTTGTGAGATGTAGTGTTTTGGTGAAATAATAGTTTGTACTCTAACTATTTTTCTGGCACTTTATACTTAATTGATCGTTCAATAAAAAATAAAAGGTTCAGAAATGCCCAAGGTTGGAATGCCAGATATTCGCAAACCGCAACTTGTTAAAGCGACGATGGCAGTGATAGATCGAGTAGGGCTTCATGGCGCGAGCATTTCGTTGATCAGCAAAGAAGCTGGTGTGTCGACTGGGATCATTAATCACTATTTTGGCGGCAAACACGGCCTGCTTGAAGAGACGATGCGAGAGATCCTTCGTCAGCTGTCCACCAGTATCACTTCCCAATTGAAATTACTGCCTGTGGATGCTCACCATCAGCGGATCAACGCGATCATTAAAGGTAATTTCGAAGGCTATCAAGTTAAAAATGAAGTAGCGAAAACGTGGTTAGCATTCTGGTCTTATTCAATGCATGACGTTCAGCTTAAACGCTTACAACGGGTCAATGAAAAACGTCTATTGTCACATCTTAAAATTGAGTTGAAAGCATTATTGCCAATTGAACAAGCAGATCTCGTGGCTCACGGGGTTGCTTCATTAATTGATGGTATATGGCTGCGGGGCACACTCAACCCTGATGGTATTGATGGAGAGAAAGCCACTGAAATCATCAACGATTACTTAGATAAACAACTCACCTTTTATTCCCAACAATCGATGAATTCTTGATGATTTAAGAACGTATCGAGTCAGTTACTTCTAATACATCACTCATTCACAAAATTAAATTAAGTTAGATTCTTCAAATGGAAATGAAATCACTATACATCGATGGTAAAGCGGTATGTGCAACATCTGCTGAAACCTTTACCAGTTATAACCCTGCAAATGGAGAAGCGATTGCAGAGATAGGACAAGCGTCTCAACAAGATCTTGATCTCGCAATGGAATCCGCTAAACGTGGCTTTGCTATTTGGTCCGGAATGTCACCTATAGAACGCAGCCGAATTTTGCTTAAATCCGTCGAAATACTGAGACAGCGAAATGATGAGCTTGCAGCATTAGAAGTCGCCGATACCGGAAAACCATTACAAGAAGCGCTAGAAGTGGATATCGCTTCTGGTGCCGATGTGATCGAATATTTCGCAGGCCTCGTTCCCGCTATGCAGGGTGATCAGCAACCACTGAGTGACAATCAGTTTTTCTACACTCGACGTGAACCCTTGGGAGTTTGCGCGGGCATCGGCGCTTGGAATTATCCTGTTCAAATTGCAATGTGGAAATCCGCACCCGCATTAGCCGCGGGTAATGCGATGGTTTTCAAACCTTCCGAAGAGACACCACTTACCGCATTGAAATTAGCCGAAATATACACAGAAGCGGGACTGCCAGACGGTGTATTTAACGTGGTGCAAGGGGATTACCGTGTAGGCCAAATGCTTACCGCGCACCCTGATGTAGCTAAAGTCTCCTTCACTGGAGAAACGGGAACAGGTAAAGCGGTGATGGCCGACAGTGCGAAAACACTTAAATCGGTCACCATGGAGCTTGGTGGAAAGTCACCACTTGTGATTTTTGATGATGCAAAATTGAATGATGCGGTATCTGCCGCCATGGTTGCCAACTTCTATACACAAGGTGAAGTTTGTACCAATGGCACGAGAGTGTTTGTTCATGAGTCTATTTATGACGATTTTATTTTGCAGCTAAAAGAGAGAACGGAAAAGCTGACCGTTGGCGATCCAATGGATTTGGAGACTCAAATTGGCGCTCTGATCTCAAAGGAGCATTTAGGAAAAGTGTTAGATGCTATTGAGACGGCAAAAGCCAGTGGTGCAACGCTACTGACGGGCGGTTATCAAGTGACAGAAAATGGTTTAGATAAAGGCAATTTTGTCGCCCCAACGGTTTTTGTTGATTGCACAGATGATATGCCGCATGTCCAAAGTGAAATCTTCGGCCCTGTTATGTCCGTTTTAAAGTTTAGCGATGAAGCCGAGGTTATTCAGCGAGCTAATGACACCGATTATGGCTTAGCGGCTGGGATCTTCACTCAAAACTTATCCAGAGCACATCGAGTCATTCATCAGATGCAAGCTGGGATCTGTTGGGTCAATACTTGGGGGGATTCTCCTGCTGAGATGCCGGTAGGCGGATATAAAATGTCTGGAATTGGCCGTGAGAATGGACCAGAAACACTTCTGCATTACACCCAAACGAAAAGTGTACTGATTGAGCTTGGTGATTATGCCAGCCCTTACGCTTAATTCGATTTTCTAACGTCAAGGAGACGACCAATGCAACAAAGCTACGATTATATTATCGTTGGCGCGGGTTCGGCTGGCTGTGTGTTAGCGGATCGGTTAACGGAAAGTGGCGAATTTAACGTTCTACTTTTAGAAGCGGGCGGTACGGATAGAAGCATTTTCATCCAGATGCCAACCGCACTCTCATACCCGATGAATTCAGAAAGATACGCTTGGCAGTTTGAAACTCAAGCCGAGCAGGGCATTGATGGTCGGAAGTTGCACTGCCCACGAGGAAAAGTACTTGGTGGCAGTTCATCAATCAACGGCATGGTCTATGTTCGCGGTCATGCATGTGATTTTGATGAGTGGGAAGAGAAAGGTGCGAATGGCTGGAATTATCAAGCTTGCCTACCATATTTTCGTCGTGCTGAAACTTGGATTCAAGGCGAGGATGAATACCGAGGTGGAACTGGGCCGTTGGGCACCTGTAACGGTAACGATATGGCTTTAAATCCGCTTTACCAAGCTTTTATTGATGCAGGGAAAGAAGCCGGATATCCCGAAACAAAAGATTATAACGGTTATCAGCAAGAGGGTTTTGGCCCAATGCACATGACCGTTAAAAAAGGCATACGAGCGTCGACGTCCAATGCTTATTTACGCCGTGCAATGAAGCGTAAAAATTTAACCTTGATGACGGGAATTGTCGCGCGAAAAGTGATTTTGGAAGGAAAAACGGCCGTTGGCATTGAATTCGAAAAATCGGGTAAAATACTACAAGCTCGCGCAACAAAAGAAGTGATTTCGAGTGCGGGTTCCATTGGTTCGGTTCAACTGTTGCAGCTTTCAGGCATTGGACCTAAAGAAGTGCTGAGCCAAGCCGGTGTCGAACTAAAACATGATCTACCTGGTGTTGGCCAGAATCTACAAGATCACTTGGAAGTCTATTTTCAATATCATTGCTCTCAACCGATCACTCTAAACAGTAAATTAGGCCTTGTCAGCAAAGGGTTAATTGGTGCGGAATGGATTTTGACTCGAAAAGGTTTAGGTGCGACCAATCACTTTGAGTCTTGCGGCTTTATACGTTCTCGCAAAGGGCTTAAATGGCCAAATATCCAATATCACTTCCTCCCAGCAGCAATGCGTTATGACGGCAATGCGGCATTTGATGGTCATGGATTCCAAGTTCATGTTGGGCCAAATAAGCCTGAGAGTCGAGGTTCTGTGGAGATAACGTCTACCGATCCGCATGCGAAACCAAAGATCAGTTTTAATTACATTTCAACACCCCAAGACCGCCAAGACTGGCGTGATTGTATTCGCTTAACACGCGAACTTCTTGCACAGCCTGCACTTGATGAGTATCGCGGAGAAGAGATTCAACCGGGAATGCATATCACCTCTGATGAGGACATAGATGAATGGGTTAAGCAAAATGTAGAAAGCGCTTATCACCCATCATGCAGTTGTAAGATGGGTTCTCATGATGATCCAACAGCAGTCTTAGATGAGGCTTGCCGAGTTCGAGGGATTGCTCAACTCCGTGTGGTGGACTCGTCTATTTTCCCGACCATTCCAAATGGCAATTTAAATGCGCCAACGATCATGGTTGCAGAACGGGCAGCCGATTTGATTTTAGGTAACGCGTTGCTTGAAGCGAAAAATGTCCCGGTTTGGATCGCACCAGATTGGGAAAAGAAACAAAGAGTAAATAAACCAGAAAGAGAATTGGACACGATCTCTTCAAAATAGAAAGTCAGTAATCATTACAAGGAATATTTATGTCAACGACAACAAAGACCTTACTTGCATTAGGCATCAGTTCAATCGCTTTTAACGCAGCAGCAAATCAGTGTGAGACGGTAAGATTTTCAGATGTAGGCTGGACGGATATTACGGCCACTACAGCGGTAACGACCGAATTACTTAAAGGCATGGGCTATAAAACTAAGATTGACCTATTGTCAGTACCCGTGACGTATTCATCAATGGCGAATGGTGATATTGATGTGTTTTTGGGTAACTGGATGCCAACGATGGAAGGTGACATCGCGAAATATCGTGAAGCAGGTACCGTTGAAACGGTTCGAGCAAACTTAGAAGGGGCTAAATATACACTGGCTGTTCCTAAGTATGTTTACGATGCTGGCGTAAAGAGTTTTGCAGATCTCGCGAAGTACTCAGATAAGTTTAAAGGGCGCATTTATGGTATTGAACCAGGTAATGATGGTAATCGCTTGATTCAGTCGATGATCGATTCGGATGCGTTTGGGCTCAAAGACTTTAGCTTGGTTGAATCAAGTGAAGCGGGCATGGTGTCTCAAGTTTCTCGTGCTGTGCGTCGTAATCAGTGGATCGCATACCTTGGTTGGGCACCACACCCAATGAACAGCAATGTAGAAATGGAATACCTTTCAGGCGGTGATGACTTCTTTGGCCCTAATTATGGTGGAGCAAATGTCTACACCAACGTTAGACATGACTACTTGTCTGAATGCAAAAATGTGGGTCAGCTTTTACAAAACTTAAACTTCACGCTTGAGATGGAAAATGAGTTGATGGAAGCCATTTTGAATCAAAGTGTTAAGCCAGAAAAAGCCGCTCAAAAATGGATTGCTGAAAATCCACAACAAGTTGAATTATGGTTGAAGAATGTGAAGTCACAAAAAGGCGAATCAGCACAAAAAGCAGTGACTCAGTATCTTAAACAAGTAAAAGCGTAACGGTTGAAGTCTCAACACCCGACATTAGCGGTTTGAGTGCTCATGTTGAGTGAATTTCATTCTTCACGGTAAACCGTGGTTAAAACTTAGGTTTATCGTGAAGAAAACGGTTCAGTTTCTGCTGGCCCGACAAATAAAGGTAGTATTGTGAATTTTATTACGGATAACAAAATCCCTCTTGGCCAATGGATGGAAGCGGGCGTGGATTGGCTAACCATCAACGCCGCTGGTCTTTTTGATGCCATCTCATTCTTTCTCGAAACTGTGATTCTTTTTCTGGTCGATGTATTTAAATGGATGCCCGCAGCGGTGCCTATTGTTATCACCGCTGCTCTAGCGTGGTATCTACATCGCAAAATATCTTTGGTGGTATTTGTTGTCGCGGCACTGCTGTTGATCCTTAATCTTGGCTACTGGCAAGAAATGCTGGAAACCTTTGTCCTCGTCTTTGCAGCGACAACGATTTCCGTATTAATTGGCGTTCCGGTAGGGATCATGGCGGCACATCGACCTTGGCTGTATACCATATTGAGGCCGATTTTAGATCTCATGCAGACCGTTCCAACGTTTGTGTATTTAATTCCAACGTTAGTACTGTTTGGGCTTGGTATCGTACCAGGACTGATTTCAACCATTATATTTGCAATCGCGGCTCCAATTCGTCTTACCTATTTAGGCGTCACTAAAGTACCAGAAGAGTTAATTGAAGCGGGTAAAGCGTTTGGTGCCAGTCGAATGAAGTTGTTGCTTAAGGTTGAATTACCTGCGGCACTTCCAAGTATTATGGCAGGGGTAACGCAATGCATTATGTTGTCCCTTTCAATGGTGGTGATTGCAGCTTTAGTGGGGGCGGATGGGCTAGGAAAACCAGTCGTGAGAGCTTTAAATACCGTAAATATCTCGCAAGGTTTTGAAGCGGGGCTTGCTATTGTACTCGTGGCGATCATTTTGGATCGTCTATGTAAAACCCCTAACCAGAAGGAAGCGTAATTATGGATGCGATTACGATCAAAAATTTAGATGTTGTATTTGGCAAACAAGCTCAACAGGCTTTGAATCTTTTGGATGAAGGGAAAACGCGTCAGGAAATTATTGATCAAACGGGTCAGGTTGTTGGCGTTGATAACGTTAGCCTGAGCGTTAAAGAGGGCGAAATTTGTGTCTTGATGGGGTTATCTGGTTCCGGTAAATCCAGCTTACTTCGAGCCGTTAATGGTTTAAATGAAATCAGCCGTGGTTCATTAGAAGTGAAAGATGGAGATTCACACGTTGATTTGGCTGAGTGTGATGAAGCAACGTTGCGTCACCTCCGTGGTAATCGCGTCTCTATGGTATTTCAAAAGTTTGCATTAATGCCTTGGCTGAGCGTGTTAGATAACGTCGCTTTCGGGCTTGAAATGCAGGGTATGCCAAAAGCAGAACGCAGAGCAAAAGCGCGTGAACAGCTTGAAATGGTTGGCTTAGCGGAGTGGGAAACGAAATACCCACATGAACTCTCTGGTGGAATGCAGCAGCGTGTTGGTTTGGCTCGTGCTTTTGCAATGGATACCGATATTTTATTAATGGACGAACCATTTTCGGCATTGGATCCTTTAATTAGAGCGCAACTGCAAGATGAGCTACTGACTCTGCAAAGCAAACTGAATAAAACGATTCTGTTCGTTAGCCATGATTTAGATGAAGCGCTCAAAATTGGCAATAATATTGCGATTATGGAGTCAGGTAAGCTTATTCAGCATGGAAAACCTGAAGATATCGTATTAAAACCAAAAACACAGTATGTGAAAGATTTTGTCGCACATACCAACCCTCTCAATGTTCTAAAAGGTCGCTCTTTGATGCAGCCTTTGGCATCGCTCAATTTAGAGAATAACCGTTTGCTGATTTGTGAGCAAAAAGAGCTGTGGATCGAACAGAAAGAAGAGGGAATCGCGGTTGTGAATTCTCCAGAGGATTCGCTGGTCGAGTGGGGTGAGAAGGACTTGGATTGGAGTGAGATTCATGACTCGACATTAGTGACTGCTAGCCCGAATATAAGTATGCGCGATGCTATCCAATTGAAAAAGTTGAGTGACTATCCGATTCTTTTGGTCGAAGACGGACAACTAATTGGCTTGCTGAATGACAGCGAATTTTATAATGCTCTATTAGGGAAATTTCAACCTCATCAAGCAGCGTAATACTTACCTTTTCCTAATAGTATTAATAAAATGGGGACGGCTTCGTTCTCATTTTTATTTTACTTCTCACCGTCTTTGTCATCATCTATCTCTATCTCTATCTCTATCTCTATCTCTATCTCTATCTCTATCTCATAACTCATGACTGTAGCTCTTGTTTCCTATTCTTGCGGTATGAATAGATGAATGTAAAGCAATGTAGGTAATGTGATTCAAAAGTTTCAGTTTGTGAAATTTTACAACGTATTTCCTTTGATGTTTCATTCATGTGTTTCCATTTATTCACATTGCCTGATGCTTTAATGCTCTGTTTGGTTGATTTTAGAGCGCTTACACCTCTTTAGTACTACCCCTTTAGGGTAGTTTATTTCCGTAATTGATTTACATCATTTATTAATTTTCTTTCATAATTCATTATTCGCGCAGTTAAGAAACATAACCTTCAGGAATTCTTATGAGCAAGATGAAGCTAGTCATCATCGGTAACGGCATGGTTGGTCATCGCTATATCGAAGATTTAGTAGAGAAAACAGACGTAAGTGAAATGGACATCACAGTGTTCTGTGAGGAGCCTCGTGTCGCTTACGACCGCGTGCACCTTTCTTCTTATTTTTCACACCATACCGCTGATGAACTTTCTCTTGTAAAAGAAGGTTTCTACCAAAAACATAACATCAACGTTTTGCTTGGTGAGCGTGCGATTAATATCAACCGCGAAAAGCAGACTGTGTATTCAAGCACTGGTCGTGAAATTCAATACGATAAATTGGTTCTTGCGACGGGTTCATTCCCATTCGTACCGCCAATTAAAGGCAACGATGGAAAAGACTGTTTCGTATACCGCACCATCGAAGATCTTAAGTCTATTGAAGCGACGGCAAGAAACAGTAAAAGCGGCGTTGTTGTTGGTGGTGGTTTACTCGGTCTTGAAGCCGCTGGTGCACTTAAAGCGCTTGGCGTAACCACTCACGTTGTAGAGTTCGCGCCAAAATTAATGGCAGAACAGCTAGATCTGGCTGGTGGTAATCAACTTCGCCAGAAGATCGAACGTATGGGCGTTAATGTTCATACCAGTAAAAATACATTAGAAATTGCTCCTGAAGGTACAGAAGCTCGTAACGTAATGCGTTTTGCTGACGGTTCAGAGCTAGAAGCAGATTTTATCGTATTCTCAGCGGGTATTCGTCCTCAAGATAAACTTGCTCGTCAGATGGGTTTAGGCATTGCTCCTCGTGGCGGTGTTGAAATCAACAACCACTGCCAAACAACGGATGAAAACATCTACGCGATTGGTGAGTGTGCTTCTTGGAACCGTACTTTCTATGGTCTTGTCGCTCCAGGCTACAAAATGGCAACGGTTGCGGTTGATCACCTAATTGGAAACGATAGCCAATTTGAAGGTGCGGATATGTCTGCGAAGCTTAAGCTTCTAGGCGTAAAAGTAGGTTCGATTGGTGATGCAAATGGCCGTACACCTAGCTGTAAGAGCTACGTTTACCAAAACGAAGAGCAAGAAGTTTACAAACGCCTCATTGTTTCTGAAGACAACAAGAAACTTCTAGGCGCAGTAATGGTTGGTGATACATCTGACTATGGTGATCTTCTTCAATTAATGTTGAATGAAATTGATCTGCCAGAACACCCTGATGCTTTGATTCTTCCTGCGCACGCTGGTGCAGAAAAGCCAACATTAGGTGCAGACTCACTGCCTGAATCAGCTGTTATCTGTTCTTGTTTCGATGTAACGAAAGGCAAGATTGCACAAGCGGTTGCTGATGGTCATCACACACTTGGCGATATCAAAGCGGTGACTGGTGCAGGTACGGGCTGTGGCGGCTGTATTCCACTTGTTACATCAGTTCTTAATGCTGAGCTTGCAAAAGCTGGCGTTGAAGTGAAAAACGACGTATGTGAGCACTTTGCTTACTCTCGTCAAGAGCTGTTCCACCTTATCCGTATCGAAGAAATCAAAACATTCGATGAGCTTTTAGAGAAGTACGGCAAAGGTTACGGCTGTGAAGTATGTAAGCCACTTGCAGGTTCAATTCTAGCGTCTTGCTGGGGTGAACACATTCTTAAGCCAGAACTGGTTAAGCTGCACGATACGAATGACAACTTCCTAGGCAACATGCAAAAAGACGGCACTTACTCAGTCATTCCTCGTATGGCTGGTGGTGAAGTGACACCTCAAGCATTGAGTGTTCTTGCTGACGTTGCGGCTGAATATAACCTGTACACCAAAATTACAGGTGCACAACGTATTGGTCTATTTGGCGCTCAGAAAGATGACCTTCCCGCGATTTGGAAGAAGTTAATCGCTGCCGGTTACGAAACGGGTCAGGCATACGCAAAAGCACTACGCATGGCGAAAACCTGTGTTGGGTCAACGTGGTGTCGTTACGGTGTTCAAGATTCTGTTGGTTTAGGTGTGATGCTTGAAAACCGTTACAAGGGCATCCGTACTCCTCATAAGATGAAATTTGGTGTGTCAGGCTGTACTCGTGAATGTGCTGAAGCTCAAGGTAAAGACTTAGGTATTATCGCGACTGATGCAGGCTGGAATATGTATGTGTGTGGTAACGGCGGTATGAAACCTCGTCACGCAGACTTACTTGCAAGCGACCTAGATCAAGAGACACTAATCAAGTACATCGACCGATACATGATGTTCTACATTCGCACAGCAGCGCCACTTCAACGTACATCAGTATGGATGGATAACCTTGAAGGCGGTGTCGATTACCTGCGCGAAGTCATTGTAGACAACAAACTTGGTATCAACGACCAGTTAGAAGCTGATGTGGCGAAATTGGTCGAAGAGTTCCGTTGTGAATGGACTGATACCATTAATGATGAAGCTCAACTGAAGCGTTTCTCTCACTTTATCAATGCTGATGACCGTGATGAGAATGTGGTATTTGTGAAAGATGGCCGTGCACAACATCGCCCAGCAACGTTCACAGAAAAACACCCTGAAGCGAAGGGCGATATCCTTCACGTAGCAGCAACAGAATAAGAGCGAGAGAAATTATTATGGCTTCTAAATTTATTAAAATCTGTCAGCTAGAAGATATCGTTCCTGGTACTGGTGTATGTGCACTTGTTGACGGTGAGCAAGTTGCAGTGTTTCGCCCAGCAGCAGGTGAAGAGGTATTCGCAATCAGTAACACGGATCCTTATTTTCAATCGAACGTGCTATCGCGTGGCTTGATCGTAGAGCACCAAAGCGAGCTTTGGGTGGCAAGTCCACTGAAAAAGCAACGCTTTAATCTGACTACTGGCGTATGCATGGAAGATGAGCAATTTAATGTGAAAGCGTATAAAGCTCGTGTTACTGACGGTGCAGTAGAGATCGCATCTTAAGTCTTGGATGCCTAGCTTAAAGATTTGATAGTTCAAGGGCTCTAGTTCCTGACATTGCCTTAATTCGGCAACTAGAGCCTTTTCCTATCTGATTTTAACTTTTATTTTTAACTTTTGAATAAGGACAATTTATGTCTACTGATTTTAAACCAGCTGAATTCGTTCAAACGATGATCGATGTGGGTGAAGCAAAAACAAAAACAAGTACTCGTGATCTTCTGATCCGAAGCACTATGGCTGGTATCATTCTTTCTCTTGCGGTTGTTGTTGCTATCACAACTATCGTACAAACAGGTATCGGTATTGTAGGCGCACTTGTGTTCCCAGTGGGTTTCGTTATTTTAAGTGTTATGGGTTACGATTTGGTGACTGGTGTATTTGGTCTTGCTCCTCTTGCTAAATTTGATAATCGTGCTGGTGTGACTTGGGGTAGTGTTTTACGTTGTTGGGGTATTGTTGGCCTTGGTAACCTCATTGGTTCTCTTATTGTTGCGGTATTAGTTGCAATCTCTTTAACGGGTAACTTCTCGTTAGATCCAAACGCTGTTGCGCAAAAGTTCATCGCTGTTTCTACGGCTCGTAGCCTAGGTTTTGAAAACATGGGTATGGACGGATGGATCACGTGTTTCGTTCGCGGTATCTTCTGTAACCTAATGGTTTGTTTAGGTGTCATCGGCAACATGACAGCACGCACTGTGTCTGGCCGTGTAGCAATGATGTGGTTCCCAATCTTCATCTTCTTCGCGCTAGTATTCGAACACACAGTCGTAAACATGTTCCTGTTCCCATTAGGCATGATTTTAGGTGCTGATTTTGGTATTGCGACATGGTTGAACTTCAACCTAATTCCTACCATTCTAGGTAATATTGTTGGTGGCCTACTGTTTACGTGTGTTCCTCTATACTTAACGCACGCAAAAACAGCCCCAATGGTTAATGCTAAATAATCAACCAGTAATTTGTCGTGGTTCTGACCGTAAAGCCTCAAGTTTATAAGCTTGAGGCTTTTTCTATTCTCAGTGGCATTGAGATAGGCTGAAGAACAATAGATCATTTAGTTATAAATACTTCTTTCTTAATTGGAAGTAAGACTGATGTTTGCTTGTCACAACTGATAGTCTAGAAACTAGAAATTTAAAGGATTGAGCGCACATTTACGTTTATCCTAGATATCATCAGATTCGAAAGGGATCGAATCGTATTCGGAGTACTACATGTCAGAAGCTTCACAATTAAATACTCAGACAGAAAAAAAAGGATTTGTATCATTAGTAGGTGCGGGGCCGGGCGATCCTGATTTACTGACGGTAAAAGGTGCACGTGTTATTCAGCAGGCTGACGTCGTAGTTTACGATCGATTGGTTTCAAAAGAAATTTTGGCACTGGCGAATGAAAATGCAGAGATGATTTACGTGGGTAAAAAGTTAGATTTTCATTTTGTGCCACAAGATAAAATCAATCAGGTACTTGTCGATAAGGCGCAAGAGGGGAAACATGTCGCGCGTTTGAAGGGCGGTGACTCGTTTATTTTTGGCCGAGGCGGTGAAGAGTTAGAGACATTGGCTGAACAGGGTGTGAAATTTGAAGTGATCCCAGGGATTACTGCGGCAGCGGGAGCAACATCTTATGCTGGTATACCGTTAACTCATAGAGATCACGCGCAGAGTGTGCAATTCATTACAGGGCACTTACAGAAAGATGGGCAGGAAATTGAGTGGGCATCATTAGCTCAGTCCAACAATACTTTAGTTTTCTATATGGGACTAAAACAGAGCCCAACCATAACCGCAAATCTACTTGATCACGGCCTGTCACCGGATATTTCTTGTGCCATTATCGAAAATGGTACGCGACCAGAACAAAGAGTATTCCACGGTCGGTTAGCTGAACTTCCTGAACTTGCAAAACAAGCAATCAGCCCAGCACTTATCGTGGTCGGCAGTGTCACTTCGCTTCATGAAAAATTGGATTGGTTTGGTAAGTAGGTTTAAGACCTGACAATTGTGTTCGCTTTTTTCAGTGGAATCGTCTAGGGTGATGAAAATTTAACAGAGCTTATGTCGTATGGAAAAAGTCGCAATTTTAGTAGACGTTCAAAATGTTTACTACACCACTAAAGAAAAATACCGCTCTAACTTCGATTATAACCAGTTTTGGTATGTTGCTACCACTGGACGTGAAGTGATTAAAGCGAATGCGTATGCGATCGCCAGTCAAGATCCGCGTCAACGCCAATTTCACCATATCTTACGTGGGGTAGGCTTTGAAGTTAAATTAAAGCCATTCATCCAAAGGCGTGATGGTAGTGCTAAAGGTGACTGGGACGTTGGTATCGCATTAGATGCTATCGAACTGGCTGAAGAAGCGGATGTGATCGTTTTAGTATCAGGTGACGGTGATTTCGAAGTACTTGTAGAGCGTATTAAGCAGCGTTTTAACAAGCCAGTTGAAGTGTATGGTGTGCCTGGACTGACAGCTCAAAATCTTATTGATTCTGCCAGTCGTTTTCACCCGATAGATAACGATCTGTTACTCTGATTCAGGTGCCGTTACTGCCTCAGCATTGTTATCGGTAGCTGTTTCTGTAGCCGTGTTTTCATTTTTCGCGGCTTCTTCTGCTTCCATTTTTGCACGTTCAGCTTTCGAAATGTAACGAGGTTTATTGCTTGAATGAAGCTTCGCGTTTTGCTTCTTCATTTTCTTTTTTAGAATATCATTAATCTTTTTTTTACGGTTCATGGTGTTTACCCTGTGGCCTTATCGCGTTTGGCATTTATGCGTTAATTTCGCGATTTTCGTTGTGGGGGAGAATAAAGAATTTTGATCCAAATCACAAGAGAATGAACCACCCTTATTAGTCCGTAGTAGATAGAGTTATGAATAAAGTCAGTGATATTTTATTAGGTGGGTTACATACCGAATTTAAAACGGTGAAAGCGATGGTTGAAATATACTGCCGTAAGCATCATGGTGGAGAATTACTCTGCTCTGAGTGTGCTGATTTATTGCGTTACGCTGAAGTAAGGCTTGATCGCTGCCCATACGGACAAGCGAAGCCAACGTGTAATAAATGCCCTATCCATTGCTATAAACCCGAGCCTAAAGAGCAGATGCGAGTAGTGATGCGCTATGCTGGGCCTCGCATGCTACTTCCACATCCTATTTTGGCGATTCGACACTTAATACATGAAAAGCGGACAGTACCAGATAAACCTAAACCAAATGCTTCTAATCGACATATACGCTTAAAAAAGTAGGCGAAACAAGGTTAAGGGCGCGCTTAACTTGTCTCACCTATTTACCTGTTCACCGACTAATCCATTCTCTTAATTACGCTGTTCTAACTGATTTTATGCTGATGCTGGCAACGTTAGGTTATTCATCCAGTGACGTTTTAAATAACGGTGGAAGCAGAGTGAAAATTTCACCACTTCTTCCACCAACATCAACATGTAAACGTATTTAAAATCCCATCCTAAACCAAAAGCCGCCAATGCAGTCAGTGGTACTCCAACCATCCACATCGAGATGAAATCCATACGCAAGCAAAACTGATTATCACCACCTGCTCTTAAAATTCCGTTGATGATGATCATGTTGAGCATACGTAACCAGATCGCACAACATAGTACACTCAGTGCAGGAGAGGCCAGAGGGTAGAGCTCTGCACTGGTCAAATTTAGCCACGATAGAATCATATCTTTTCCGAACAGCAATACGCCTCCAACAGTCAGGCCGAATCCTAATACGGTTTTGATGAAGAACTTCGACATTTTAAATGCATCTGCAAATTCATCTCTTCCCAACGATTGGCCAAGTAAAATGGAACACGCCACTGAAATGCCAAAAAATAGTGAATAGCAGAGTGATTCAAAAGGACCAATCATGCTGAACACGGCTAATTCCGTTGTGCCCATATGACCGAAGATCATTTGATACATCAAGGTGCCCGTCGCCCACATCACCGCGCTGGCCGTTGTTGGAATCGCAAGACGCTTATAAGAAGCCCATAATCGAGTTGACTCAGTCAGCGTCTGTGACGTGATTAGCCAATGTTTACGCCAGTTTAAGAAACCAAACATCAATACCACTTGCAGCAGCCTTGAAATAGTCGTCGCCAATGCCGCCCCAGCCACACCCATTGCCGGAATGCCGACCCCACCTTTGATTAACCAAAAATTTAAGCCAATGTTGACGAAAATAGTCACCGCACCTAAAAATAGAGGGGTGACAGTGTCACCTGATGATCGCATAGCGGACTCAGCGACCACAATTAAGTGAGTTAAAATGAGAACGGGAAAACTGTACCAAAGGTAAGTCGCCCCTAATTCAATGACTCTAGCATCGCTGGTTTGTAGCATCATGATATAGCTAGAACCTAGAGTAATGATTAAAGTCACAGGCAATAAGATTTTTGCTCCACAACGCATTGCCAGCATAGTGATCGTTTTCGCTGTTATGCGGTCATTTCGCCCCCAGTATTGAGCCACCAGAACACCATTTGCAGATGCCATACCAGCCATGATCATGATTGCGACAAAATGCCATTTTGAGGCGATTCCCACAGATGCAGTTGCTTCTTTACCAAAGTCGCTGACCATTAAGACGTCTGCAAGTGCAAGAATTGCCACTAGCGCACTTTGAATAGCAACAGGGAATCCCAGTTTTATCACCTTAGATAACATACCGTCAGGTGTGGCTTTGTTGAGTGTTTTCGGGTAGTTTTTAAAAGTCATTGTCATTCCTCATTTTGGAACGCAACTATAGAGTGAAAGGGTTATAAGTAGAATGTGTGAAAATAGAGAAAACCTGTGCAAATCCGTCATGAGTAAAATGTCACCTAAAACCGAATGGCATGAAGAGGTCTATCTGGCAGATGCTTGTAAAGAGCGATTTTTAACTACGTCAGACATTCCAGAACTTAGTCAAGAAGGGATTTTCATGGCAGGAATGGCGGAGTTAACGGACGGTTATTATGTCGAGCGCTGTGGGGTTGCGGTACACACTCTTATCTTCACGCTAGAGGGCGGTGGCATTTTAACGACATCGGATCGAGTTGAATTGATCGAACCTTACTCGCTGTTGGTGATCCCTGCTGGCGAACCATTTCGCTTTGAGCTCAATAGTGTCGATAACTACTGGAAGATGATCTGGTTGTTGCCACAAGCAATAGCCAAATGGCAGCAATTTGAAGCGTTAGGGTTAACCATTTTGCCGTATCACCAATGTGAACAGATGTGGTCATTACTGAATTTAATTCATTGTGAAATAGAGGGAAGAACGGCGTTTCGTCGGCTTTTGGTCAGTGAACTTAATTTAATTTTGACTGGCGTTGAATCAAAATCGACCAGTTCCGTGTCTCGGGTTCATACCTTGTTTAATGAAGTAGAAAGCCAGTTGCATCTACCATGGACAGTAAAAGAGATGGCTGCGAAGTGTTTCATTAGTGAAGAGCAGTTGAACCGTATCTCAAAAAATCTCTATGGGATGTCACCAAGAAGCCGATTGATTCATTTGAGGATGGAAAAAGCCGCAGATTTGCTTCAATACCAAGAGTGGACGATTTCGATGATTGCTCAGCGGCTTGGCTATAAAGATCCGTATAATTTTACTCATCGATTTCGTAAATATTTTGGCTGTTCTCCTAGTCGGTATCGTAAGAATATTATTCAGCAGTTAGCGTCTATTTAGATGCCAATAAAAAAGGAGAGTGATGAGCTCTCCTTTGGTGTCCGTTTTAAATCAATATTCGAGAAAAAGCTTTATAAATAAGTACTTGTAAATAAGCTCTTGAAAATTGGTTCTTGTGAAAAAGCTCTTGTGGAAAAGCACTTGGAAATAAGCATAAACCTTTTTCTCTTAACCCACCATCGCTTGCTTTTTGCCTTTTACGCTTACCAGTAGCATGTAAATACACGTCGCCATTAATGAGATAAATAGGTAGCTCAGTAGGCCGTTTTTCGAACCCATGTAACTGTTCGCAATTAAAGGGCCAGCCACAGAGCCAACACTGTAGCTAAACAGCATGACTTGGGTTGCTGATACAATGAACGACTCGTCTAACCCTTCACAGCCTAAATTAATCGCAATTGGATATAAAGCGAACGTTGCCATTCCAAGCATGAACAAACAAACAGCTAGTATTATTTGGCTGTCTGATTGAGCGGTTAATCCTATCGAGAAAACACCCAGAAAGCAGAACATTGCCATTAACAGAGTTCGTCCTAGGAATTTGGATAACCAAGGCACGACGGGTTGAATCGCCATTCCCCCTAAGATAACCAATGCCATTAAGCTTCCAACATCAGACGTCTCAATACCACGCTGAGTAAGCTCTACTGGCATTAGTCCGTAAATCGCACCCAGGGTAAGCCCCGAAATAATACAGCCAATGATTGCAGCATGGTTCAGTTTTGCGATCTGTTTAAACGACAGAGCACTGGTGTTGTGACTCTCTGGCTGTTGCGTATTGCCAAACATTAAGACTAAGACTGCCATCAGCAGCAACGTTAGAATCGCAATAAATGGTACGGCCCCTTCAACACCAATGGTACCGATCCCTAATTGACCAATTGAAGCGCCACCGTACAGCGCAGCCATGTAGATACCTAATCGCTTTGCTCGGCTTGCTTCATCACCACTCATCAACCATGACTCAACCACCACGAATACACCAGCAACAGCAATCCCCGCAACTAAACGAGCTGCAAGCCAGACAGACGAATATGCAAATGTTGGCATCGCAAGAATGGTGACCATGAAACAGGCTAAACATAAAACGAAAGCATTGCGGTGACCAATTTGTTTGACAAGAGGCTCAATGAAGACAGCACCAATCAAAAGACCTGCATAGAAGGCACTCGCTAACCAACTGGCAAGTTGATTCTCTAAACCGTAATGCGACAGCATCAGTGGGATCAGGCTCATTAAGTAGCCTGATGACACAGCATAGAGAGTTAGCGCGATCACAGGTACAGCAATGCTTTTTTTAGGCGCTAAGGTTAGGGTGTTTTCCAATGTCGGGGTCTCCAATTCGCAGGTTGATAGTGATTTATTTCGCGAATATGGAGGGAAATGAACTGACTGTAAAACGAAAGAATTTTATCTAGACGATAGAAAATTGTTATCAGATAAATTGATTAAGATGTGTTGTATATATTCTTTTATTTAGTCGCCAGAAAAGACAAAGGCCTTAAATCATTAAGGCCTTTTTGAATAGCACTGATAGCCTATTCATTAATAGAGTGTTGTTATTTATTGAGCAGAAGGGCACCCTTTAACTTCTTGGCCGCCACTCATGTAAGTGAGATTACCATCAACAGGAGCATAATCAGCAGCATTAACTTGTGGGTTATTGACAAAGAATTCTCTAAGTACAGCAGCGTCAGTTATTTGAGTAGACTCCACATCAATAACAGGGTAGTTATCACCACCTGCAGCACTAAAGCTAATTACAGAGAAAGAGTATGTATCCGTTAGGTTAAAACCTTTGCCATTGATGTCGTGGATCGTTACATCACTTAAATCACAATCTACCGTTAGGTTAATGTTATCCAGTTGAGCATACGCACCAGAGCCAGCTGTTTTTGTCGCTACAACATCAAGGTAATCTTTAACTTCTTGACCTGTCATTGTCGCTTTAGTGACAAAGTTACCAAATGGCTGCACCGTTAGTACATCACGATAAGCTATGTTTCCAGGTTGAATTGAAGCTCGAACACCACCAGAATTCATAACTCCAAAATCGGCATTTACAAGGTTATAGGTACGGTAAGCGTGTCCTAGAAGGTGGCCTAAGTTTGTTTGTTCTGAACGGACGACACTTCGTTCACCAACAAGTACATCATCTGTATTTGAAATAACAACATCCAGCAGTTCTTGACCTTCTTGTTGGTATGGAAGAAGGATCGATTTTACTGTTGCATCTGGCTTAATTTCATCTTGAATGAATTGACGAACACCATTCTCATCTTTTGCTTTCAGGTTTACCGGAACTAAGCTGTAATCAGCTAAATGAAGTTTACCCTCGTAGAACTCAAAATCTGCACGGCCAACATACTTGCCCCATTCATGAGCTTGCATGATGTAAGTGCCATTTTGTTGATCTGGTTTACAAGCATCTCCAGGTTTAAAGTCTGCGTATTCTTCGCCTTCCATACATACTGGGTTTTGAGAGTGACCACCGATAATCGCGTCTAATTCTCCCTCTTCTAAAGACCGAGCTAATTTAACATCACCAGGAGCTTCACTACCGTGCTGTCCATTTGCATAATGACCCATATGTGTAGTTGCAAATATTAAATCAACATTTTCATTTGCTTCAATTTCCGCAATTGCTTTTTTAATCTCAATTTGAGGATCTGCAAATTCTAAATCAGCAACATTGGTAGGGTTGACAAGTTTCTCAGTGTCTTTTGTTGTTAAACCAATGACAGCAACTTTTAATCCATTAATAGTAAAAACTTTGTATGGGTCAAATAAACGTTCGTCTGTTACGTTTCCATCTGAATCTTTTAAGTATATGTTTGCAGCTAGCATCGGGAAATCCGCTAGCTGTTTTTGCATATCCAGAACACTACGCTCGTTATCAAATTCGTGGTTACCGAGAGCCATAGCGTCGTAGCCTAGTAAATTCATGCCGACAAAATCAGGCACGGCATTCAGCATGTCAGATTCAGGAACGCCTGTATTGATATCGCCACCAGATAGCAAAATAGATTCACCACCATTTGCAGTCACTTCAGCTCGAATTTGTTCGATCAGAGTTTTGCGAGCAGCCATGCCATACTCACCATATTTGTTTTCCCAGAAGCGACCATGGTTGTCATTAGTATGGAGAACTGTAAATTTAGTGCATGAATCTGCAGTTTCGCAAGTAACGTCTGTGCTGTCGCTGTCTGAGCCACAACCAGCCATTGCAATACTTACAGAAAGTACGAGTAGAGATTTGGAAAACTTCATGAGGGGGATCCTTGTTTTTATGACATGATTTTAGTTTTCGTTGCAATATACTGAAACTATTATTATTTTTCGTGATGAAGATCTAGGTTGAAGTTGGGCTAAATATATTTGTGATGATCTTGGAGGCTGAGTTTTGAAATAAACATTTTTCGTGGATTAACAATGTGTAACGCAAAAAATTACAAAAAATGTGATGTACAAGGTTGATATTGATATAAATAATATCAAACAGATCGTCTACTTGAGAATTATGATTATGTAACCACTGCTTACAGTTTTAACAATTCAGCGTATAATCTGTGAAATACAGTAAAGCCAAATTATTACAATTCAACTTAGTCCTCTAATGAACAATATAGGAATGTAAGCGAGTTTTATTGGTTGAGGCTTAAATACGCAATTGGAATACAATAAATAGGTACCGAATGACAAATTTTTACGCTGAAATCACAGGTTGGGGAAAGTGCCTACCACCAGCTATTTTATCGAATCAAGATCTTAGTACATTCTTAGAAACATCAGATGAGTGGATTCGTTCTCGAACTGGTATCGAAAACCGTCGAATCAGTCATGTGAATACTTCTGAGCTTGCAACCGCAGCAGCAAAAAATGCGATGGCATGTTCTGGATTAACGGCTGAAGATATTGACCTTATCATTGTCGCGTCATGCTCTGCGGATTCGCTGTTACCAAATATTGCGTCAAAAGTGCAACAGAACCTTGGTATTAAAGGTGCGGCTGCGTTTGATTTAAATGCTGCATGTACGGGTTTTGTCTACGGATTAGAAACGGCTACGCGACTGATGCAAGCGGGTAATTATCGCAATGCAATCGTAGTGGGTGCAGAACGTTTGTCTTTCTATATCGATTGGACCAAGCGTGATACCGCCGTTCTATTTGGTGATGGCGCTGGTGCAGTGACTCTTAGCCGCACAGAACAAAAGGTAGGTTTACAGCAAGCTCAAATCGGTTGTGATTCTGCTGGTCGAGATATTTTAGCCGTACCTAAATTTGGTACTGCGATGGATCGTTTTGCTGCTGATAATGGCTACTTTGACTTCAATTTTGTCGGTAAAGAGATCTTCAAACGTGCGGTGAAAGGAATGGGGGCGGCGGCTCATACCGTTCTTTCTCGTACGGGTATTTCTACTGATGATATTGATGTGGTTATTCCTCATCAAGCTAATATCCGAATCATTCAAACACTATGTGATATGTCTGGTATTAGCCAAGATAAAGCATTTGTAAACATTCAGCAGTACGGCAACACATCGGCAGCAACGGTTCCAATTGCGATGTGTGAAGCTCTAGAACAAGGCCGTGTAAAACCAGGCGCTGAGATATTAGTGGCAGCATTTGGTGCAGGTTTAACTTGGGGAGCAGGTCATATTAAATGGGGCGATCGTGTGACGCCTATTGCTAAGCCTGATGCATGTTTACCTGAGTGTAAAGAGACAGCATTAGAGCTATTAGAGAATGCCATTCAGCACTGTCAAAATAAACCTGAATAGCGAAAATAAAATATCGTCTTCGAAATCAATAAATATTGCCGCAGCTTGCGGCATTATTTTTATGGGGCAATAGTTAACTTGGGTGGATAGCCGATATATCAGCATCTAGTTTTTGTAGACTCTACAGATAAAATAAAAATATAGGTAATAAGCGTGACACAAGAGAAATTTGAACATATATACCAGCGGGCAGAAGAGAGAAAAGGTGGTGAAACTCAATTGGAGAACTTGATTTATCAACCTTTAAATAACGATGATTTACGTTGCATTACTGATGATCGCTGGCTTGCTGGGTTTACCGAAAAGGTGTTTCAATGCGGAATTTCATGGAATGTAGTCAGAAAGAAGTGGCCCAATTTTGAAGAAGTTTTCTTCGGTTTTAAGATCGACTCATTAATGATGTTGTCAGATGAAATGTGGGAAAAGAAAGCACAAGATCCACGAATTATTCGCCACCTAACTAAGGTGATGACAATTTCTGCGAATGCGATGATGATTCGATCTGCCCGCCAGCAGCATGATTCTTTTTCAGAGATGGTTGCAGAGTGGCCATCAGAAAGCATCACAGAGTTGTGGGACTACTTAAAAAAACATGGTAAGCGATTGGGTGGAAACACGGGTGCTTACGCACTGCGTCAAATGGGGAAGGATACGTTTATCTTATCATCAGATGTTGAATCCTATTTGCGCCAAACGGGAATTATCGACAGCGGACGTACCACCAAACGAGCTCAACTTGCCGCAAACAAAGCTTTTAACCAATGGCAGCAAGAGTCGAGTAGAAGCTTGAGTGAAATTAGTCAGATCATCGCGTACAGCTGTGGGGATAATCGAGTCCTCTAATCGAATGGAAGATGCTAGCACTCTTTGATTAAGATTGAGTATCGGTTCGAGGCTGATTTTTAATAAATAACTCAGGCCAATACATTTTTATGTAACCGCCAGAAACCCAAATCACTAAGCCTGTTGCGATGCTCAATTCAAAGAAGCCAAAGTTATGTAACCAGTACCAGTTTGGGTGTGATTCGGCAAAAAATGAAGTTAAACGATGCATTGCAATGGCGCTAATAACAGAGGGAAAGGTGACGGCTGCAATGGAAGGCTGAAACTTTAAACGCATTAAGCGGATATAACAGAGATAAATGAGCAATGTCATCGTGATGGCTATGCCTGCTAAAGCGCCCGTTAAAATAGGATCCGGGTGCTCAAAATTAACAATATAAGCCGCTAGAGTTAAATTAACCGGGGCAGCCATAATGGCCAAAGTCGGTCTTGCCTTTCGCGGTAGCATCCCTTCAAATACGAGCCGATATAGAACCAACGGCAGCATGAAAAAGTAGATTGCAATGCAAATGGTGGCTAAGGTTTCAGAAAAGACGGCATGACCTAATTGCGAACCTGCGAGCGAACTACTGATAAGTCCGACAGGGTAGAGAAACCAGCTAGGAACAATGTGGGACATCTTGAAGTTCATGATCTGGAAACTAAAAAAAAGCACCATCATGGTGAAATGTAATATGAGCGCGCAGAACCAAAGCGGATAAGCGACCACAGGTAAAACAACCGCCAAGTAATCAGATAAAATGAGTAATGCCATACTCATTGGGGCCATCAGGCTGCCACTTAATGGATGACGAATATCATTGAAGAAGGTCTTAAAGCTAGTAATGTAGCGCAATAACACTGGAAGTAATAACACTGCACCAAGTAAAGCCAAATATGGACGTATTGTTTCTCCAATGCTAGGGACATAGAGTGCCCAAGCGTGACCCAAACCAATGACACCTAGCGCTAATGATGCCTGTGAAGGAGGCACATTTTTTACATGGGTGAGTCTTTTCCAATTCAACGATTTGCTCCAATTAAACTCAATATTATTTATTTCGCTACTTGCGAGATAAAGCAACGCTCAATGTACCTATATGCAACAAAAATAGAGTGCTAGGTAATTGAGCGGATAATATCAAGTTTAACGTTTGCGTGCGCTATTTAAGTGATAAACCGAGAGGTAATCCTTTAAATAGATTGAGCCGCTATTAACTTGGCTCTTCTTGTGTTGGTAAGTCTCTTTGTCTAAGTTTGTCGTTTTTCAGTGTACGACGAAGAAGTTGACTATAGATGGGCTGTCCACCTAACATTTGAGCAATAATTACTGCACCTAAGCAGGTAATGATCAAAGGTAAGATCAAGTAGTAGTTATTTGTCATCTCAATCACGAGCAGAATCCCAGTAATTGGCGCTCGAACCGTTGCGGCAAAAAGTGCTCCCATGCCGGCAATCGCGAACATACCAGGTTCTATATCTAATTGAGGTAGAAATGCGTCAGCAGTGACACCAAAT
Source organism: Vibrio clamense (assembly GCF_050337905.1). Classification (NCBI taxonomy): domain Bacteria; kingdom Pseudomonadati; phylum Pseudomonadota; class Gammaproteobacteria; order Vibrionales; family Vibrionaceae; genus Vibrio; species Vibrio clamense. Next base: position 102,571 of record NZ_JAKJTJ010000018.1, on the reverse strand, counting down.
GTATAGCCAAACAGGGTACCTAAAGCGAGCATCGGTGCAAAAATACCACCAGGTGCACCAGAGCCGAAACAGAGCAGAGTTGTAAGTACTCGCCCAACAAAAATCATCAGTAGAACATTGGTCGAGAAATTGCCATTTGTTATATCTGGAATAATGCCAATGCCACCGCCTGTTAATTCAGGCAAATAGAGAAGCAGCAAGCCAAAACAGCCACCCAGTAAAGTGCCGACAAGTAAGTAGCGCTTACGGTCATTTTTATGAATCGCAACGAACATATCTTGAGCTAGGGTCACGAGTTTATTGAAAACCACACCAAACAACCCGAATAGAACGCCGAGCAAAAGAAATAACCACAATGTGTTCAATTCTGGTGGCTGATATTGCGGCATGGTGATGACCGCCGCTTGACCATTGATGTAACGAAAAACGATGTTGGCTGAAATAGCAGAAATGATGACCGCTTTAATAGAAATTAGAGAATAACGAAATTGAGGGCGCATCTCTTCAACAACAAACATGATCCCAGCTAATGGAGCATTAAATGCCGCCGCTAGTCCTCCAGCAGCTCCTGATGCTAATAATGAGTGGCGGCTGTCATCATCCTTGACTCGGAAAATATCCGTGACCATTCGTCCAATATTGCCCCCCATTTGCACGGTTGGCCCTTCGCGCCCTAAAACCATGCCCGAACCTAGTGCGCCTAGTCCACCAAAAAACTTCACAGGTAATACTCGCCACCAACGAACAGGACGAATATTGTCCATTGCTCCTTCAATCTCAGGTATGCCTGAACCAGCGGCTTCTGGTGCGAAACGATGCACGAGGAAATAACCAATAAATGCGAGCCCAGCACTGATAATAAATGCGGCTAGCCATAGAGGAACGAAGTGCGCTATTTCAAGCTTCAACCAGTCTGTTCGCGTTTCAGAAACGAAATGAACCGCGACTTCGAAGTAACTTCCAACTAACCCTGCGAATAAACCAACAATGCATGATAAAACCAGAACCGAGACCGGTGTTTTGTCTCTTGAGAGAAATTGATTGATCGCATCTCTAGGCACTTTAGCGAGTAAAGATTGCTTGATTCTCTCTCTTCTGGACATAAAAATAGGGCTCCACTAGGTAGGTTTAATAGGATTGGTCGTCAGGGGAGCCGGAATTATACGCTCTCACTGTTTATCCAGTAGCAATAAGATTGCAATGTTGAATTCCATAAATGAAACAAGGCTACGGATTATTGAGATGGTAGAGTGGAACCATGGTCACATAAATATACATTCTTCATACAGAATCTTGAATTATTGAAAATATGAGCCATAGTTAAATTGTAAAGCGACATCAACCTACACCAAGGAGGAATGTTTGGTTTTACTTACAATTTGGATGGATTCGAAAACCATTTTTAAGTCCTCGTAATATGTTCAGGTCGCGTCAATAGACTCCCTGATTCGCGAACTCACGATTGAGTAACGAGGTTTAAGGCGTACTAGACAATTCGTTAGTGCGCCTTTTGACGTTTGGCGGCGAATATTTCCTGAAGCTATATTCCCTGAAGTTATATTTGTTTGACTAGTCAATATCTCTACGGGATAGATGTTTTTGTCCGTAGTATTCTTTAATCCCATTCCGATCACCATAACCTTATGTTTATCTGAAATATCTCTTGTATACTCCAATTAAGAGAGGAGTAATTACATGTCAAACAAAGTCCCTACAAATATTATCACTGGTTTTCTTGGCGTAGGTAAAACGACGGCAATACTAAACCTGCTTAAAACAAAGCCAGAGGGTGAGAAATGGGCCGTATTGGTTAATGAATTCGGTGAAATCGGCATTGATGGCGCTTTGATGACTGATCAAGGTGCGATGATTAAAGAGGTACCTGGAGGATGCATGTGCTGTACAGCTGGCGTTCCTATGAGTGTCGGAATTAATGCATTGTTGCGCCAGAAGCCAGATCGCTTGCTGATTGAACCTACTGGACTTGGTCACCCGAAACAGGTGGTTGCAACATTAACGTCTGCGCAATATTTGCCATATGTCGATTTGAAGGCCACCATCGCGCTGGTGGACCCACGAAATTTAAGCAACTCAAAATATATCGAAAATCAGAACTTCAACGATCAACTTGATAGTGCTGATGTGGTGATTGGTAATAAAATCGATCAGTGCTTTGCTGACGATATTGATGCCTTCAACGATTGGGTGACGGATCAGACACCATCTAAAATATTTAGCAAATTAGTTCAGAAAGGCGAATTGCCGATAGAAGTTCTAGATATTGAACGTCGTGATGGCAGTGCTTCTACTCAATTAGAGTCGCATCACCATGATCATGCGGATTTGGAACCTCAATTTGAATTGCCTCCCGGCCAATCTTATGTGCGAAAAGAGAATCGCGGGCAAGGGTATTTTAGTTGCGGTTGGTTGATTGGCGCAGAGTATAAATTTGATTTTGATGAGCTATTTTCGCTGCTGAGTGACTTAACGGCGGAAAGAGTAAAAGCCGTGATCAATACCGATAAAGGCTGTTATGCGTTCAATGTGGCGAATCAAGTCGTTTCGGTGAATGAAATCAGTTTAGAAGGCTTTGAATCTCGCATTGAAGTCATTGATTCGCAACTCATGCCTTGGGATCAGCTTGAAGGGCTGCTTTTGAAAATTGGTGGTATTAAGTAATATTTGATGTAAAGAGAGGCGTTGAATTTAATCAACGCCTCTCTATTTTTCGAACTGGAGATTGGAACTATCGCTTATTACGCAAGTAACGTTTTCTTCGTTCTTCTTTTTTCTTAATTTGTGCTTCTTTCTTACGCTCTATCTCGACTTCAACATCGATGAGTTCTTGAGTGATCATCTCTGGTCGTTCTAGAGTGATCTGTCCCAATGTTCCGCTACGAAGTTCATGGAGGAGTATTTCGGATGCTTTGTGTAAATCCACACGACCACCCGATCGTAATGCCCCACGACGACGGCCAATTTCTTCCATTAATTCAATGTCAGTTTCTGGCAATTCTTCGATTTGATAACGATTTTTGAGAAGATCAGGATAGTGCTTTGCTAAGTACTCAACAGTGTAAAACGCTACTTCATCGTATTCCATCGCCGTATCTTTAACCGCACCTGTTGCCGCTAAACGGAAACCACTGTGAGGGTTTTCTACTTTTGGCCATAAAATCCCTGGAGTGTCAGAAAGTACGATGCCATTTTGAAGATTAATACGTTGTTGACGACGAGTCACAGCAGGCTGATTACCTGTTACCGCAATCATACGACCAGCAAGACAGTTGATAATTGTTGATTTACCTACGTTGGGGATCCCCATGATCATGGTACGAATGTTTTTACCAATTTCTTCACGGTGAGGAGCAAGCTTACGAACCAACTCCATGATTTTTTGAACTTCATTGAGATTAGACGTCGTAATTGCCATTGCCTTTACGCCTTGCTCTTTCTCAAAGTGATCGATCCACAATTGTGTTAAGTCTGGGTCTGACAAATCACGCTTGTTTAGTACTTTGACACATGGTTTATCGCCACGTAGTTCCGAGATCATAGGGTTTTCGCTGCTAAACGGAATTCGCGCATCAAGTACTTCAATAATTACATCAACTTGCGGGATAACTTCTTCAATCTCTTTACGAGCCTTATGCATATGGCCCGGAAACCATTGAATACTGTTGTTAACCATTTGAAAGCCTTATATTGATAATTTGTGTGCTGCTATGGGCTTTTGGGGTACATAACGTTCTCAAACCATTAAAGAGGGAGAACTAACCCAAAAACAGGATTAATCTGTTCATAGCCATTTTGATGTGATGATCTTAACACTTTATTCAGTAGGCGGGAATCTTACTATGAAATATGGTCTCTCGGTGTAGCTGTTGATGAACAGAAGTGCTGACCGTTAGGTAGAGGTATTCTCCAAAAACTTACCGATCTAACCACAACAAAGAGCGAATGCAGATTAATGACGCTCCAAACTGCGATCTTTACTCATTACCCTTTTTAAGGGTAATTCTAGATTCAGCATCAAGTGGTAGGTTTTAACGGGCACAATGTTAATTTGAAGAAAGAAAATGAAGAGGTTTTGATAGTCTGACTGTATTTTAATAAGCAAAAATATCGGAGTAATGTAATTATTGTTTTTTAATTAAGTGAATAATGAGTGGTGATCTATTTAAAGCATGATTATGAAGTGAGTTGTCGGCTATTTTTAGTATATAGTAATAAAAATAAGCCTCAATGATATTGAGGCTTATAATAGAAGCGTATTTAAAAATTCTTATTAAGAATGAATAAGCACTAGCAAACCATTAATAGTAAACGACACCGTCGCCTTTAGTAATAAGTGTACCTGCTTCATTAGTAATGATTTTATCTAAATCAAACAGAGAACCAATGGCTGCATTACCTAATCCTGCTTCAACAAACTTACAAACAGCATCAATTTTAGGACCCATAGAACCCGCTGGGAAATTAAATTCAGCCAAACCTGAAGGTGTTGCTTGTTTCATTTCTGCTTGATCTTCTTTGCCGTAATTACGGTAGATAGAGCCATCTGTTAAAATAATAAATAAATCAGCATTGATTTTCTCTGCTAATAATTCAGCGGTTAGATCTTTATCAATCACGCACTCAACACCTGTGCTTTTACCTTCTTCAATACATACTGGTACACCGCCACCGCCGCAAGCAATAACAAGGTTTTCTGTATCTAGAAGCGTTTCTATTTGTTGAATTTCAACAATATCTTTTGGCATTGGCGAAGGTACAACGCGGCGGTAATATTCGCCATCTGCTTTAAATTTCATTGTTGTTTGAGACATGATCTCTTTTGCTCGTTGCTCTGTGTAGACAGGGCCAACAAATTTTGTTGGATTAGCAAAAGCAGGGTCTTCTTTACTTACTTCTGTTTGTGTAACTAACGTTGCCACTTCTAATTCAGAGTCGATATTTCTTAGCTCTTGTTGAAGCATATAGCCAACCATGCCACAAGTTTGAGAACCTAAAACATCCATAGGATAAGGCGTCGTCTCCGGGGAACATTCATGGTATGCCGCATTCTGTTCCATCAGTAATCCCACTTGTGGGCCATTGCCATGGACGATGACAATTTCATGCTCACGTGCAATTGCTGCAATGCTTGCAGCCGACTTGATAATGTTTTCACGTTGATTTTCAGCCGTTAATGCTTGTCCACGGGCTAAAAGAGCGTTGCCACCTAAAGCTAATACGATGCGCATGATAATGATCTCCTATCATTTAATAATGATTTATATATTTTTCGTAGGGATTAACTAATTGCTTCTTTGATTTTTATTAATAAACAAGGAGCTTAGTTATTTGATTTAATTATTCTGTAGGGGAGTAATTAATATGAAGCTATAGTATGGCAAAGTAATAGGTCTAAATGTGATAGCAATCAAAATATCATTTCACTAGATATTCACACTATTCACTTGTAGTGAAAATAATTCGATTAAATATTCACAAGAACAGTGCAAAGGCAGGGATTAAGCAGTTTTTATCACCAACGATTCGCCTTTAGTGAATATTATCTCAGTGTGAAAAATCTAAAATAATAAGTATTTGTTCAAAAAATGACGAGTCAGTCACAATAAATGTCGTGAAACATTGTTTGCGATGAAAGAATTATGAATAAAACAAAGGATTATGTGCATGTTCTTACAAAAATGGCGCTCTTACTTTATACCCGAGAAGCAAAGCGCCATTGAATTTTGACAACATGAGTTGCTTATAATGAGACGATTACAAGAGCCTTTACGATAAATAAAGGCTCTTTTCGTCTTATTGTTATGCTTTAGCGAACTTGTAGGTGCGGAATCCCCCGATTAAGTTTCTCGCTTTTAAACCATTGTTGACCAGCTGACGGTAAGCAACATTGCCACGTAAGCCTACCTGACAATAAATTACAATTTCTTTATTCTCAGGAAGTTCATCTATTCGCTGACGAAGTTGATCTACAGGGATGTTAATATCGCCTTTTATGTAGTTACCATCTTCACGCTCACTTGGGTTACGAACATCAAGTAAGAGTTGGTCTGCTTGTAAATTATCGATTTCATCAAAATGAATAGGGTTAGCATCACCATTCATTATATTACTTGCGACAAATGCCGCTTGGTTTATCACGTCTTTTGCGCTGCCAAATGGGGGAGCATAAGTCAGTTCAATGTGTTGCAGTTGCTCAACGGTCATTCCTGCACGTTGTGCGACTGCAATGATATCTATTCGTTTATCTACTCCTTCTTTACCTGCTGCTTGAGCTCCAAGTATGGTGCCATTTTCAGGATCGAAAAGGAGCTTCAAGGAGACAATTTCCGCCCCAGGGTAGTAACTCGCATGACTTGCAGTATGAACGTAAACTTTCTCGTAATGAATTCCATCACGTTTTAACGCTTTCTCATTTTTACCTGTTGAAGCAATGGCAATATCGAAGATCTTACAAATTGCCGTTCCTTGAGTTCCTTGATAGGTCTCTTCGCGGCCAAGCATATTATCGGCAGCCATGCGACCTTGGCGGTTTGCAGGGCCAGCAAGTGGCACGAGTACCTGATTGCCTGTAACAAAATCGGCTTCCTCTACAGCATCACCTACAGCGTAAATTACAGGATCGCTGGTTTGCATAAATTCGTTGGTATGAATCCCGCCAAGTGCTCCAATCTCCAATCCAGCGTCTACCGCGAGCTTGCTTTCGGGTTTCACACCAATTGCCATAATTAAAATATCAGTCGTTAATATATCGCCATTATTTAGAGATAAATTCAGCTCACCAGTTAAATGTTGGTGCTCAGTTGATTGGCCTGCTTCTGTGCTTGCTATACTTGTATTTGGGACAAATTCCACTGATTCCAAAGCAACGCCTAAACGTAAGTCTACCCCTTTTTCCTTGATCTCAGCATGCGCAAAGCCCGCCATCTCTTTGTCAACTGGTGTCATGACTTGATCGGCCATTTCAACGAGTGTGGTTTTTATTCCAAGTTGGTGGAAAGCTTCCATCATTTCCAAACCGATAAACCCACCACCGACGACGGTTGCATGCTCGGGTTTATTTATCGCGATGCTTTGAAGAATCTTATCCATATCTGGAATATTGCGCAGCGTGTGTGTGAGAGGGTTTTTCAGCCCTGGAATTGGAGGAACAATTGGTCCTGCCCCTGGGCTTAAGAGAAGAAAATCATAGCTCTCGGTGTATTCTGACTGATCGAGTAAATTACGGATAGTGACAGTTTTTTCTGAACGATTGATACTCATCACTTCGTTCATTACTCGTACATCGACGTTAAATCGCGCGAGAAAGCTTTCAGGCGTTTGTAATAGCAATTTACTGCGATCTTCAATATCGCCACCGATGTGGTAAGGCAAGCCGCAATTTGCAAAGGAGACGAATGGACCCCGCTCAAACATGATAATTTCGGCATCTTCACTTAAACGTCTTGCTCTTGCCGCAGCCGATGCGCCACCTGCCACGCCACCTATAATTACTATTTTAGTCATCACTTACTCCGAATCATTAGAATTTTAGCACTATATCGCTGTTGAATTTACTATGACACCTTAAATTAGCCTTGTCTAATGTTAATGTTGCTAATTGCAACTTTCCTAAATTAGATTTGACTAATTTACTTTTATTAGTATGCTCTAATTAAAGATTTAGAAAGGGGAGAGTGAGATGGATGCAGTGCAAATGGATATCCATGAAATGAAAGATAGGGCGATTGAAGTTTCTGAGTTGCTCAAGCATATGGCGCATCCTGAGCGACTTATTGTTTTGTGTCAGTTGACGCAAGGAGAGGTCGGCGTCGGAGAGCTACAGCAAAATTCAGCGTTGAGTCAGTCAGCCTTCTCTCAACATTTAACGGTGCTAAGAAAATTTGGCATGGTAAAGACGAGAAAAGAAGCACAACAAGTTTTCTACTCCCTTTCAGACCCTAGAGTTGAGAGTCTTATTCAGAGCTTGCATGGCGTCTTTTGTAAATAAAGCCAAAGCAAAATTCATATGAAAATGTACATGAAAAGTGAGGTAATGATGAGTAACGTGATTCCATGGGATGCATTATTTGGAGGCGTTCTGCTAGGCATATCAGCATCTTTGCTTTTGTTGCTTAGTGGAAAAATTGCCGGGATAAGTGGTGTATTAAGCGGGTTAATGAAAATTAGGAAAGGCGACTTCATATGGCGGTTACTATTTGTGATTGGCATGATTAGCGGTGGTTTTTTCTGTGTAAACTTATTCGGTGGAAGTGTACCCGCGCAGTTTGATTCGTCATTTTTGGTTTTGGCCGTAGCGGGTTTACTGGTTGGTGTTGGAACTCGATTAGGTAATGGGTGCACAAGTGGACACGGGATCTGTGGTTTAGGCAGGGTTTCTCGTCGCTCAATTGTAGCAACCTCTATTTTTATGAGTGTTGCCGCATTCACTGTTTTTGTTCGTTTACATTTAATTTAAGAGAGTGGAATAAACATGAAGCATCTTATATTTAGTCTTTCAGCCTTAGTTTCGGGCATTTTATTTGGCGTGGGTATGGTGCTCTCGGGCATGACTGACCCAGCCGTTGTTATTGGGTTTCTTGATGTATTCGGTGAGTGGAATCCTAGCTTGATATTTGTGATGGGCGGAGCATTGGCAGTATTCATGCCGTTCTACCATTTTGTAATTAAACCGCGCCAAGCTCCTGTGGCGGCGGATGAGTTTTGTATAGCATCAAAGACTAGCATTGATATGCAGTTAGTGGTTGGAGCATCTGTGTTTGGTTTAGGTTGGGGATTAGCAGGAATTTGCCCTGGGCCTGCCGTATCTAGTTTGGCTTTAGGGAATGTCGACGTCTTAGTCTTCTTTTCAATGATGATGCTTGGACTCGGTGGTACGAATAGGGCATTGCAGTATCGTGATAATAAAGTCATGAAAAAAGCTATGAACTAATGACCATCGACAGTAGCAGTAACTTGAAATGAGTTTAAGGTTGCTGCTTTTGTTTCACTGACCTTGTTTAACTGACCTTGTTTAACTACCTCTGATTAACGCATTGTTATTGAGTCTATGCGTTAGAGATTGAAGTGATGCTGATGTTGATCGAAAATTGTGGATTAGTTTTAGTACATTTTAGATATTTGGTGTCTGAAATGTACATTTTTGTTTCATGAAAACATCAAATTTAAAGGTGCATAAAAAACAATAAAAATGATAGAAAAACGCCACGTTTTGTGAGCCGATGACAGTCGACGTCGAACACTAATCTTTAGAGCCTTTAGCCAAAAGGGCTGAGTAAATTTCAAGTCCCCAAAGCACATTTTTCAATAATTTCATTGTTTCTTTTAGAAGTGGGATCGCGTGCGTTAGATCGAGTTGATCTTGCACAGTAGACGCAATTCCTTGATCTAGATCAATGCTATAAATAGGTGCTTTTCGTCTAATACGCCACAACATATGGTGTCAGTTAAATAATAAATAGCCCTATATAGTGTGTTTGTGGATAAGTCTGTGAGTATTCTAAGGGTAAGGGGAAATAGTGAAACCAATCGTAATTAAGCGCGACGGCTCAAGAGCGCCATTCAATAGAGATCGTATTCAATCAGCAGTAGAAAGTGCAGCTGAACACATTGATAATGAAATGGCGATATACGCACTCAACGTAGCTTTAGCCGTTGAAGTGAAGCTAAAAGATTACGATGAAGTACACATTTCAGAAATCCAGACTTTAGTGGAAAATGAACTGATGCAAGGTCCGTATAAAGGACTTGCTCGCTCATATATTGAATATCGCCATGACCGCGATATTTCTCGTGAAAAATCGAGTGCGTTAACAAAAGAAATCGAAGGCTTAATCGAAGAAAGTAACGCAGATCTACTAAATGAAAACGCCAATAAAGATGGCAAAGTGATCCCTACCCAGCGTGATTTATTAGCGGGCATCGTAGCAAAACATTATGCAAAAACTCATATTTTGCCGCGTGATATAGTACAAGCTCACGAAGATGGTGATATCCATTATCATGACCTAGATTACGCACCATTTTTCCCAATGTTTAACTGTATGCTGATTGATCTTAAAGGCATGCTGACTCGTGGGTTTAAAATGGGCAACGCAGAAATCGATACACCAAAATCGATTTCAACAGCAACCGCAGTGACAGCTCAAATCATTGCGCAAGTGGCGAGTCATATTTATGGTGGCACAACCATCAACCGTATTGATGAAGTGTTAGAACCCTATGTACTAACAAGCTACGAAAAGCACTTAGCCGTTGCAAAAGAGTGGGATATCCATAATCCAGAAAAATTTGCAATGTCTCGTACAGAGAAAGAGTGTTATGACGCGTTCCAATCGCTTGAGTATGAAGTAAACACACTCCACACGGCAAACGGACAAACTCCTTTTGTTACCTTTGGTTTTGGTCTAGGGACTAGCTGGGCTTCAAAACTGATCCAAGAGTCAATTTTGAAAAATCGTATTGCTGGTTTGGGTAAAAACCGTAAAACAGCGGTATTCCCAAAACTTGTGTTTGCAATTAAAGACGGTTTAAACCATCAGGCAACAGATCCGAACTACGATATCAAGCAGTTAGCATTGGAATGTGCAACAAAGCGTATGTATCCAGATATTCTTAACTACGACAAAGTTGTCGAAGTGACGGGTTCATTCAAAACCCCAATGGGCTGCCGCAGCTTCCTAAATACATACGAAGAGAATGGCGAATTAGTACACGAAGGGCGTAATAACCTCGGTGTGGTTAGCCTGAACTTACCTCGTATTGCACTTTCTGCGGGTGGTAATATCGACCAATTCTACACTCTGTTAGATGACAAACTTAAACTGGCACGTCGAGCACTAGAAACTCGTATTAGCCGTTTAGAGAATGTAAAAGCTCGCGTTGCTCCTATCCTATACATGGAAGGCGCGTGTGGCGTACGTTTGAATGCTGAAGATTCTATTGCAGAGATCTTTAAGAATGGTCGAGCATCAATTTCACTAGGCTACATTGGTATCCATGAAACAATGACGGCGTTATCAAGTGGTGAAGGCCACATCTATGATGAAGCTGAATTACGTGAAAAAGCGCTTGATATTGTTCGTTACTTAAAGAAAACAGTGGAAACTTGGACGAAAGAGACGGGTTATGCATTTAGCTTGTATGGTACTCCGAGTGAAAACCTATGCAGTCGCTTCTGTCGTATTGACACCAAAGAATTTGGCTTAATCGAAGGTGTAACAGACAAAGGTTACTACACCAACAGTTTCCACCTTGATGTACAAAAGAAAGTGAACCCATACGATAAGATCGATTTTGAAATGCCATATCCTGATATCTCAAATGGTGGTTTTATCTGTTACGGTGAGTTCCCTAACATGCAGCAGAACGTTGAAGCGTTAGAAAATGTATGGGATTACAGTTACAGCCGCGTACCATACTATGGTACGAATACACCGATTGATGAGTGTTACGAGTGTGGCTATAACGGTGAGTTTGAATGTACCAGTAAGGGCTTTACTTGTCCGAAATGCGGTAACCATGACTCAACAAAAGTGTCGGTTACTCGCCGTGTATGTGGCTACTTAGGAAGCCCAGACGCGCGTCCATTTAACTTCGGTAAACAAGAAGAAGTTCAGCGACGCGTTAAACACTTGTAGTCATCATATTAGCAACGTTTAGGTTCAACCTAAAACAAGAGACTCGTTGCTGATATTCTGAAATTCAATTATCAGGCAAAGCATTCATGTTTATGCCTGATAATTGTCTCAATTTAATGTCCCACTTCGCCCTCACTAAGTCCTTCTTAATTCTCCACTACCACAAGGGGTAATGATTGATGAATTACAATCAATATCAATCTGTTGATGTTATCAATGGTCCCGGAACCCGCTGTACGCTGTTTGTGTCTGGTTGTATCCACCAATGTAAAGGTTGCTACAATCAAATCACCCAAAAACTCGATTCTGGTCATCTGTTCACGCAAGAGTTAGAAGATCACATCATTAATGAGCTGAATGACACAAGAATAAAGCGAAGAGGGCTATCTTTATCTGGTGGAGACCCGTTACATCCAGCCAATCTATCTGCGATCTTAACGTTAGTGAAACGTGTTCGAACTGAATGCGAAGGAAAAGACATTTGGATGTGGACAGGGTACAGATTAGATGAATTAACATCTGAGCAACAAGAAATCGTCAAATTTGTTGATACTCTGATTGATGGAAAGTTTGAGCAAGAATTGGCCGATCCCGCACTGGAGTGGCGAGGAAGTTCAAATCAAATCATCCACTGTTTTACTTCCTTTGATGATTAACTAAGCTACAGTTCAATAACAAAGTTATAAAATTCCTTTCGATTTTTAATCTTACTAGTGTTAACGTGAAGTCATTACTTGAATTTCAAAGGGTTGTGACTTTCATGTTTACACACTTACCAGAACCAACGCTCGATCCAATACTCTCTCTTTCGGTTGCATACCGTAACGATGCTCGTGCTGATAAAGTAGATTTAGGCATAGGTGTTTATCGTAATAGCCAAGGTGAAACGCCTATCATGCAAGCCGTAAAAATGGCTCAAGATATCGTCGTTGAAACTCAAAAAACGAAGGCTTATGTCGGCTTGGCAGGCTGTGAAGAATTCAATCAAAGTATGATTGATCTGTTACTGACTGATACTTCCGCTATCGGGAGAGTTGCAGCAATTCAAACACCAGGAGCCAGTGGAGCCTTGCGTATGCTTGGTGATTTAATGAAAATCGCCCAGCCTGATACGACGGTTTGGATATCAAATCCAAGCTATGTGAACCATAAGCCAGTCATGGAAGCTGCGGGACTGAACGTTCGCTTTTACCACTATTTTAGCCCACAAACTAAGCAAGTTGATACCAGTCGTATGCTTGATGATCTCTCGAATGCGGGAGTAAACGATGTTGTACTTTTGCACGGTTGTTGTCATAACCCAACAGGAGCTGATATTGATTTTTCAGCATGGCAAGCCATCACTGAGCTGTCTCAAAAAAATGGATTTACCCCATTTGTAGATATTGCATACCAAGGGTTTGGGGATGGCTTAGAAGAGGACGCCAAAGGCTTGCGTTACATGGCCGATAATGTGGAAGAGATGTTAATCACCACATCATGCTCAAAAAACTTTGGTCTATATCGTGAGAGAACAGGGGCTGCAATTGTAGTTGGTAAAAGTAATCATGATGTGGCGAATGCGAAAGGGAAACTACTCACGCTTGCTCGTTCTACTTATACGATGCCACCTGATCATGGCGCTGCGTTGGTCAAAACCATTCTTCAAGATCAACAATTAACCGGTATTTGGAAAACAGAACTTTATGAAATGCAGCAGCGATTAGTGAGCCTTCGTCACTCATTGTGTAATGAATTTCGAACAGTACACAACACAGATCAATTTGACTTTATCGAAAGTCACAAGGGGATGTTTACTGTGCTAGGATTTAATTCGGAACAGATGCTGCAATTACGCGAACAATTTGGCATTTATGCGGTTGGAGATGGCAGAATAAATATCGCTGGGTTATCAGAGCAGCACATTCCTTTTGTCGCCCGATCGATTGTACAAGTGGCGTAATGAGCAATGTTTTGTATCGCTTGGTTGGTTAACTCTTCCAAGCTGTAAGCATTATAAGTTGGATTAGGTGAACGAATGAATAAGTGGAAAAACATAATTCCCCTCATGCTTTGCAGTAGTTTGATGGCGTGCAATTCTACAAGACCATTGTCATCAGAACAAAGCGAGATGGCATCTCAGCCAAATGCAGAAGTTGAACCAAAGATAGCTACTGAGCCAAAGATAGCAATTGAGTCAAAGATAGAAACTGACCCTGCACTAGAGGCTGAAGCTGAAATTAAACAGGAAAAAAAAGCAGTAAGTTCTGTTGAAGAACCTAAGCTTCCCGTAGTCAATGAGAAAAAGACGGCTGATGGGAAGCTGATCTTAGGTGAGGAAGAGTGGGTATACTTTCCCGGTCTGAAAGAGAGTTTTAAAGCTCGTATTGATACTGGAGCAACAACTTCCTCTATCAGTGCGACAGATATTGTGCAGTTTGAGCGGGACGGTAGAGATTGGGTAAAATTTAAAATCTCACATGGAGATCTTAAAAGTGCAGAGATTAATCTTCCTGTTGAACGTTGGGTTAAGATTCGCCAGTCTAGCAGTGAAGAGGGTGATAAAAGGGCGATTGTTGTTGCTTGGATTGAGATAGGAAACTTGAAAGATAGAACCGAGTTCACGTTAGCCGATCGTAGTCACCTTTCTTATCCGGTACTCATTGGGCGTAGTTTATTTAGAGATATGGCAGTTGTCGATGTGAGTAAAAAATTCGTACAGCCAAAAAGAAAGAAATAAATTCTACTGTTCACCGTTTTCATAACATTGATCGAATTAAAATAGAAAAGCCTAAACCGTATTCCGATTTAGGCTTTTTATTTATATCTCTTGATTGAGATAGAGCGAGTATTTAAGCATTAATTACTCGCGGGTTTAGTTTTTCAGTCGTCAATTGAATCAGAAAACTTGCGTTTAACTTCAACGAAATCATCAATAGATTGTGTAAAGGCATCAACGACCTCAGGATCGAAGTGCTGTCCTGACTCACTTTTTATCAGTTCTACCGAATCGTCAATAGACCAAGCCTTCTTGTACACTCGCTCACTGGTTAGAGCATCAAAAACGTCGGCAACAGCAACAATACGCGCTGATAGGGGAATGGCTTCACCAATCAAACCGTACGGATATCCCTTACCATTCCACTTTTCATGGTGATATAACGCAATATCTTTAGCCATGTTTAATAGGGCTGAGTTTGAGTCAGCAATAATGGCAGCCCCATATTCAGGGTGACGCTTCATTATCTCCCACTCTTCAGGATCAAGTTTACCCGGTTTGTTTAATATATGGTCTGGTACCCCAATCTTCCCTATATCGTGCATTGGAGAAGCATGAAGAAGTAACTCGCGCCACTCTTTATTCATCGACATTTTTTTCGCTAGGATAACGGAGTAGTAACTCATTCTCGTAATGTGGTGGGCTGTGTCATTATCTTTAAATTCAGCAGCGCTACCAAGCCTAGTTAATATTTCATACCGAGAGGCTTTCACTTTATCGTTTGCACGTTTACCTGTGTAAAGGGTAAATAGCGTAAATGGGACACTAAATAAAGTAATGAGACCGAAGATTATATATGCCCCGTCGCGCAATGAATAAAAGCTACTTAATACTTCAGATTTATCTTTCTTAATGAAGTAGGCCATATTTAAGTGTTCATTCCACTGAGCGCTTACAAATACTTCCTTTCCACGGTAATCAACAATCGATGCAAGTTGTGCTTGTTCATTCTCATCGACACTCAGAGCGGTGATCTGGGCGATGGATTTAGAAAACTTTACGTTAGCTTTGCTATCAATATTAAAGCGTAACGGTGAAATAATGTTACCGCTACGATCTGTGTATAAGAACTCACCGCTCTCTCCAACATTATAGTTATCAAAGTCAGAGCTTAAGCCATTGTTTTGGCCGATTTCATTAAATGATACCGCTACGACTTGTTGATCTAAGTTGAAAATAGGAATGACTAAGTAGAGTGATGTTTTAATTTTTCCATCAAAACTGACAGAGGTTATCGACGGTGATAGCGTCATTTTGCCACTGACCGCTCGAATAAAAGCACTATTAGAGGACATGTCAATTTGAGACAGGTTAAGAGGTGAACCGTAATTTAATATAACCTTACCTTCACTTGAGATGATGGTCTTCGATTCACCACTAATGAACGCATCATATTTATTAAAAAAGGCAATAAGTTCTGCTTCATAGAAAGCGACCTCTTTAAGGTTATCGTTTTCACTGGCACGAATCAGTTTTGCAAGTGTTTTTTGGAAAGTCAGCTTTTGGGTTATATAGTGGTGAATATTGGCTCTAATTTCACTAAGCTTGTTGATGTTAACTGAAACCTCATGCAAGGTTTGACGGACTGTATTTTTATATTGGTCTTCGATTGACTGTTTATTCGCATCTAAGATGTACCAACCACCAGCCATACTCAGTGTAATAAATATACTCATTAAAACCACGAGTATGATTGAAAACTTGGTTGTACCAAATGAGTAAGAGTTATCGTCTGCAAGGCTTCGCTGAGAGAGAATAGAAAAAACTAAAAATAGGCTAGATATAAGAGCAATGAAAAACCCTGCTAAGGTAATCGTTTTATTTTCAAACCTTGAGCCTTCTTCGCTATTACGTATCGGTTGCATTTCAAGATCGTAATAGACTTCTAATAGACCTATATATTGATTGCTAAATGCAATATTGGCTTCTTGTTTTGTAAGGTTCGTAATTTTTTTGGGAAGAGGCACATTGAAGTACGTTTTTTCATGCAAAGTATAATAACTAAAGAAGACCTCATCAGAAAAGGCGTCAGTAATTTTAACACCACGGATGATTTTATTATTATTGAGCTGTGAACTGAGGGAATGGCGCAATTGATCTTTGTTTATATTATAAACAAAAGGCGCGCTTAGGTCTGCAATTTCACTTGTTGCCACAGAAATGGCAGTACTTGTATTGGCTGAAGGCGTCATTTCAACCTTGATCGCTTGATGCACAAGAATAAATAAGCTGGCAGCGAGCAGTAATATGGAGAGTATTTTAGCCTTAAAATGCATAAATTATTCCGTATGCTCATTCATGATGCGTGTTATTTCACCGCTTTCTGTCATTAACTTGATTTGGCGATTAAATTCAGGAAGTAAATACTGATACTTTTTTGCCAGCCTAAATCTAAGGTTATAAATGGCAACAGGTTTAGTTCGTTCCAAGTAACCTTGTTCAATCTCAGGCTTAATGACATCAATTGGGAAAAGGGCATAATCGCAACGATTCAACTTCAATAGATGAATGGATTGTTTTTCTGTTGCGATTTCATTCTTAGTGTTGACGTTAATTAATTTAAAATCATTAAAGCCGAGAATTGAGCAAGGGATAAGCTGGTCAAAATCGCTGATATCGACTTTAGTTTGTTTAAATTGTTTAGGGTTATAAACAATAACCTCTTTGGATCGGTAGAATGTATCGGTATAAACAGTAGCTTTAATTTCTCCAGGCTCAAGTCTCCAGTCTTGCGCAATACCAGGCTCCAGATCCAGTTGGCCATTTTTCATATACAAACGAATTCTTGCTTGGGGTAGCTGCTTATATGTGAATGATACATCGAGTTTCTCACCAATAATATTGAGGATATCGATGTAGGCTCCTCGGATTTGACCATTATCCCCTGAACGATAGAAGTAAGGCGATCGATCCTGATCGATTAAGCCAACGTTTAAAACAGTTTCGGCACTAGATACACCCCAAGATAACGTTGCAATTAGGCCAATTAGTAACTTTTTTTTCATAGCCATCTCTTCATTGTTTACTGTTATTATGTTCGTGCACTAACTTGCTTATTAAAAATGTGCATCTTTTAGAATAAATACATACAAAATAATAACATATTGAGTGTGAAAAAAAATCTTAGTTTTTATATTGTGATGAAGTTCAACTAAATAATACACCCAAAAAAAGTAATGAATACAGATGATTAATGTTTGGTTTTTGGATGGTTAATGGGCGGGTTATATCATTGTGAATTAATGTTGTCGGTATGTTTTTTTATACAGGCGTGCTAATTTTATAACACGCTTGCCTTTCTAATAATGGAAACGGACAGACATCACCATCTGGTGGCCATAAACACCGCTATTTTTTACTTCCGCCCCAAGTGCGAGCTGTTCTGTAGAGTAAAAGCGGGCACCAAAAGCAAAGGTCGATTTTGTATCGTCGTTATCGATGATTTTACCGAATTTGACATGGGCTTCGACACCTTCTAATACCCAAAATCGGGTGCCGAGATTCACTTCGGTT
This sequence comes from Vibrio clamense, assembly GCF_050337905.1. Lineage (NCBI taxonomy): Bacteria > Pseudomonadati > Pseudomonadota > Gammaproteobacteria > Vibrionales > Vibrionaceae > Vibrio > Vibrio clamense. The sequence goes on along the minus strand of NZ_JAKJTJ010000018.1, from coordinate 84,646 downwards.
TTGAACGTTGTATCTGAGCTGTCTTTCACACTATGAAGTAGCATTTGTCCATATACATCGCCAAACTGATTTATTGGCCCATTGAAGCCTATGCCACCAGCGAGATCCCAATCATTACTAAATTCACTATCGAAACGACCAATAAAGTGTGAGTTTTCAGTGAAATAGGTAGTCAGCTCAGTTCCAAATGTGGCAGGGCTAGTACCCATCCTGAATTCCATCATGTTGTAATTGAAATTATTAGCCTGTGCTGAAATTGGAATAAGGCTTAATAATCCCAAAGCTGCGATACGTCGTGCTTGTCCTAGCATGAATGCTCCGAAGTCATAGGTAGACTGAATTTCGATATAATACAAAAAAAGCCTGCAATATGCAGGCCATTAGTGCTAGAACTTTGATTTATTACATGATTTGGATGTGGTCTACTTCAATCTCTGGCGTGTTGCCTCCTTCATACTCACCAAAAATACGGACTTTAGTATTTGCATCTAGTGGTGTTGTTAAATGGACATCATCCAATTCTATTTGAATTTCAGCGTTGCCATCTGAAAAAACAAACTTGTCATTTCTTAATTGACGAATGATAGTGCCATCGATAACGACCTCTTTTTCTGTAAACATACTGGTATCTTGAAGTAACTCTGAAACGGAGGTTGTATCGACAGGGCCATTATACTGGATAGAAGCTTGGCGATTGTTGTCGTGGCCGTTGCCCGCTAGCGCTAGTGAAGGTGCAAGGATTAAAGTGGATACTAAAGCGATAATTGTTTTTTTCATAAGAATGTCTCTTTCGTTGTTCGTTTAAGTTGTCACTATTAAAGCACTCCTTTTTTGAATTAATACTGAGTGTTACATTCATTTTCGGTTCATTTATCGGAGCACTATCTTGGGAATGAGGGTAAAATAGTTTTATCAATAACGAATCTAATGACTTAAGAAGACGTATCACTATGCATGCACCGATAAAATCGTTAATGGTCCAAGGCACGACATCCGATGCCGGGAAAAGTGTTCTTGTGGCAGGTTTATGCCGTGTATTAGCGAGGAAGGGCGTTAAAGTTGCCCCATTTAAACCACAAAATATGGCACTCAATAGTGCCGTTACGAAAGATGGTGGTGAAATAGGACGAGCACAAGCGGTGCAAGCTCAAGCCTGCAATGTTGAACCAACAGTGCATATGAACCCTGTGTTATTAAAGCCGAACTCGGATACTGGCGCGCAAGTCATTCTTCAGGGGCGTGCGATCAGTAATATGGAAGCGACGAGTTACCATGATTATAAGAAAGTGGCGATGGCAACCGTCATGGACTCGTTTGAAAAGCTTCATGCAGAGTTTGAAAGCGTCATGATCGAAGGCGCGGGCAGCCCTGCTGAAATTAATTTAAGAGCGAATGATATTGCGAATATGGGGTTTGCGGAGAAAGCAGACGTTCCGGTTATTATCGTTGCCGATATTGATCGTGGTGGGGTGTTCGCTCATCTCTATGGCACGCTAGAGCTACTCTCTCAATCAGAGCAAGATCGTGTTATTGGTTTTGTTATCAACCGATTCCGAGGCGATATCGCGTTATTGCAATCCGGTTTAGACTGGTTAGAAGAGAAAACAAACAAGCCCGTGCTTGGTGTTCTACCTTTTATCCACGGGCTAAATTTAGAAGCAGAAGATGCCATCATATCGGAACAGGTCTCAAATGATGATGCGAAAATAAAAATTGTGGTTCCTGTGTTTACAAGAATCAGTAATCACACCGATTTTGATAGTTTACGGCTGAACCCTGATATAGATTTCCGTTATGTGGGTAAAGGTGAAAAATTAGATAGAGCTGATTTGATCATTCTCCCCGGTACGAAATCGGTAAGAGCGGATCTTGATTACGCTCGATCTCAGGGGTGGGATGCGGATATCAAACGTCATATTCGTTTAGGCGGAAAGGTGATTGGTATTTGTGGTGGTTATCAAATGCTTGGGCAATTGATTGAAGACCCTCAAGGTATTGAAGGGCCAGCCGGAAGTAGCGCGGGTTTAGAGTTATTCGATATTCAAACCGAACTTAAATCTGAAAAGAATCTTACCAACGTAACTGGAACGCTCACTTTGAATAACAAATCTGTTCCAGTCTCAGGGTATGAAATTCATGCCGGTGTGAGTCAGGTAAATGAATCTCAGCCTGTTTTGTTGAGTAACGGGCAAGCAGACGGGGCAGTGAGCAACTGTAATCAAATCATGGGAACGTATCTCCATGGTTTGTTTGAATCATCACAAGTGACGAGCTTGATTTGCGAATGGGCAAACCAATCCACGGTTGAAAGTGTTGATTTTGAATCTGTTAAAGATAATGCTATCAATACGATAGCTGATGCGATTGAAGAGCATATGCATTTAGATAAATTGTGGCCAGAACTGAAAGGTCATTGGAGCAGAGACAACGATAATGCTTAAAAGAGTCATGATAACCAGTGTTATAAGCATGCTTTGTATTTCATTGAATGCACAAGCCACCGTGAAGGTATACTCAGCGTCATCATTAACCAATGTAATGAATGCTCTTTTGGCTGAGTTTAAAACCACACATAATGTTGATGCATTGCCAATCTATGGGGGATCTTCTTCGCTAGCAAGGCAGATTGAACGTGGGGCACCTGCGGGTCTGTTTATCTCTGCTAACGAAAGTTGGATGCAGCATTTAGTGAAACGTGGTTCTGTTTTGCAAGAGAATGTGTTCCCGTTTACTCAAAACCAATTGGTTCTTATAGCCCCTAAAACATCGACACTTGCACCGTTTGCCATTGAGGATATTCGCGACTGGCAAACCAATATTGGTAAAGGGCGACTGGCAATCGGAAATCCACAAGCCGTGCCTGCTGGTATTTATGCAAGACAAACTCTTCAATCGTTAAATGTTTGGAATGCTGTGAAGTCATTAACTGCGCCAACGAGTAATGTACGTATGACCTTAGCGTTGGTTGAAAGGGGTGAAGCTCCACTCGGTATTGTCTATAAAACGGATGCATTACAAAGTAAGAATGTCCAATTGATCACTGAGTTTGCTAGTACAAGTCATGATCCTATTCGTTACCCTCTTGCTATCGTTAATACTTCGCCGGAATCGTTAGAGTTAGCGGCATTTTTACAATCTGAAAAGGCTCAAGAGATCTTGAATCAATTTGGGTTCAACTCTTTAGCTCAATAAGAGAATCGACATGTTGTCAGACTTTGAACGCGATGCACTTTATTTAAGTTTGAAAGTCGCATCGATCAGCATTTTATGGCTAATTCCTATTGGGGTTGGGTTCGCATGGCTGTTAGCAAGAAAACAGTTTATTGGAAAAGGGATAGTAGATAGTATTTTACATCTTCCCCTTGTTCTTCCTCCTGTTGTCATTGGGTATCTATTGCTCGTAGTCATGGGAAAGCAAGGTATTATCGGCCGATGGTTAGCGGATAATTTCAATGTTGTTTTCAGTTTCAGTTGGAAAGGGGCCGTATTAGCGTGCGTCGTTGTGGCTTTACCTCTAATGGTACGTGCAATTCGGCTGAGTTTAGAGAGTGTTGACCCTAAGTTAGAACAAGCGGCAAAAACATTGGGAGCTTCTCCTTTTAAAGTATTTATCACGATTACACTGCCTATGATCATTCCGGGGATTATTACCGGTACTATGCTCTCTTTTGCTCGAAGTTTAGGGGAGTTTGGTGCAACCATCAGTTTTGTTTCTAACATTCCAGGAGAGACCCAGACCATTCCATTGGCGATGTTCAATTTTATCGAAACCCCAGGGATGGAATTCGAAGCGGCGAGACTGTGTGGGATTTCAATTGCGATCGCACTGGCATCTTTACTTTTTTCTGATTGGTTGTCCAAAAAAGCCAATAAACGCTTGGGAAGTCAGTCATGAGTTTAATTTCACTGCAATTTCAAAAGCAGCTTGGTGAAACGCAATTTGATGTTGATCTTAATATTCCGGCGACAGGGATTACCGCTATTTTTGGGCGTTCTGGTGCAGGAAAAACATCATTAATTAATGTTATCAGTGGGCTAATCAAGCCTGATTCTGGATTGATAAAAGTTAATGACCGTATTTTGTTCGATGATAACCATTCAATCGATGTCGCCGTAGAGAAAAGAAACGTTGGCTACGTATTCCAAGACGCTCGCCTTTTTCCTCATTATAGTGTCAAAGGCAACTTAACCTATGGTGTAAAGAAAGCGGATGACACTTATTTTTCTAAGGTCGTTACACTGTTGTCTCTGACTAATATGCTCGATCGCTATCCTGCGGATCTTTCTGGAGGGGAGAAGCAGCGTGTGGCGATTGGCCGAGCATTATTGAGTAAACCAGACATATTGCTCATGGATGAACCTTTAGCATCGTTGGATTTGCCCCGTAAGCGTGAAGTTATGCCGTTTCTAGAGAAGTTAGCTGACGAAGTAAAAACGCCAATCCTGTATGTGACACATAGCTTGAATGAAATTTTGCGATTAGCAAGTCACCTGGTGATTGTGAATGATGGCAAGGTAGAAATTTCAGGTTCAATTGAAGAAGTTTGGGGTTCAAACTCCATGCGCCCGTGGCAGTCTTTCTCTGAGCAAAGTAGTTTGTTTGAAGCCACCATCGCTGAACATCATCGCCAATATGCACTGACCAAAGTTCAATTAGCAGAGAATGTCTTTCTATGGGTTCAAGGGATTGATGGGAAGCTAGGTTCATCCATTAGGCTTCAGGTACGAGCTAACGATGTTTCAATTGCTTTAGATAAACCGGAGCGAACATCCATCAGGAACATCTTAAAAGCCCGTGTAAGCCTCATAGAGTCGAAGAACATTGCGAATGATAAGCAGAGTGTTGGTGTTCAACTTGATTTGGGAACAAATAGGCAACTTTGGGCGACAATAACCCCTTGGGCATTAGATGAGTTGGATCTTAATATAGGGATGGATGTCTATGTTCAAATCAAAGGTGTGAGTGTCACTCAACGCGATATCGCATTTACACATGAATAGTCTTCATGCGCTAATCCGTATTGGATTTAATGAGTCATTTTACTCAGTGACTAGATAAAACCGGCTGGAACAAAAAAGCATGCCACCCACGAATTAATACTCGCCGATGCCATGCTTTTTTTGTGCGTTTTAATAATGTAACCGATAAAGAGTTATATTATTTTACGAACACTTCTTTGAAATCACGCTTCAAAATTGGGTCGCGACGTGCTTTCTTTATTTGCTTAACCATATCTTTTACACAGTTGTGAAGGACTTGGTCAAGAAGCTCTGCACGATACTCTTCTTTCGCTTCGTCAGTCATATCTTCTGGTAATTTCAACGTAGGGAACTCTTCCATTACGTTAATACCAGCAAAACCTTGACTTACAGAAATTAATGCGTGGAATTGTTCAAAACTGTCTAGCACATTTTGTGCACTTGCTGGAAGTGTATCCCAAGCATCACGTACTGCATCTTCAGATACTTCATGAATCGACGTAACCATGAAATACATCGCTTCAGGGACTTGATCAAACTCCATGACTTTGCGTAGTTCTGGTGAAATAGTTTCTAGATCAACTTTAGGTTGCTCTGTGTTAGTTGCGTCTGACATGACAAATTCTCGTATAAAAGAAAGCAATGCTAAAAAGTTTCAGCCAAAAGTCAACGAAATATAGCAAAAAATCGTGAATGAGCCTGTTTCATATGGTATATCTACTTGTATGTTAGCTAATAATTAATAAGGCTATTTATGAGTGTTGCGGGTTCTTCAATGCGAATTCTACTCGTCGATGACGTGAAGTTAGACCGTATGCAGCTTGCTATTAGGCTCAAGCAGTTAGGACATCAAGTGGAAGCGGCAGGAAGCGGAAAAGAGGCCTTGGCTGTCTATTCAAGCTTTGACCCGGATTTAGTTTTACTCGATATATCAATGCCCGACATGGATGGTTTTGAAGTCTCTCAAAAAATTCGTAGTCAGTTTCCTGATTGGGTTCCCATTATCTTTTTGAGTAGCCATGAAGAGCCAGAAATGATTGCACGAGCGATTGAGGCTGGGGGGGATGATTACCTGATTAAACCCGTTGATCGCCTTGTATTAAACTCGAAGTTAATCGCGATGCAGCGAATAGCTATGATGCGACGAGAGCTTAAAACGGCGTCTGTAAAACTTGAAGAGCTCAATGCTATGTTGCAACAACAAGCGAATGAAGATGGGCTCACTAAGTTATATAACCGCCGATATATGGATACGCAACTAGAAGATGCTATTGGTTGGCATGGTCGCCATAAAATCCCATTTTGTTTGATTCTGCTTGATGTTGACCATTTTAAACCATTCAATGATAATTACGGTCATATAGAAGGTGACAAATGCCTTCAGTCTATATCTAACACACTTAATGAACTCTTTACACGCTCAGGTGAATTTGTTGGCCGTTATGGTGGAGAAGAATTTGCGGTATTATTAAGTGGTGTCGGTGATAAGAAAGCAGAAAAAGAAGCGCTTCGAATCAAGTCGAAAATTGTTGAGCTTGCCTATCCACATGCTTATTCACCAACTGCTGATTATGTAACTGTCTCGCAAGGGATTGTTACGCTAATTCCAACAGGAAAAGAAAAGCCGAGTGATATTTATCAGAAAGCGGATCAAGCGCTTTATGAAGCAAAGCAGAATGGTAGAAATAGTTTTAAAATGTGGATTGAAACGACTTAGCACTTAGGATGTTTTATCGGCTATTGAATTTATCGGCTTTTGATATAAAAGCCATGTAATCGAGATGAATCGAAATCATCAAAATTATGTGGCAAATAGCATTGATATAGCTTTAAGTGCAGTTATTACCACTGTAATACGGCGTATAGTTGAATGTACTTTCGAACTAATTGTTTATTCTGGCTTCTTTGCAGTGGGTGACCAAACTTAATATAACACGGGCTTATATTAAAGCGGTGATCAAGGCATTGAGTGAGCTGTGAATCACTTTCATACAACGTTATCCCTTGCTCGCTGTATTCATCTATTTGATCTGGCAGCTCTCCCATCCACCAATGCAACAATTCACGACTCTTTTTACTTCGACTTATCCAGTGATCACTAATCAGAAGCAGCAGATCATTAGGTTGAATGGCGTAACCATATTCAGCTTGCCACTCTGTTATATCTGCTAGGAGATTTTCTCTGCAAGTTTTTCCGGCACTGATCATATGATGCGTTAATACCCAAACCGTTCCTTCAGGTGAAGATATTCGGTAGTGGTGGGCAGGATCTGGGCTTCCAATCGTCTCTAAAGCTTGTACGACAGACTCATGCCCGAAATTATTCAACGTGTTCTGCATTCTGCGTGTGTAAGCAAGGCTTAAGTGATGCTCACTCATTCCTTGGTTATGAACCGTAGGGTAGTGTCGCTCGCACAGTTTTAAACAGTCAACTTGAAATTCGTTGATACTTCGTATTACTAAGTCTAATAACAAATGGAAGTCCTATGCGGGGCAAGATCTGGAAACTGATAAAGACTATCACATTGTTTTCTATGAGAACTATAATTATGCTCTGAGTTCGTGAGCCATCCTATAAATAATAGTAATAGCCTGATGGCATAAGCTATTTTAGAGATAAGTAATATCACTTTAAGGAGAAATAATGACTGAAATTGTACTTGAACCTAAAACAAAACAGAGCATGGTAGCCGCCTTACAACGCTACTTTGAAGAAGAGCTAGATAGTGAGCTTGGGCAATTTGATGGAGAATTTCTATTAGACTTTCTGAGCAAAAAATTAGGACCCGTTTATTATAACCAAGGTATCGCTGATGCTCAAAAGGTGATGGAAAGAAAGATAATGGACATTAGTGATGAGCTATATGAAATCGAAAAAATAGTAGAAGTCTAGCGAGAGCTTAAATCAGAAAAGTTCATTCGAATTTTTCGAACAAGTTGTTTAATTTCAAGCTCTCTTGATTGTGTAAAGATTGGTAAATAATGTGTGTCATCCAAATGCGGAATGTTACCTTGATGTTACTTTTTGGTTTGGTATCGAATTTTAGCAACATGCAGTGAGTACAATTCTTGGGCAGTAATATGAATAATACAGTGAAAAATTACAATGTGGTATCTCGACTCCTTCATTGGGTTTCGGCGATTACGATTTTTGGCATGTTTGGCATAGGCCTGTGGATGGTTGATCTCACTTACTATAGTGAGTGGTATAAAACGGCTCCAGACTGGCACCGTTCAGTCGGTATTATTCTTGCCATTGTTACGTTAGGCAGGATGCTTTGGAAGCGTGTTACGGCGTCACCAAAAGTAGAAGGTAAAGCATACGAAGTGATTACTGCAAAAATAGTGCATCTACTTATGTACGTTTTATTATTCGTTCTTTTTGTATCTGGTTATCTGATTTCAACTTCCGACGGAAGAGGTATTGATGTTTTCACTTGGTTTACCGTACCAAGCCTCGGTGAACTCTTTGCTAATCAATCAGATATTGCTGGCAACATACATTATTACACCGCTTGTATTTTAGTTGGACTTGCATCTGTTCATGCACTTGCTGCTTTAAAACATCACATAATTGATAAAGACAATACGCTACGCAAAATGATAGGAGCTTCAAAATGAAAAAAACACTACTTGCTACTGGATTATCACTTGTTATGGCGGCACCTTTTAGTGCAAGCGCAGCCGATTACATGATTGATACTAAGGGTGCACACGCATCGATAAATTTTAAAATTAGCCACCTAGGGTATAGCTTCATCAAAGGTCGCTTTAATGATTTTGGTGGTGAGTTTTCTTATGATGGTAATAACATCGAAGCATCGAAAGTGAACGTGACGGTTAACACCGCAAGTTTAGACTCAAACCATGCAGAGCGCGATAAGCATATCCGAAGTGCTGACTTTATTGATGCAAGTAAATTTGGTGAAGCGACCTTTAGTAGCTCAAAAGTTGTCGATAAAGGTAATGGTAAGCTTGATATTATGGGGAATCTTACATTGCACGGGAAAACTCAGCCTATAACGATTAATGCAGAATTTATTGGTGCAGGCAGCGACCCATGGGGTGGAGAGCGTGCTGGGTTTAATGGTACCACTCGTCTTGAATTAGCTGATTTTGGCATTGCGGTTATGGGAAGCTCAAGTTACGTTGATATGGAGTTACATGTAGAAGGTGTTAAAAAATAGCGTCTTCACATTCGAGTCCATTTGAGTGATAGATTGACGTGATGCCTTTCAACGTTAAAGTGCGCTAAAAAAAAGCATTTTAAATAGAAATGCACTCTAAATAGAAAAAGCCCTCGATAGTGATGAACTGCCGAGGGCTTGATGGTTTGGAATGCTAATAGTGAATATTACATGAACTCAAAGCGACTTATTTCCTTGTATGTTCTTATGAACTCAATATGTCTGCGATTCAAAAACCATGTTTATTGTTAATGGATACGAAGTTGTACCTATTAAGCGGTTTCTAGTTCACGCTCAACAATGTTCAGTCTTTCACCGTATACTGGGCGTAATGCTTTCAATACATCCATTCTTGAAATCACACCAACCATCTGGCCATTCTCTAGAACAGGAAGTGCATGAGGTTTGCTAACTTGCATGCTCTTTGCGCGTTCTTCTAAAGAGAGTGATGTTAGTTGAGTCGCAATGCCCATGCCTGATGTTGGGAAAAGCTGGTCTTTATCAATGCAAAGGAATTCAGCAACATCAACCAAGCGATCAGATGAGTCCATCGCCACTACATCACGGTTCATTAAATCGACAACTTTTTGATCTTTAGCTGGAATGTAATCTTGGCACCAAAGGTCAACCATTACATCATGAACAGAGAAGAATCCGACTAGACGACCTTCAACGTCGCAAACTGGTGCGCCATTTAAGTTGTGATCAAGCAGAGTATCAATTGCGACAGATGTTGGCATTTCAGCACTTAGAGAAATTGAGTTGCTTGCCATGATGTCTTTTACAAGTAGGTTGTTGTTCATAGTAATATCCTTAACTGACGTAATTGTTGTTGGTTGAGTTATTGTTGCTAGGTTTGCAGCTTTTAGTTGTGGGCGACGGTAGATACTCCAGTTTGCGAGGCCGACAAGAACGGCTCCACCGACAATATTGCCAAGGGTTACAGGAATAAGATTCGCAGTGACAAATTGAGTAATGTTTAAATCAGCATATTGACTCGCACTGACACCAACTTGTGACCAAAATGATTCAGGCGCGAAGTTTTGAATAACAATACCAAGCGGCACCATGAACATATTCGCGACACAGTGCTCAAAGCCACTGCTGACAAACATCGCAACGGGTAGAATCGTCATGGCGGCTTTTGTCATTGCGTTTGCAGAGCTAAACGTTAACCAGATAGCTAAACAAACTAATAAGTTACATAAAATACCCAGAGCAAAAGCTTGCACTACGCTATGGTGAAGTTTGTGTTGTGCAATGTTTAAAGCGTTTAATCCCCATTGCCCATGATCCATTTGGTACAGACCTGCGGCGGTGACTAATAAAAGAAGAAACATTGCGCCGATGAAGTTACCGACATAAACCTTTCCCCATATCGATAGCATCTTGCCAAAACTGATCTGTTTATTTGCCCAAGAAATACTGGAAAGTACTGAACTGGTAAAAAGCTCACCACCACAGATAACAATCAAAATTAAGCCCATACTAAAAGCAAGCCCGCCAGCGAATCGGCTTAAGCCCCATCCTGCGTCTGCACTGCCCGTTGTAACCGTGATATAGAAAAGAAAAGCAAGTCCGATAAATGCACCTGCCATGACAGCCAGGCTCAAAGTCATACCACTGGTTTTCTTGGCTTTACTAAGCGCAAATTTTTCTGCTTCTGCCATCATTTCATAAGGCGAAAATAGCTGATGGTTTTCAGAACTAGCAGTAGACATATTGGCTCCTTGAACAGTTGAACATTGAATGCTCCTTAATAAGTGTTTCTGCATATTTGAAGAGATGAATCTAAAATCAGCGTAGCCATTGCTGCGCTTCCCACTTAGATTATGAGGAAGTGGTCAACAGGTAAAATTGATAATTCTGACAATTCGTATCAAATTTATTGATATAGATAAAAGTATGCGTAAAATGCAATTAGTTGCTCAGACATCGGTTTTATCGATAGGGTGTTTGAAGTAATAAAAACGCATATTTCCACTCGTTTAGATGTAAAAGGACCTAACTTTGCGCTATTCATTAAAGCAACTCGCGGTATTTGACGCAGTATCTGACTCTGGCAGTGTTAGCCAGGCCGCCGATAAGCTTGCATTAACTCAGTCTGCAACCAGTATGTCACTCGCTCAATTGGAGAAAATGCTTGGGAGACCTTTGTTTGAAAGGCAAGGGAAGCAAATGGCGCTTACACATTGGGGAATATGGTTAAGGCCCAAAGCGAAGCGTCTTCTTCAGGATGCACAACAAATCGAAATGGGTTTTTTCGAACAGCACTTATTGAGTGGCGAAATTAATCTAGGCGCAAGCCAAACACCAGCAGAGCACTTGGTGCCAGACCTTATCAGTATTATTGATAACGACTTTCCTGAGATGCGGATCACGCTAGGGGTCCAAAGTACCAAGGGTGTTATCGAAGATGTTCTGGATTATAAATATGACTTGGGAATCATTGAAGGGCGTTGTGATGACAATCGAATCCATCAAGAGATCTGGTGCCGAGATCACTTAATCGTAGTCGCCGCGGCACATCATCCATTTGCCAAACGTGACACAGTAAGCTTAGCTCAGTTAGAACAAGCAAAATGGGTATTGAGAGAACATGGATCGGGTACTCGCAATATTTTTGATAGCTCTATTCATCATCTAATTGGTGATCTTGATGTATGGCGAGAGTATGAACATGTGCCAGTTCTGCGTAGCTTAGTTGCCAATGGTCAATACTTAACTTGTTTACCTTATCTTGATGTCGAACGCTTCATTGATAATGGTGAGCTTGTCGCATTAAATGTACCTGAATTGAAAATGGACAGAACACTCTCATTTATTTGGCGTGTAGACATGGCAGAGAACCCATTAGTGGAATGCATTAAACGTGAGGGATTGAGAATGATGAAAGGAAAACCATACATTCTATGAATGCGGTTTGATTTCATTATGTCGTAATTCTGTTGTTTTATCGGTTGCGTCAAACTTTTAATGAAAAACATGCATGTCTCAACATGTCATTTGTGACTTTGATCACTCGTCTTGGGGTTGGCATCAGATATTATTTACTCTGATTTTACTGATGCCAAATCCAGACGGTTACATACTTTGTAACGCATGATTTGAATGAGGGCTATATGAGTACACTATTTGCTATATCGTTAACTACCGGAATTCTATCTGGCCTTTGGGGTTGGGTTGCGATTTCACTAGGGCTTCTATCTTGGGCGGGTTTCCTTGGCTGTACGAGCTATTTCGCTTCCCCAACGGGTGGTGTAAAAGGTTTAATAGAAAGCTTATTAACGAATATGAGTGGTGTGTTTTGGGCGATGGTGATTATCCATGGTTCAACGTTTGCTGGTCTAGAAATCTTAGGTTATGTCGTTACAGCAATTGTTGCTTTCTTTATGTGCATTCAAGCGAAACAAGCTTGGCTGGCATATATTCCAGGGACATTCATTGGCTCATGTGCAACATTTGCAGCAGGTGGAGATTGGCAACTGGTGATCCCATCTTTAATCTTAGGTGGCGTATTTGGTTACCTAATGAAAGCATCTGGCCTTTGGCTTCATCAAAAATCAAGTCAATCGACTTCTCTTACCAAACAAACTGTTGAAACTCAGTCATGATTTCAATGGGTGGTTAACTAAGTAGATAGAGTTTGATAATCCCCCGATTAATTTGTATCTGTATATCAAATGATTTGATACATGGCACACCGTAGTGGTGTGCCATTTTTTATAGTTGGATAGCAGTAATTAATACTGGTTTTATTTTCGATTTCACAATATTAATTAGAGATAGCAAAGCAGTTTACGTATTACCGTTTGCCATGGTGATAACACGTTTAAGTGTCCAACGTAGTAATAGTGGGATACATTCAACTCCTTTGTCTTCACAATGAGAAACGATTGCCAGAGCGAGATCCGGCTTGGCATGTTTTTTAAGCACTCTGGCCACTACCTTTTTGGCAGGTATCGGGTGATCGTGTGGAATTTTTATCATATCTTTGAAAAACAGCTCGAAGCCATTATTGTAAAGATAGTGTTCAATGTCTTTTTCCGGCAATTCGGTAAGCCTATGCCTCTCTTGATCGTTCCCTAGTTGTGAATGTACCGTTGCCGCATATTTTTTACCTGCAGCATCACCGTCCGTCACCACATGCCAATCGATACCAAACGCTTTTGCCACTTTGATCAACGATTTTAAACCAGACTGTGCGAACTCAATGATTTGTACCCCTTCAGCCGCAAGGTTATAGCCACATTGATTCGCCAGTTCGTTAAATAACCAAACTTCTGTTTCACCTTCAACCAATAACCAACAACGAGCAAACAGAGCGCCAGTACGATGAAAGCGAATGTGAAAGCCAATTCTACGCAGCTCATCCTTGCTAAGTTTATTGGTCATTAAACTGGTCGCGATGGTTTTATCGGACTGCCGGACTAAACGGCGAATTGATTGCAGAGGGACAGAACCGAGCAAGTCGCCACTGTTAGTCGTAAGAATTTTTTGCATTGGGAGTAGTTGCAATAACCCCCAAGCTCTAGAGAGATGGGTGGGGTGCAATCGACCTTCTGGATCTTCGATAATTAATAGCGGGCGGGCGCATCGGCGAAGTTCGTTAGGCCCTTTAGCTTGTAAATAGGCATTTAGTAAGCCCATAAACAACAAGCGAGTCTGCTTGTTTTTGGTCTCTTCAACGAATTGAGTGACATTCTGCTCATTGGTATTGCTTGTGAAAAACAGGCCGTCACGAGGTTTTCTTGGATTTTTCCGCGATTGATTTTTAAAAGAAAAGTAGTGATCAACCAGGGTTTCCATTGAGTTTAAGCTGCTGCGCATTTCTCCTTTATTGACATGCCCTGGGATCGCCATTAAACGACGACACGTGTTGTCGATACGTTTTTCGACGCGTCCGTTCTTGCCATTGGTGTGATTGAATGGACGCTCAAAATGACGTGAATCACGCAGGCGAATCACAGGGTGCAGAGTCATTAACTCTTGAGCTAACTTCTCGGAGTGATGAAGCTTAAGCGGCTTACCTTCGATATCCAAAAACATATAGTGCGTCTCAATGGCGTATTGATCGAGAGTCGCACTAATACGATAGAAGATGCGGTAGTCACCATCTTCATCTTCAATCCAAATTGGTTTTAGTTTTCTATAGCGACCTGCTTTAAGTTCGCTTTTATCATTCGCCTTTAAACTTAACACGATCTGTAAATGTTGGGTTTGTGGATGAGAGATCGAATAGTCAACATGAAAGTCTTGCATTTCAAATTGATAAAGTACGCCATTTGCTGGTAGTGCAACGGAAAGAGCATCGAGGAGAGAAGATTTACCCCACGTATTTTCCCCAATGAGGGTCGTGAGTTCATCGAATTTTAACGACAAGCGCTTAATACCACGGAATCCAGAAATTTCGATTCTGTCTAATTGCATAGAATCACTCCTTAAAAACGCGAGAACCTGCAGACGGTTTCAATCTTTATTGATATTAAACCTAATCAATACCGGGAAAAGCCATAATCTATTCCCGGTAATTATATGAATGTAAACAGGTTTAGAATATAAATCGCACATGATTAGCATAATCGATAAATTCAGAGCATGTAGGCTTTTGTGTCACATTTCGTATTTGATTACATCAAACTAAGCCTTTGCTTCTCTACTTTTGAACCGAATGAGAACGCTTTTCTAAATAGACCACAAATATGGAAGATAAATTTCTTTGCATACCAGTTTCATAAAATTCACGATTCTGTCATGATTCAGCCCTTAGTATTGGGTGGAATAATTGAGAAAGAACAGATGATGATAAAAGAGAACAAACCAGTAAAAATAACGCTGGCGCATATCAATGACACCCATTCTTATTTTGAACCTACGTCATTACAGTTAACCCTTCCTATTGCTGGTAGTGTATTAGAGCCGTATGTGAGTGCTGGTGGTTTTGCTCGAATCTCCACAAGAGCTCAGCAACTCAAAAGTGAAGCTCATAGGCAGAAAAAAGGTTTCCTCTTTTTGCATGCAGGTGACTGTTTTCAAGGAACGTTGTATTTCTCCCTATTTAAAGGGGAAGCAAACGCTGATTTATTGAATGGACTTCAGATTGATGCCATGACGTTAGGCAATCATGAATTGGATATGGGCAATGAACCTGTTGCTCAATTCGCCCAGCGTATTGATTTTCCCTTGCTTGCAGGGAACTGGGATCTATCCAATGAAAACCAAGATAAAGCCTTTACATTAGCCCAAAATCAACGAGTTTGTTCGTATATTCCTGCTACGCAATCTGCCCAATACATCACTAAAACCTTTGATGATGAAGACGTCGCTATTTTTGGATTGTCTTTAGATAAAATGGCCGACATTGCGAATCCGGATTCTGATACCCCCTTTGCTAATGCGATTCTAACCGCGCGAAATACCGTAGAGCAGATCCACTCTCAAGGTATCAATAAAATTATTTTACTGAGCCATTTAGGCTATGAGGCCGATCTTGAACTTGCTTCTCAGGTTCAAGGCATTAGCATTATTGTTGGTGGACATAGCCATAGATTGCAAGGAGACTTCTCTGGGATCGGTCTCGCAAAAGATGATGAATATGGCGTTAAAGTTGATAATACTTACATCGTTCAGGCAGGCTTTCATGCGCTAAGTTTAGGGCATTGTGAGATTGATTTTGATGCGAATGGTCATGTGACTCGTTTTGTCGGCCAGAATGATATTTTATTAGGAAGGCGGCTATTTCTAGATCCAAGTCTCAATGAAATGGGAACTGATGAAGCTCATGTTGCTGCTTGTGACTATTTAGGGAATCACCCTAATGTTGTGGTATGTAAAAAAGACGAGCAGTTACAGAGTATTCTGCGTGATAAGTACATCCCAAAAGTACGACAACTTCAGCAGCAGATCATCAGCTACACCCCAAGGAAATTGCGACATGTACGAATTCCCGATGAGCAGGGGGCAAGTGAGCTGGCCCCGTTAGTTGCTGAATCTTTTGTTCATGCCATGAATAAGAGGGGAATGAATGCTGAATTTGCGATACATAATGCAGGGGGGGTCAGAAACTCCCTCAATGCAGGTGATGTATCGATTGCCGACATTGCCGGAAAATTGCTGCCTTTTGCCGTACCAATTGGTGTTTATGATGTATCCGGGAAGACCATTGAACTGATGTTAGAAGGGGCGATTAATAATGCCACGAACAACGGAGTAGAAGGAACCGGGTCAGGCAGTTACCCTTATACTCACAACCTTGCATTTAATTACTGTGCGGATAAGAGGGTAGGTCAGCGTATTGAAAGCCTGAAAATATACAGCGCTAAATATGGCTGGCAACCCGTTGATTCCAACAAGTTATATCGAGGAACGTCTTCCGCTTATACCATGAAAGGGAAAGAAGGTTATGAGGCGGTTCTGGACATGAAAGAAGAAGGTATGATTACCAACCTATCAATGGCAGACTGTTTTCAACAAATGCTGACGGATTACCCAGATAAACTCAATGAAAAAGGGATCTCTTGCCAGAAGTAGTTCAAATCAATTGCAATCGGCAGGGGTGAATCTCCTCAATAGGCGATATTTACGACATTTCTTATGGCACAAACCTTGCTTTATCTATATCAGTTTTATTTGCGTTTTGTATGTGTGGATCGCAGAAGAGGCAAGGGGACAATATGTGGTATAAAGATTGGTTAGATACTGCCGTCATTATCGGATGGGTATCGATTTGGTCAGCATTAGTTTACTTCATTCCGTTAGCCGGAGTCTAAGTTAGATTAATCGCATAATAAGGGGGCATTGAGCTCTAGTGCCGAGCAGTTTAGATATTAATCGGTAGAGAAATTTAACGCTCCCATCAATGTGTAAAAATCCGATAGACTCTGTTTATCGGATTTTTTATGCCCATTTCCCAAGTTCTCAACATTTACCTAATATAAACTCAATCAAGTAGTGACTCTGAATGACTTGTCGTAAATAAACGGATTGAAGCGTTTACCAACTCACAAATATTGCCGCCCCAAGAAAGTGAAAGCTAACCTCGAAACCTTGTGTATGGTGACAAGTAAGAATAGCTCTCTACAATGATAAAACTATTGAGAATATTGGCTTGGTTTTATGTTTCTGGATTTTATATTGCAGGGTGATTATCGACTCATAAGTTAGCTTAATAATAAGCATTGAAATAATAAAGTGAGTTACCGCACGTTATGTGTCAAGGTGTGTTTGTTTTGTACTCACGACTGGTACGATAAGCAAAATGTTAGGTGCTAATCTGAAGGTCTTTGGTGTATTGGTATGGGAAAATTTGCGCAGCTTAGAAAAAATATCTGGATGATTTTTTCAATCATCTTTATATCATCCTTAATGCTGCTTTTTTATACGTCATACACCAGTTGGGAATCCAGTCAGCAGACAGTACTTAATAAACAAAAGAATCATGTTGATTTGTTCGGCAACTCTGTTCGAGCGTTTCTTGAATCCCAAGAGTCGTTGCTCGATGTCTTAGGTGTTCAGCTTATTGCACGACATAAAATTCCAGAACAGCCATTACATGATGCTGCACTTGATCATACGATGAATACCAACCCAGCTTTTATTGGGTTAGGGCTTATTGCCTATGATGGAACACCACTTGTCGCAAGCTCAAATTTTGATCTTGATAAAGTCCCAAACCTAATGCTCAATGAAGGAAGTAGAAAAACATTCGTTCAAGCCCGTGATAGTAAAAAAATAACGACGGGGCAAAATTATGAGATAAATGGTCTGGACTCAATAACGTTAGCGATGCCGATTCGTAAAGCGATTTATATCCCGAAAGATGCATCCCATGCTATTGCAGTGATGACTGCGGGTATTCGACTCGATAATACACCAATATTTAATGGTCATGATGATTTAGCGCCTTATCATAAGATTGAAATTGTTCGAAGTGATCGATTTCTACAATTTAGTTCCCAAAGTGAAGTTGTCGATTATAGTGAGCCGGTAAGTGACTCTTATTTCCAAAGTCTGAACGAGAATGTTAACAGTGATGACTACTTTTCCGTTTATGAATACGAGGCTGAGGGGACTGGTAGTAAGTTACAAATCGTTGCTCACTATGATCCTTTTCTTGAAGTATGGTTTGTATCTAAAGTCGATAAAAAATATTTGTTGCAAAGCTACTTTGACCACTTAGCGCTCAATGCAGGTGTTTTCCTCCTTTATAATTTCTTTATCTTTTTTCTTATTCGAACTATCGCCAGTTCCGAAAAGCGAAAAGAGAAAGAGCTGTTGCGTCTGGCTAATCATGATGCCTTGACGGGGTTGCCAAATCGAATGGAGTTGTTTGGTCAAATTCGTCAAACTTTAAATAGCCTAGAATACGAATATAACCATCATGCACTGCTGTTTTTGGATATTGATGATTTCAAGAGCATTAATGATGCTCATGGGCACGAATATGGTGATCTCCTGCTCATTGAAACGGCATCTAGAATTAATCAGAGTATTAGGCCTTGTGATGTGCTGACTCGTTTTGGTGGGGATGAATTTGTCATTTTACTGTCTGGGTTAGGGGTTGATACAGAGAAATCTAATCTTACGGTTGAAAATACCGTTGATCACCTGCTTGAAATATTGTCGAAACCATATGCGCTTAAAGAGTACATCTACAACAGTAGTGTCAGTGTTGGCATTGTCCTATTTGATGATGACTCGAGTTCAGAGTCTGAACTCATCAAACATGCTGATATTGCGATGTATAGGGCTAAAAACTCAGGAAAAAATACTTACTCTGTTTTCGATCCTCAAATGCAAATTGATGTGGCGTCTGAATTTTTGCTGGAAGCTCAATTAAGAAAGGCGGTACGCGACAACCAGCTTGAATTATTCTACCAGCCCCAAGTTGACCACGATGACAACATCATCGGAGCAGAAGGGTTGTTACGTTGGATTCATCCAGAAAATGGAATGGTAGGGCCAAATGAATTTATCCCGCTTGCTGAAAAGACCGGGCTTATTATTCCTATTGGGAAAATGGTTTTAAAAATGGCCTGCGAGGAGCTAAGCCGTTGGCAAAAAGAGGCTTCAAAAGATCATTTAACATTGTCTGTTAATGTGAGTTACAAGCAGTTCAAAGAGCTTGATTTTGTTGCTCACATCCAACAATTAATCAGCGATTACCATATTCAAAGTGGGCGCTTAAAGCTTGAGTTAACGGAAAGCATGCTAGCGGATGATATTGAAAGTACCATTGTGCATATGAATGAGTTACGAGAGAGTGGTGTGAAGTTCTCTTTGGATGATTTCGGGACGGGGTATTCATCGCTTAAATACCTTAAAAAATTGCCACTCAGTCAGCTAAAAATCGATAAATCATTTATCAATGAGCTAGTGTCAGATGCTAATGATCAGTGCATTGTAAAGACAATCATATCGATGTCCAAAGAACTTGGATTTAATATTATAGCTGAAGGTGTAGAGACATCAGAACAGAAGCGATACTTAGAGCAAGCGGGTTGTGCTTTTTACCAAGGGTATTTGTTCAGTAAGCCGCTGCCAAAATCACAGTTTAATGTGTATTTTAGGCAGCCTGAAGGTGTGCTAGAAGAAATGATATAACACGTTCTCACATGGTACATATTTCGTAATAATCAGCATCATGGTTATTTTGGCTCAAGCTAGCCGCTTTTAGGTAGGTGATGCTATAAATTACCGTCATTAACCCGCTTCATTAGCATCTTGCTGTTTAATTACTTTGTGTCCATCTTCGGTGACACCTTTCTTCCAATAACTACTGATGTAAATGTTCTCTTTTGCTACTTTCTTTTCATTGCGGAAGTAATCACGTAGCTCTCGCATAGTATCAAACTCACAAGCAACCCAAACAGAGGCTGTTCCAGTTAACCATGGTAGTGATTTGATCTTGGGCGTGAGAGTTTCATTATCAACTAGCCAGATAACCTCTATGCCGGTTGGCGTATCAAGTGTTTGTATATCTGCGGTTTCAATGACTTTTATGACGGCATACCCTTTAGCGTCATCAGGAAGAGTACGAAGTTTCGTTGATAATGCAGGCAATGCTGTCATGTCGGCAACCGTGAAGAACCAGTCTGCATTTATGTTTAAACTGCTAATACTTCCCGGGCCTGCAATATTGATGGTATCACCAGTTTTTGCATGCATTGCCCATCGAGCAGCGAAACCACAGCGACAATCATCAGTGGTATGGCGTACAAAATCGACATCAATAGTACGTTGCAGCGGAGAAAAGTGCTTAATGGTGTAAGTACGCATCACAGGTCGTTCATTTTCATCAACCTTTGTTAAATCGGTGCTTCCAGTTTGAGTAAATAGGAGTTTGATATAACTTCCCTCGCAGTTATTCGGGAAATGCGCAAGTGCTTCACCTTGTAGCGTAATTCTTTGCATGTTCGGTGATATTGGGACTGATTTAAGTACAGTGAGCAAACTTGGTGTTGGTTTTTTCATAGGATCCTTTTGGATATTAATTATCATTTAGATCTAGATTATCATTGCATCTTGCTAAATAGTATCGTCTTTATATTAATTTACACTTTCAATACTGTAGGAACTCTCGTCGTACGTGCGAGGGTTTGCAATATTTACTTGTAGTGGGTCGACTGCATTTTGAACATCGATCAGTGTCACCTAATGTTTCTCTTTTCCGTTTACACTCAATTAAGGACACGAAAACCAGCAGAATTATCATTAAAGGTTTGGTGCTGTTATTTTAGATTGAACTTGAGTATTTACTTTAGTTTTGTCAACCTTTATGTAATATTTGCGTGGGTTAATTGTTATTAAAATGCGTCATTTATTGTTGTTAGTCGCAAAGAAAGACTTGAATTGCAGGTAACTTCATATTGTCGGTTAAAAGTTGTAATTATATTTGACTATGATGTCGGCAGGTGTTTATTATTTACCCTTAAATAAAGGATGTTGCCTTTTAAAGTCTTTTTTTAATCTTCTGATCTAGATAAATGATGAGTATAAAATGAAGAAAATAGTTGTAGCACTTGCGCTTCTTGCCGTGTCGATGAATGCCAATGCAGGTAAACCTGAGAAAGCTGGTAAAACGTTTGCGCAAATCACGGCGTGCCACTTGGCTGGTAAAATTAACAAATCAGAGAAAGCTGAAGCTGATTTTGCTGTTATTGGTAAATATAAATTAGCAACTCGTGGTGAGTGGTGGAAAAAACAGATGAAGAAAGCTCAGATGAAGGAGTTTAAGCGTCTTGATGACACCAACAAACTAGAGCTAGGCATTATGTGTGGCATCATTGAAGATAAGTATCTTTAATATTTAACGTTTTATTTAAGGGAGATTTTATATCTCCCTTTTGATGTTTTGTATCTCGGCTTTTGGTTTTTATCGCTTACAAGCAACAACTATTGCCAATTTCACCTTTTATAGACTTGTGTAAGTGTAAATTGCATAGCCACCAATACTGATTTGAGGCTTATATGAAAAAGAATAACGGATTGATTTTTAGTACGCCATTACTCATGATAGCGATATCCTTAGGTGGTTGTGGTGATGTTGAAGAAGTGGTTAAGGTTGAAGAGTCCACCGTGAGGCCAGTCAAAACGTTCACTATTCAACGCACTACAGAGTCCAAAAAGTGGGAATTCCCTTCTACTATTAAAGCAAATAAATCGACAAACCTATCATTCAAAAATGGCGGTACACTGACAGTCTTAAATGCAAAAAAAGGACAAATTGTTGCTGAAGGTAATCTATTAGCCAAAATTGATGACCGAGATTTTAAAATACAACTCGCTTCATCTGAGGCTACTTATAATCAGGCCCTTAAAGCTTTCGAAAGAGCCAAAACACTTATCAATAAGAAAGTAATCTCTAAGAGTCAGTTTGATGAACTGGAATCGGTGATGATTTCAGCAAAAGCAAAATTGAATAGTGATCAAAAAGCGTTAGACGATACCAATATATTCGCTCCTTTTTCAGGTGTTATCTCTGATGTGTTTTTCGAACAATTTGACAGCGTGAGTGGTTCATCGAAAGTAATTACTTTAATAGATACGACTCGATTAAAAGTAAGCTTTGATCTACCAGCCGATACGCTGAGAACGCTAGATAAAAAGCCAGATACGAAGGCTTTCGTTGTTCTTCAGAGTCAAACCGACAAAAAAATTGATGCCAAGTTTGAAGAGATTTCTCTAGAAACGAATCAAAACTCCCAGTCTTACGAAACCACGATGTCATTTGTGCCACCCCAAGAATTTGTAGTGTTACCTGGTATGCCTGCAACAGTATTAATGGAATCAATGGGGGATGCTGATTCAAACATTTTTCAAATACCGGCAAGCGCTATCTTATCTTCTGGCGATGAAAGATACGTTTGGACAGTAAACAATGAATCGAATAGAGCCAACAAAGTTGTCGTAAATGTCAAAGATGGAATTGGCGAGTTCCTTGGCGTTTCAAGCGGCTTACAGCTAGGTGACCGAGTTATCATCAGTGGTGCATCATATGTGTCTGAAGGCATGGAAGTATCAGAATGGGAGGCCAAATGAATATAGCTGAGTTTTCCATTCGAAATAAAGTACTCTGCGCCATTGTTATTATTTTAGCTTTGATAAGTGGCTATAGTTCTTACGAGAGTATGGCAAGGCTTGAAGATCCTGAGTTTACCATTCGAAAAGCACAAGTCATCACATATTATCCTGGGGCAACGCCTTTAGAAGTGGCTCAAGAATTAAGTGAGCCGATTGAAAGTGCCATTCAGCAGATGACGGAAGTTAAATCAGTTAAATCTGTATCGTCAGCTGGAAAGTCAGAAATATTAGTTGAAATTAAATATAAATTTTCCAAAAATAAGTCGGAGCTTCAAGCGGTTTGGGGGAAATTGCGAAATAAGGTTTCCGATGTTTCTGGAACGCTGCCTACGGGATCATCTGCCCCAATTGTAGCGGATGATTTTGGTGATCTCTTCGGGATGTATTTTTTCATATATGGTGATGAATACACTTTACCTGAATTAAGGACTTACGCTAAAACACTGCGTAATGATTTGATGTCAATCAACGGTGTTGCAAGGGTTGACATTAGCGGGGAAGCGAATGAAGCCATATATGTTAAGTTTTCAAGGGAGCGGATGCTTAACCTTGGTGTGTCCATTCAATCAATATATCAGAGCTTAGAAACGCAGAACTTAGTAGTGAATGCTGGGGAAATTGATGTTGCACAGCGAAGAATCGCAATCTCACCATCTGGTTCGATTAACTCTGTAGACTCGATATCAGATATTTTAGTTAAGACTTCGGATTTAGGTAACTTGGTCTATCTCGGTGATGTCGCTGAAGTCACACGAGAGCTTGTAAAGCCGGAAGAAAGGCTCTATTACTTCAACGGACATCGTGCTTTGGCTTTAGGCCTATCAGCAACGAGTGGTGAAAATATTGTTGAAGTTGGTAAAGCAGTTAACAAAAAAATATCAGATACACTTAACGTTAGGCCTCTTGGTATTGATGTCAGTAATTATTACCACCAAGGTGAATCGGTAGAAGCGTCAATAAATAATTTTGCACTCAATGTTGTGATGGCATTGGCAATTGTTATTGTAACTTTGTTCATTTTTATGGGAATAAGATCAGCGCTTATTATCGGTTCGATCTTATTGCTGACGATTGCGGCAACGCTAGCGGTAATGAACCTTGCTGGCATTCCAATGCATAGGATTTCTCTTGGGGCTCTAATTATTGCTCTCGGTATGATGGTTGATAACGCGATCGTTGTTGCTGAAGGAATGCTGATAGGAATCAAAAAAGGCTTAAACCGTTTAGAGGTTGCAAAATCTATTGTCGCGCAAACTCAATGGCCGCTACTTGCTGGTACTTTAGTTGGCTGCGTTGCTTTTGCACCTATAGGCTTTGCGCCAGGTGACATTGCTGAATTTACTGGTCACTTATTCTGGGTGATTTTAATTTCACTCCTGTTCAGCTGGTTGTTTGCAATCACAATAACACCGCTGCTTTGTTACTCGATCTTCAAGACTGATGACAGTTTCGCTATTCAAAAAGAAGGGCGACTGACGCTTAGTTATAAAAAGCTCATGCGCACGATGCTTAATCATCGCTGGAAGGTCTCGGCTGTTGTTGTCGCGATGTTTATGTCGGCTTTATACGGTTTTGGCTTCGTGAAAGATGGCTTCTTTGCTGCTTCAACGACACCACAATTTGTTGTTGATTTTTGGCTGCCAGAAAGTACATCAATCAACCAAACTGATAAAGAAATCAAGAAAGTTGCTAAATATGTAGAATCACTACCAGGCGTTAATACTATTCAGACCTCCGTAGGTGCGGGTGGATTGCGTTATATGCTGGTTTATTCTCCACAATCACCAAATTCGTCTTATGCACAATTGTTGGTTAAAGTGGATGATTACCAAACTATTCGAGATAAAATCACGAAAGTTCAGCGACATATTGATACTGAATTTCCAGATGCTCAAGCTAAAGTATGGCAATTCCAGCTAGGTCCAGGTGGTGGTTCAAAAATCCAAGCTGAGTTTTTTGGTCCTGATCCCAAGGTTCTTCGTCGTCTTGCAAATGAAGCAAAAGCTATCATGCACCGCGATAGTGATGCGATTTCGATAAAGGATGATTGGCGTGATCAAGTGAGTGTACTTGAGCCTATTTTGTCTAAAGTTAAAGCAAAACGTGCTGGTGTCACGATTCAAGATGTAGCTCTTGCTATAAAAACAGCATATTCAGGGCGACAAATTGGTTCCTACCGCGATGGTGAAGATATTATTCCTATTATATCAACGTCACCAGATTCCGAATTTGAGAACCCAGATGATATTTATAATATCCAGGTTATCAGTTCAACGACAGGGAATATTGTACCTCTGAGACAAGTTGTTGATGGGTTCAAAACAATTTGGCGTGATGGACGGATGAAACGTGATAATCGTATATGGCGAATTAAAGCGGAAGCGGATCCAAAACCAGGTGTATTGGCATCAGTTCTACTCAATCGATTATCGGATAAAATCGAGGCGATTGAATTGCCGACTGGTTACACTCTTGAATGGGGTGGGGAGTATAGAGACTCAAAAGAATCAAATGAAAACATAGGCTCAACCTTACCTTATGGGTTTGCGGCGATGGTGATTATCGTTTTCGTATTATTTGGTTCGGTTCGTCAACCACTTGTGATATGGATGGTGGTTCCACTTGCTATCATTGGAGTCGTTATTGGTTTACTTTCTGCAGGGATGCCTCTCGAATTTATGGGTATTCTTGGGTTGCTTTCACTTTCAGGTTTGTTGATTAAGAATGCTATTGTACTGGTTGATCAAATAGATCTTGAAATCAATGATGGAAAACCTCGATTCACCGCGATTGTAGACGCGGCAACAAGTCGTGTACGACCTGTAACGATGGGGGCACTAACAACCGTGCTTGGTCTTGTTCCACTTTATTTTGATGCATTCTTTAAGTCGATGTCTGTTGTCTTAGGTTTTGGTTTGACCTTTGCCACGATCCTGACTCTCATTATTGTTCCTGTACTTTATGCCATTATGTTTAGAGTCAAAGCAACAGAAGTGTAATTAAAAGCTAGCATATTAATGTTTATTTAAACTCTGACGCTATAAGCCTTCTGTTTTCAGAAGGCTTATTTTGTATGGTGGGTGCGGTAGCATTATTTTGTAATGATGATCTTGGGTGCAACGACAATGGGTTGCATTAAGCGTAAAGCAATCGGAGTCAATGCCTTTGTTACTTTCGCAACGTTGTACAGTGTAGGTGCGAGATTGATATGTTTCGTAGGGGGTGCAACTAATAACCTTGAACTGTAACGGGTACTCGTGCAGCCCATCGTTGACGTAATCAAAATAAGTGTTAGAGATAGATATATGGTTAATTTCATTGTTTGTCCCTTTTTAACATGCAATTACGTATATGAGACTTAATTCTTAATGCTCATCTTGCTTGTTAATATCTTGGCATTTATTACGATGATAGATAAAGCTTAACAATTGAAGTTTATAATGCATCCACTTGAAGTAACATATGACGTTACTTGTTGGTGTTAGAACTGACAGTATCAAACATATCGAAATGCCAACGTCTTAATGCTATGACGATAGAGGTACCGTTTCGATCATTAATATCTAGATTCGAGTCTTCATCACACGCTTCGTGAAAGTCATCGACGAGTTTTTGAACCTGTCCCTGAAATTTTTGGTTCGTATGTGGAGACATTAGTCCTGTCGCCATTACTAGTTTTTCATCCTGGCGACTAAAGTAGCTATTAAAAAATTCAGGTAAGACTTCCTTCAGAAAGAAGGACTGAATGGGCCCTCCACTAATCCAGTCAAACTTAGGAGAAAGCAATAGGCGTATACGGTTGTCGGGCATTAACTCAATGATACGCATTCGATCTAATTCGGCGAGTTTTTGAATCAGTACATTTTTATTGATGTTATAGCGACTAATGATTTCCTCATATTTAAATCCGTTTAGTACGCTAACTGACACTAAGAGTAAAACTTTATCCGACACGATCATCTGCTCTTGCTCAAATGATAATGTTTGAAGACCTTGGTCGGTTCGGGAGGCTAAACGGAAAAGCTCCGTTAGATCAATTCGGATGAGTTGGCAGATTTTTTCCAGTCGAGTCAAACTTATATTGCTTCCATCAGCGAGTAGACGTTTGACTGAGCCTTCACTCAATTCAAGTTGGGTTGCGATATCTCGATATTGAATTTCGTGCAGTTTTAGTTGCTTCTTTAATTCTTTGATGACAATTTTTGTTCCTGACATACAAGTTCTCAGTGTTTCTTGTCTAAGGGATCTACCAAATAATCTAACAGTTTACTCATCCTAAGTAATAGATCTTAAAGCAGTTATTTTCCTTGAAAATACCAAAAGCGCCAAATGGAATGAATTTAGCGCTTTGTTTATCATCCTTCGTCATGCCAATATTCAGTTATTAACTAAAATTGGCCAGTTGAGATGTTAGCTATTGTCTAATTGAGGTTCTAGCGTTTGTTTCTGTTCTTGCTCTTCTTTTTCAAGAGCTTCACCACGTTCAATTAGATTCTGAATGACACGCGATAGACCGAAAGTCAGCACTGCCATGAACGCTGCAATTTGCGCTAGCATGTAGAAGTATCCTGTGTAAACAGATTCAACCACTTCGTGTGTGAAAACAATATCTTTAGGAAGTGCGATCTTGGTTGCAATAACCGCCGCTAAAATACCACTTAGTGAGATAGCGACAGCGCGTAATCCAATTGAGAAGGCTGCTAAATATCGAGGAACCATCTCAAAGATGAAGCCAGCACCAAGGGCACCAACAATTAGCTCTGCAGCAGATTGAAAGAAGTGCACAGAGAGGATCCAGTTTGCGGATATTTTCCCGTCGGGCCCCATTGAATCTGCTGATAGTCCTAACAATGAAAATGCGATCGCACTTAGCACGAATGCACCAGCGATTTTAGTTGGGATTGTTGGAGAATAGCCTTTACGATCTAACCATGCATAAAGTTGAATCATTGGACCACCAAGAACAAAGCACCATAAAGGGTTGAATGCCATGTTGGATTCAGGGTGAATTGGAATAAAGCCGAGTAATGTATCCCCCATCAAGTTGATCGCGTACATATTCATTGAGGTGAACATTTGACCATAGAAGAAGTAGAACACGATCAAGATACAAACGGTAATCAATACAGCAACCATTTTGAATTGGTAGGCTTTCGTCGCCCGTGTTATCTCATAGATAAAGTAACCAATAGCACCGAAACCGAGTGTGTATAAAATGTATTTACCAGTATCTAGATTGGAGAAGATCCAGAAAACTAAGCCCAGTACCGCAATCGAACCACCGACGAACATCGCCCAAGTCATCAACGGAAGAGGTGTTTTATCTATTGGGTTACCGACGCTGCTGAGTTCTTTACGGAATTTAAAGAACATCAATAGGTTGCCGACCATCAATAGGGCAGAAATAAAGAAAACGCCTTGGTAGGCTAGGTAAGCTATTAAGAAAGGAAAGAGGTATTTTGCAGAGAAAGAACCGAGATTGTTGATTGAATAGTTTACCGTAAGACCCTGTTGGAATGCATCGCGATTGGTTTCTGAATATGAGTTGCCAAACAATACTGTAGGACAGGTAGCCGATAGGCCACGAGCATAGCCAATGAGAGCAATAGCTAGGATGCTTAGAGGAATATTAAGGCTGCTTGCGCCAATGCCTAGTAATATAAACCCTGCTAAATAAGCCGTATATCCAATATAGACTGCGCGGAATGCCCCTATAAATTTGTCAGCGACAAACCCACCGACGGCTGAAAAGACAGGTCCTACCGCGCCAAACGCTCCCATCATCATTATGGTATCAGCTTCACTGTAGTTTAAGTCATTTAGGAAAAACTTAGTTAAGAGAACAAATGTTCCATAGAAAGCGGCTCCCCACAAGAACTGCCGCAGAATTAGAATTTTGGATATAGTAGGAAACCTAGAATTATGGTCTTGCATGTTTTGCTCCAGACATTTGGATATAATTATTTGTGCCTATCAATTGGCACTGTTCGCCTTCATTTTTAATAGTGCTTTATGCTAAATTTGTAAATAAATTTAGATTCTTCTTTAACATAAATGTCACGATTGCAGTTTAACTAGCTATTAAGTATGAATTTCATAGTGTTTATAGCACGCATGAATGTATGAAAATGGTACGAGTGCATCAAATTTTAATGTGTTTAATTGCGTATTTGATTTTGTGAGGTGAAGCATGCATTTTAGGAAGTTATCAAGTTTAAAATTGATGCTTGATTAGTAAAATTTAAGGTAGGGTTTAGTTGAAATATGTCATCTAGATATGGCGTTAAGGATAATCGCGAGGCTTAATAGTGGATAGCGCATAAAAGCGAATTAAAAAATCTGAAGTTTGTAGTTGAATGTAGAGAGTATCAAAATTGAAGATAGACAGGGGCGATTTGAAGAGTGTAGTGAGCAATAAATATTGTTGATCATTCTCAATTAGAAAGGAATTTTTGGGTAAAAAGAGATGTTGGTAGGCCGCCTAAGATAGACAGCCTAAATTTGAATTACTTGAGGGATAAGATATTGATTTCAACGCGGCGGTTGCAAGCTTTACCCTGTGATGTTGAGTTTGTACAAATAGGGAAGCGCTCACCAAGACCTTTACTAGCAACTCGACCTGACGCAACATTTTGACGGACTAGGTAGTTCGCAACAGATTGAGCACGTTGCTCAGAAAGTTTTTGGTTAGTTGCATCGCTGCCGGAGCTATCAGTATGGCCAATAATGTCTAGGCGTGTATCAGGGTATTCCACTAAGATTAGAGCAATGCCATTGAGTGTCGAGTAAATGCTTGAAGATAAAGAGTAAGATCCCGAACTAAAGCCAATACCATTTTCCATTACAAGTTGAAGCTCGTTTTCACCAATACGTCTCACTTGCACACCAGAATTCGCTAATTTAAGACGTAAAGCTTCTTCTTGTTGATCCATATAGTAGCCAGTACCAGCCCCGATTAGTCCACCAGCCGCAGCACCACGTAATGCGTATTTTTTACGTTCCTTTGCATCGTCTCCTGTCGCTAAACCAACCGCAACGCCAGCTAGAACACCTGCAATCGCACCTTTGGTCGCAGAGTTTGTTTCCATTTCGCCTGTAGTGGCATTTTGCCTTTGAGTTGCTTGGCAACCTGTCATTAATGCTGCCAGAGTGATAATAGAGATGATTTTTTTCATGGGATTTATTTCTTTGATTGAGAGATAGTATAAATATAAGCGATTAAGGCCGATATATGAATTTTTCAGTAGCGATAAGGCCGAAATTAACCGTAAATTGACGAAGTGTTGTGGCGCAAGGATTAAGTGCTAACAATAAACATCTAAATCAAAACTCAATGGGCTACTTACTGATGAAGAAACAGGTATTAGGTGAATTGTCTAGTGCCATACTTGGAGAGTTTGGTTGTGGTAGAAGGTCGTGTTGGAAAGAAAGTAGCTGATTAACGCAAAAAGAGAATGTATTGCTACATTCTCTTTCTATTTATTCAAGCTTTAATGGCACTTCAACTGAGATATCTGACAATTACCTGTTGTTGAATCAATTCTAAATGAAAGGGCATGGGAGTGATAGTCAATGCCATCGTTCCAGATCATTTCACCAAAAATTTTACATAACGTTAAATCACTGACAAATCCATGTTTCTCTATATGCTCTATAACTGAAATTAATTTAGTTCTTATTTCAACTGGACAATCGTTGTCCATTCGGTGATTCAAAGCCATAATTTTATGCATATTTACTAGCCACTTTATGTTTTTTTATGAAGCAATATGAACAGTTATATTAAACAAAAAATGGGCGATTGTAAATGTTTTTGTGAGATGGCTCTCGTTTTCGTCTGAGTTTATGTTGATAAAACCATCAAGTGTGATGAATTTATATTCAATACATATTAAGACGCTTCTTGTATGCCTTACAGGACGGGGCTCTCAGCTAGGTAGGTAAATTAAAACTCATAAATTGTGTTAATCCGGTATGTTGAGGTGTCCAGAATGTAGAGGTATTGGATGAACATTATTTTTTGGAATTAAATTCAAGATCTGACATAAAGTGCGCATCTTGTAACACCTTAGCCTCATAGATGTAACGTTGCTCAAGAGTTTCAATTTTTAGCATTAAAGCGATAATGTCAGATTTTAACTCCTGTGCTGACTTAACGTACTTAAGGCTAGCAGTGTGATTTGCGATTAAATTATCTTCTATGCAATGAGAACTCAAACGTTGCCATGTTAAAGTCATGCCGTTAATTGAATCAATCTTCTCGCTTAAAAGTGTTGAAGCTTGAGACAGTTGAGTCGCTAAGTTAAGTGCGCTTTGAATTTGACCTTCCAGTATTTTGTGAAGATGAACTTTTGCTGGGTGCCAAAATGTCGTGAGCTCTTGAAGGGTAAACTCTTTGGACATGAAGACTTGGGATTTGTGTCTAAAGAGAAGTTCATTGAATTGGACCGCACTTAAGTTATACCACTCTTCCAGCG
This sequence comes from Vibrio clamense, assembly GCF_050337905.1. NCBI lineage: Bacteria > Pseudomonadati > Pseudomonadota > Gammaproteobacteria > Vibrionales > Vibrionaceae > Vibrio > Vibrio clamense. The sequence continues at coordinate 53,421 of NZ_JAKJTJ010000018.1, read as the reverse complement.
CTTCATGTTGCTTTTGAGCTTTATCCCAAGTCACAACGGTGCAGTGTTGTGCATTCGAGTAAAAACTGAACGAAAATAGCGCAAGATACAGGCCGAATCTGATGCATTTCTTCATAAAAACCAATGTGCTGAGAAGTTATATATAGTATAGGTTTATAAATGATGGAGTGCCTAAGAGATAAATTAGATCTATATATCAGCTGCCTTTAAAAGCTCTCACAGGTTATGTCAACTTGTTGTACACTCAAAACTATATATATTGGGCAACTGCTTTAGAGATATATCCATATGAAAAAAGTAATAATTATGATCGTCATTTTAGCCATCCTCGGCGGGGCCGGTGCTGGGTATTATTTCTTTTTCATGCAAGAAGACGACTCTGATGCCGCAAATCAATCTCAAGAAACCGCACCAATACAGCAGACACCCTCAGAAGGCTTGGTCATTGATGTAACCCCCAAACCTGAAAATACTGAATTTTATGTGGCATCGGCCAAACTCAATATTATGGATCGTCCATCTAATGACGGTATTATTATTGGAGCCTTGTACAAAACGGATTTCGTTGAGGTACTTGAGAAAAAGGACGGCTGGGCGCGAATCTCAGAAAACTTCGTTTATGGGGATGGAGAGTTGGAGCAAGCTGACTGGATCGATATGTCATTTTTAGCCATTGAAAAACCAACTATTTCTAAAAAAGAACGTATTGAAACTATAGATGCGTATATTGCTGAGTCAGATGACTTAATGGACTACCGAGCTGAATTTCGAGCTGCGACAGAGAAGCTTCTGAACGAAGGCCAATGTGAACCGAAAGACTTTGAACAGCTTAAGGGTTGGATCCGCTCCATCAATTATAAAGATGAACCTGTGTATTTCGTCTATTGTGATGGTCTGGAGCTAGAGAACAAAATTTATTTAGACGTATCAACGACAAAATTGTTTTATAAGTGATTGTAATATAATGACATTTGTCAGGTGCCCATTGACTCTGGTGGCTTTTAGAACTTTTTAGTTGTTCATTCCTATAACTGGGCCTATTATTCAGACTTTCGCAGTGGGTTCGTTTCACCACTTACTGTCACTTTACTACTATATATGTTGGCTATGTTTCGAGTGCTGGTAAGATCTATTCTTGTATTTATGTGTGCGGTGGTTTTCCCCTCGCAGGCGTTTGTACAAGTAGAAATCAGCCCTAATAATGAGTATACCCAACCTCAAACCAATCACGCGGCATTCGAGAGCGAGTTTCAGGCTGAGTTAAATCGAGTGTTGAGTTCACCGAACTCCTTACATATTGGTGACACTCCACCAATTTCAATCGATCTTCATCGTCGTCCCATCCATGCGAACGTTAATCAGATTCGTTGGACATATACACCTAGAGATCAAGAGACCATTGATGACCTAGGTTTTGACTCGTATAACCGCGATGATCTGCCACAATACCAATTTACCTTATCGTCCCTAAAATCTATGCCAGCTTTCGCTTGGTATTCGAAAATTATCCTTTCAAATTATCGTATTTCTGGCTGGAAAGAGAGCAACGCATTTTATGTTGCCCTGAATAGCCAATATTCCTCTTCATCTATTTAACGATTCACTTAACTCCATACCTATTCGATAGGTAGTCTCTATTGTTTTTTGACTTGGTTCATTCCAAGGGCATTCTTATAGATGAAAGAAATGAAAAATATAAAAAATATAAAACGCATGAACCACTATTCTATGTGGAAATATCTGGTTCTTATTGTTGCAGTGGTTCTATTGGCTCTTAGCGCCATCCCAACTTGGTACGGTGAGCAACCATCGATACAGATTCAAAGCGAGGCTCTACAGTCTTCATTATCCTCAATCACAAAACTGGATCGATTCTTAAAAGATGCAGGGGTATCAGCGCAGGAAATTACACAAAATAAAGAGCAAATGACTTTGGTTTTTCGAGACGAAGATACCCAGAGTCGAGCACGTAAAATATTAGATTCAGTCGTTACACAAGCGGATGGTATTACCTATTCGTATGTCTCTGTTGCGCCTAAGTGGCTTGGGGAGTTAGGCTTCAATCCGATAAAACTTGGGCTTGATCTTAGAGGAGGAGTGCAGTTTTTACTTAACGTAGATGTAGACCAAGCTTTTTCAGAGCAACGAGATGCCATTCAAGATGAAGTGAGAGAGATGCTGCGTGCTGAACATTTACGCGGAGTAAAAGTGGTAAGCCGAGGTGTTGATGGATTTCTCGTAAGTGCGAAGTCAGCTGATCATCTTAATCGTATTCGTGAATACTTAAATAAAAGCTATCCAAATTGGGTTGTTAAGCGTTCATCTGGTCAATTGTTAATTCAACCATCACAACAAAATAAGACTGAGTTTCAAACCATCACGCTGCAACAGAACTTAAAAATCATGCGTGGAAGGATCGAAGAGTTAGGCATTACTGAAGCTTTAGTCCAGCGACAAGGTGAGCACTCGATTCGGATTGAATTACCTGGCGTACAAGATCCATCACAAGCAAAAAATGTGATAGGTGCGACTGCAAGTCTCGCATTTCATCAAGCTAAATCCCCTTCAGAAGCAAAAACAAGCCGTGACATCACTTTGGCTGATAACGATGGCGCGTCGGTAACCTTGGTAAAGAAAGCGATTTTGACCGGTGAACATATCGTCAATGCAAGAGCGAGTTTTGACAAGATGGGTCGGGCAGAGGTGGATATTTCACTGGATCACGCCGGTGGCAAAATCATGAGTGACTTCTCTGGAAAGCACATTGGAAAACCAATGGCTACGGTCTATCGGGAGTACACTCTAGATGCGCAAGGTAACTCACAACGAAGTGAGAAAGTGATTAGCGTTGCGACTATTCAATCACAGCTTGGTAGTCAATTCAGAATCACAGGGGCAGGAACCATTGACGAAGCTCAACAACTTGCGCTTTTACTTCGTGCGGGTTCGTTGACTGCTCCAGTAACCATTGTGGAAGAGAGAACGATCGGCGCATCACTTGGCGCTGAAAATATTCACAATGGTTTTGCAGCGCTAGCTCTAGGGATGGGTTTGACCCTTGCGTTCATGGCGCTTTGGTACCGCAGGTTAGGATGGATTGCGAATGTCGCTTTAGTGGCGAATATGGTCTGTTTACTCGGCATGGTCGCTTTGTTACCTGGTGCAGTTTTAACATTACCTGGTATTGCTGGATTGGTTTTAACTGTCGGTATGGCTGTTGATACCAACGTTCTTATTTTTGAAAGGATAAGAGATAAACTGGTAGAAGGACGAAATTTCGCACAAGCCATCGATCAAGGATTTAGTTCTGCGATAAGCACTATTTTGGATGCAAACATTACCACAATGATCACGGCTGTCATTCTGTACTCAATGGGAAATGGGCCAATTCAAGGCTTTGCTTTAACGCTTGGGTTGGGGCTTATTACGAGTATGTTTACAGGTGTGTTCGCTTCACGAGCAATGATCAATCTAATTTGGGGCCGTGATAGCCGCCGCGATGTAAGGGTATAATGATGAATCAGATAAAAAGTAATATTCGCAAAATTCGCTATTTCACTAGCTATGTATCGATTGCGTTAATGGCGGTTTCATTACTCGCTCTAGGGGCTAGAGGGCTGAATATGGGACTCGATTTTACGGGTGGAATGGTGACCGAGATACAAGTAGATGCCAGTGTCGATAGCCACCAACTGCTCTCCTCATTGACTCCTGAATTGGGTGAAGAGACAAGAGTAACACCATCTGGAGAAGTGGGGCGCTGGGTAATTCGTTACGCTATACCTGAACTAGGCGTTGATGTTCCAAATATTGAACCTCTATTGGCTCCAATATCTAACCATGTTGAAGTGGTTAGCAATAGCATGGTTGGTTCTCAAGTGGGCCAAGATTTAGTTGATCAAGGCGGGCTTGCATTGTTGATCTCCCTTTTATGCATTTTGGGTTATTTATGTTTCCGTTTTGAATGGAGACTCGCAAGCGGTTCATTATTGGCACTATTGCATGATGTGGTACTGGTTTTAGGCTTCTTTGCACTGACTCAAATGGAATTTAACTTAACCGTATTTGCAGCCATACTCGCCATACTCGGTTACTCCTTAAATGATTCAATTATCATAGCCGATAGGGTGCGAGAGCTTCTTGTTGCAAAACAGTCGTTATCAACAAAAGAGATTAACGATCAAGCTGTTGTTGCAACGTTTTCTCGCACTATGGTGACATCAGGAACAACGTTAATTACCGTTGGTGCATTATGGCTTATGGGAGGGAGCGCGTTAGAAGGTTTTTCTACCGCAATGTTTATCGGTATTCTGACCGGAACATGGTCTTCAATCTCGATAGGGACAGTGCTGCCTGAGTGGTTAAAGTTGGAGCCTAAACATTATTTGCCCGTGGAAGTCGATTCTGCACCTTAGGCTAATCGATGGTTTACCCTAGATAAAAGAAAACCCCGAATTAACGGGGTTTTCTTAAAATGAAAGAGGAGCTACAAAATAGGCAAAATCATCTCTCCTCAACCATTGCTTTTTTACTTAGACTTCTTTGTCTTTTCCTAGAGAAAGGAATCCAACAGAGATGGCAGCAACAACAGCGAATCCGCTTAAAATAATCACGGGCATTGCACTGTAGCCAAGAATATGCCAAATAACTGATTCTAAAGTACTCATTCTGTAACTCCTATTACCAGCCTTCAACGCCGCTCATGTCTGGAAGTTTATGTGCAATACCTTTGTGGCAATCTACACACGTTTTTTCACCTGAAGCGAGTGCGGTAGAGTGTTGTTTAACACTACGTGGGCCTTGCTCAGAAAAGTCCATAAATTCAAATTCATGACAGTTACGACACTCTTGAGAATTGTTACTCTTCATTCGATGCCATTCTCGTTCTGCTAGGTGTGAACGTCTTGCTTTGAACTTCTCGTCAGTACCGATGGTATCAGTAACAAAGTAAGCAAAAAGCTCTTTAGACGCTTGAACTTTACGTACTATTTTGTCTGTCCAGTTGTGTGGAACGTGACAGTCAGAACAGATAGCTCGTACACCTGAACGGTTTGAGTAGTGAACCGTTTCTTGGATTTCAGCAACGATAGGGGCATGACAACCAGAACAGAATTCTTCCGTATTAGTTGCTTCCATACCCGTGTTGAATGCACCCCAGAAAAGAAGACCTCCAGCAAATCCCATAAATAGAACAACACCTACAGCTGCTTTACTTGGGCTTCTTAATCTGGTCCAAAACGCTTTTAATAATTTCATATATAGCCTCTCTTATGCCTTTGGCTATGATTATTTTAATGAATCAACGCGTTGGAATTCATTCTCAACTAATGGTTTAGCATCAGCTTGAGGAACGTGACATTGCAGACAGAAGTAACGACGAGGTGATACATCTGAAAGCACTTGGTCTTCGCGGTTCATGTAGTGAGTGACACTAATTTTAGTTGCACCCATCTCTTTAGCGTTTTTCCAGCTGTGACAAGAAAGACATTTGTTCGCATTAAGAGACACTTCGTAGTTACGAATTGTGTGTGGAACAAGAGGTGGCTGATATACGTAGTCACTGTCTAATGTTACGTGATCTTTTGGGAAACGTTTAAAATTGTCTGCCGCACGTGTTACTTCAAGTTCAGAAGCTCCACGTAGGGATTCTACGCCACCAATACCGCCTGGGTTATCAAGCTCAGCTTGAGCAACACCAGTCATCAAAGCACCGATTGATAAAAGGGCAATAATCAGTTTTTTCATGTTTATTTCTCCGCCTTATGGCTAATTCTTTGATTGGCAACCTAAGGCTCTAGGTTGCCAGTGCAATCATTTCTGTTCTGGTGCTTAAGATACTTTCGTGATCTTAACTGGACACTTCTTAAAGTCTGTCTGTTTAGACAGTGGGTCCGTAGCATCAAGGATCAGTTTGTTGATCAGAATGCGAGCATCAAAGAACGGTACAAATACCAATCCTTGCGGTGGACGGTTACGACCGCGAGTTTCCACTCGAACTCGAACTTCACCACGAGCGTTTTCCATTAGAACTTCATCACCTCTGCGTAAACCACGTGCTTTTGCATCAGCAGGGTGGATGTAACAAAGTGCATCAGGAACGGCTTTGTAAAGCTCAGGAACACGACGAGTCATTGTGCCTGTATGCCAGTGTTCAAGTACACGTCCAGTACATAGCCACAAGTCATATTCTTTATTTGGTACTTCCGGTGGCGCTTCGTATGGTGCTGAAATGATCAGAGCCTTGCCATCTGGTTTACCATAGAATTCCCATCCAGCACCTTTCTTAACATACGGGTCAGAGCCTTCTTTGAAACGCCATTTAGTTTCTTTGCCATCAACAACAGGCCAGCGTAAGCCACGTACGTTGTGGTAAACGTCGTATGGTGCTAAATCGTGACCGTGACCGCGACCAAATTCTGCGTACTCTTCGAATAGGCCTTTTTGTACGTAGTAACCGAAGTGGTGTGCATCGTCGTTCAATTCACGAGCTTCTTCGATAGGGAATTTATCTACTTGACCGTTTTTGTACAGCATATCGTACATAGTTTTTCCACGGTACTCAGGTGCTTTTGCAAGCAACTCTTCAGGCCAAACATCTTCCATTTTGAAGCGCTTAGAGAACTCCATTACTTGCCATGAATCTGACTTCGCTTCACCAACTGTACCCACTTGTTGATACCAAGCTTGTGTACGACGTTCAGCGTTACCGTAAGCACCTTCTTTTTCTACCCACATTGCGGTTGGAAGAATTAAGTCAGCCGCTTGAGCGGTTGCTGTTGGGTAAGGGTCAGAAACAACGATGAAGTTTTCAGGGTTACGGTAACCAGGCAAACGTTCAGTATTAATATTTGGACCCGCTTGCATATTGTTATTACATTGAACCCAGTAAGCGTTGATCTTACCGTCATTTAACATACGGTCTTGTTTAACCGCGTGAGCGCCAGGCTTCGCAGGAATCGTTCCTTCAGGAAGTTTCCAGATTTTTTCAGCAATAGCACGGTGTTTAGGATTTTTAACCACCATATCCGCAGGAAGACGGTGTGAGAATGTACCAACTTCACGAGCTGTACCACACGCGGATGGTTGACCTGTAAGTGAGAACGGGCTGTTACCTGGAGTCGCAATTTTACCTGTAAGAAGGTGAATGTTGTACACCAAGCTGTTCATCCAAACGCCACGAGTATGTTGGTTCATACCCATAGTCCAAAGTGACATGACTTTGATGTTTGGATCAGCATATTGTTTAGCAAGCTCAATCAGTTTCTCAACAGAAACGCCTGACATTTCAGAAGCTTTCTCTGCTGTATAAGAAGCAACAGAAGCTTTGTAACCTTCAAAATCAAGTGGGTGCAGTTTACCAACGTTCGGGTTTGCTGCTTTCACTTGAAGTGGATCGTCATCACGTAGGCCGTAACCGATATCAGTCGTTGCTTGCTTGAAGTTCGTGTGCTTGTTTACGAAGTCCCAATTTACAGCATCGTTTTGGATGATGTAGTTAGCAATGAAGTTAGCGATAGCAAGGTCAGACTGTGGTTCAAAAATGTAACCAGTATCTGCTAGTTCAAATGAACGGTGGTAATAAGTCGATAGTACATTCACTTTTACGTGTGGATGGCTTAAACGACGGTCAGTGATACGAGTCCATAATACAGGGTGCATTTCTGCCATGTTAGAACCCCACAGAACGAATGCATCTGCGTGTTCGAAATCGTCATAACAGCCCATTGGCTCATCGATACCGAAAGTACGCATGAAGCCACCTACAGCAGAAGCCATACAGTGACGAGCGTTTGGATCGATGTTGTTTGAACGGAAACCCGCTTTCATCATTTTAGCGGCGGCGTAACCTTCCATTACTGTCCACTGACCTGAACCGAACATGCCAATACCCGTTGGGCCATGTTTTTTCAGTGCCGCTTTCCATTTTTCAGCCATTGTATCGAAAGCAACATCCCAAGAAACAGGTGCGAAATCACCGTCTTTGTCATATTTGCCATCTTTCATACGAAGAAGAGGAGTTTCAAGACGGTCTTTGCCATACATGATTTTTGACAGGAAGTAACCTTTAATACAGTTGAGGCCTTTGTTTACAGGTGCTTCTGGGTCACCCTGTGTCGCAACAACCTTACCGTTTTGAGTACCAATCAGAACAGAACAGCCTGTACCACAAAAACGACAAGCCGCTTTATCCCATGTTATTTTTGTTTGGTCTGAACTAGCGATCAGATTCGTAGCAGTAGCTGGCAATGTTACGCCCGCAACCGCTGCCGCTGATGCAGCTGCATTTGCTTTCACAAATGCACGTCTTGTCATTTTCATACTTCACCCTCAATTTGGGAATGGTTAGTTCCAGTGTCTGTATCCATATCGTCTAGGTCGGTTTCGATTTGGTGGTAAACCAAAGCAGTGCCTAAAACATTTGGTAAATCGTTGATCGCTTCTATAGTGTCGGTTACATAACCTTGGTTTTCGGTTTCCAACACCACAACTATTTTTCCTTTAGGACTATCGCCATAGATTTCTGCATTTTCGAATTGTTCGATTTGCGCTTTGATCTCAGCTAAGTGTTCAGGAGCAACATGCACAACCAAACTTGAAATATGCACTTCATTTAGTGCCATAAATTACTCTCGTTATTATCGCCGAAGCGAATGTTATTATAGTTTTTCGCCTTGGCGAACATTGCTCACATTGATGGCTGAAGTAGGGCAAACGGCAACACAAGCACCACAGCCACTGCATTCATCAACGTTAATTTTTGGGTTCGCAACTCGACCTACTTGTAGATCAAATTGAATTGCCATGGGCTCACACATATCCCCACAGCTTCGACATTCCACATTTTGGTTCGCTAAGCACTTTTCGCTGATACTTGCTTTTGCATCCCAAGCTGGTTCATCTTGTGTTTTAAAAATCGGCTCTGGACACACTTCTGCGCATTGATAGCAAAATGTGCATTCATCGATAGAAAAGTCAACGGTAGGGAACCCTCCATCACCACTAACAATTATTTTGGTCTCACATGCATTCAAACATTTGCCACATCGAGTGCAATCTTCGATGAAGTTTTCTTGTTTTTGAATCCACGGTAAGCGAACCAAACTACTATCAACGTTTTTTCTTGAAAATAAGCGTCTTCTAGATAGGTCAACCACTTAGTACATCCTAAGTATAGTAATAGTGCTAAAAGTGTAGGTTATTTTTCCATTAACATACTTTCATTTTTACTAATACAAATTGTAGTTTTAGAAATATTTGTATAAATACCCCTTAAGGGCTAATTAATGTTGGATGTTGTTTTAGATCAATAAATTCCGTGGCTGTTGATCACATATTGATAGGGTTAATATCAGAGGCGTGGCAAAATGAATGTAATTGAAATTTTTGGAGCTTCATTTTGCTGAACAAACCAGTTCAATCTGTAACCAATACGATAGCTAAAGCTTTAGTACTAATTTTGCTACTTTCTGTCGCAACTACAGGGTTTGCAATCATCACTTTGGCATCTAGTCTGAATGATGCAGAAGCCGTGAATGTAGCTGGTTCCATGAGGATGCAAAGTTATCGTTTGTCCCATGATATTCAAACTAAATCGGTCGATTACGGTGCCCATATTGCCGAGTTTGAAAACTCACTATATTCACCATCAATGAAAGCATTACAGGGTTGGACCGTTCCAAAAGATATCACCATGGACTACTACCGAGTGATAGTTCGTTGGCATGAATTGAAAGACGTGTTACGCAGCAAAGATAAGAGTCAGTATTTAGTATTAGTCGCCAATTTTGTGACTGAAATTGATGGCTTCGTATTCAAATTACAACAGTTTTCTGAACTGAAATTAATCAAACTCGCTTGGGCTGGAGGGTTCGGGTTAGGTGGCATTCTGATTGTTTCATTTTTCGTTGTTCATTTTGTTCGTAAAGAAGTCGTCAAACCACTGAATGCATTAGTTATAGCGAGTGAACAAATTAAAAATCGCAGCTTTGATGTCAAATTGAATGTGACCAGTAATAATGAGTTAGGGATTTTGACTCGAACGTTCAATACAATGGCTGATGATTTGGGGAAAATGTACCTAGGTTTAGAACTTGCGGTAAATGAAAAAACCCATAAATTGCAGCACGCAAATCAATCATTAGAAGTTTTATATAACTCTTCACAAGAGCTAACAGGTGCCCGGATCAGCCAAGATAATTTTCACGCTATACTGCAGCATATTGTGAGTTTAGAAGGTATTCGGGCGGCTAAATTAGAGATCACGGATGTCGGTGGCAGAGCTCTTTTCATCGAAGAGGGTGTCGTGAGTTCAAGTACGGGTCATAAATCTGAGTTGCAAGTGGATGGTAATCATCTCGGGTTCTTATACTGCGAGTATGGCCTGCCTTGCCCGGATCAAACTTTGATAGACAATTTTGTCCAGATCTTGTCGCGTGCAGTTTATTACAACCAAGCACAGAAACAGGCAGAGCAACTCATTTTGATGGAAGAAAGGGCAACTATCGCTCGAGAGCTTCATGATTCCTTGGCTCAGTCACTGTCTTATTTAAAGATCCAAGTTACATTACTCAAAAGAGTTATTGGTAAATGCCCTGTGCACTCAAATAGTGAGCGAACCGCGCTTATACTAGAAGATCTTGGAGAGGGCCTTTCAGGGGCATATACCCAATTAAGGGAGTTGTTAACGACCTTTAGATTAACAATAAAAGAGGGCAGTTTTGGTGAAGCATTAGTTGAGATGACGCGACAGTTAGCGGAACAAACGGATGCAAAAATTACATTGGCGAACCATTTGTCATCAGTAGAACTTGATGCTCATGAACAAGTTCACCTACTCCAGTTGATCCGCGAAGCGACAATTAACGGGATAAAACACGCCAAAGCCCAAAACATAGAGGTTTTGTGCGAACTTTCAAGTGATGAGGTCATGATTAAAATAAGTGATGATGGTGTCGGTTTTGATCTCCAAGATCCGCAATTAAATCACTATGGCATGAGTATCATGCAGGAACGCTCCTCTCGTTTGAATGGTAAATTAGAAGTTAACAGCTCTAAAGGCAACGGGTGTGAAATCATTTTAAAATACAGAAGTACTAAGGAATTATAATTTGACCACGTGTAAAGTGATGTTAGTGGACGATCATCCTCTGATGAGAAGAGGGATAAGCCAACTACTTGGTTTTGAAGATGAATTTGAAGTCGTTGCAGAAGTTAGCAACGGTGCAGATGCTGTGGCAAAAGCTCATGAGATGGACCTCGATTTAATCCTGCTGGATCTCAATATGAAAGGGATGTCGGGTTTAGATACATTAAAAGCGCTGAGAACCGACGGTTCAGAGGCTCAAATTGTTATCTTGACTGTATCTGATAGCCCTGCCGATATCGAAGCGATTGTTAAGGCCGGTGCTGATGGCTATTTATTGAAAGATACAGAACCGGACGAATTAATAGAATTACTTAAAAAAGCGCATGATGGCAGTAAAGCTTACAGTGATGTCGTTGCGCGTTACTTGGCAGACAGTGAGTCAAGAGATGATGTATTTACTCAACTCACAGAGCGTGAAACTCAAATATTGCAAGAAGTTGCAAAAGGCTTTCGAAATAAGCAGATTGCAGAGCGCTTATTTATCTCAGAGTCAACGGTAAAAGTACACATGAAGAGCTTACTTAAAAAGCTTCAAGTTCCCTCACGTACAGCGGCAACAGTTCTCTACCTTGAGCGTTTCGGTGAGATGAAGTAATTGAAATAACCACTCTTAAGGTGCGATAGGCTAAAGGCACACTCGGTTGTATTTTGATTTTATGGATACAATTAGTGTTATTTATAAATGTGTGCCATGCTTAGTCTCTTTTGCATGACTCAGTTCGAGTCAATGCTCTATTATGGGTTTTTGTTTCAATGAGGTTGAACCGTTTTCATTACTGCATATTCTTGATTGCGCTGGTTCCAATGAGCTCAATTGCAGTAACGTCTAAAACATCAAATCATAACACTGTCCGGTTTGCCATCGGAGAGTGGGTTCCTTATACACATAATACTCCCCAATCAGGGCTACTTGAAAAAGTGGTATCGAGCGCCTTTAAATTGCGTGGTTATGATGTCACTTTCGATTACCTTCCTTGGTTACGAAGTGCAAAATTAGTTCAGCATTCTAAATATGATGCCACTTTCCCTTGGTACTCAACTGACGATCGTCGTGAAAACTATCTATTTTCACAGCAATCCATTCTTGATGTAAAAACACTTCTTTTTTATCACATAGATGCCAAGTTTGATTGGCAGTCTTTGCAAGATTTAAAACAATATAATATCGGAGCGGTTGAAGGGTATTCATCGACTAAATTTATTCAGAAAGGCGGAGTTGAAACCATAGATGCTGCGTCATTGGAAGAAAATGCCTACAAACTCTATCGACACCGTATTGACGCTTTCGCAGTAGAAAAAAGAGTTGGAATGCGCTTGATTCATCAAATCTCAGATGATGCTTCAAATACGATCAAAATACACGATAAGCCATTAATGAATGAGCCAATGTACGTGCTTTTTCCTAAAACGGAGAAAGGAGAGTCGCTTCGTAAAGTATTTGATAGTGCGCTTGGTGAATTGAAAAGCAGTGGTTGCTATTCAAAGATTTTAGCCGGTGAAGATTGTGTGTAGAGCCTGAATGTTGAGGGCTAGTGTGGTCGGTATGTCACTGCTAGAACTTGATATTTTTACTGTATGCTAAAAAATACCGCTCATTCTGAAATGAGCGGTATTTATGAGGCTTAATACTTTTTAGAGTGATAACGACTCGTTAAAACTCAGCATTAAACTGTTGGTTAGTTAGAGTGGTCATCGTGTCCATAGTCCACGTTATTTTCTAACTCAGCCAGAGTCCTACTACTTGGCGTTATACGTCTTTCCATCATACGTATTATGCTCAGCGTTTCCGGTTGGAAGCTCCATACATTGCCTTGTATTTCGCTACCGTCATTAAGTAATGTATCGACTCTCCAGTAGTAACTGTCGCTGTACGTTAATGGCGTGATTGCTAAACTGGTTTCGTTGTGTGATTCCGCAATCAGTGTCGAATGATCCCCATTTTCAACTAACTGGCTGTCATCACTTAGATATACTCGGTATCCGACAGTTTGGCTTTGCAGTGAAGAGTGTGTCGCCCAACGCAAAGTAGTTAGATTGTTGATATCCGTAGGTAAGCCATTTGAAGGGCTAGGGGATACCGCAGGTAATCTATTTTGATAAATTTGAGCAATTTGCTCTGCGCTAAATGCTTCATGAGCGACAACAATTTCATCAATCCCATTATTACTGGTTGTGGTATAAATTGAATCCGTTTGACCCGCTTTAGCATAAGCTCCACGACCATATGTTTGACCGGTACCAGAGGTACTGACGTAGCTAAACTCATCAGGAATAGCGATTGAACCTGCTGGTTCACCATTAATAAATCCATTCAGAGTTCGAGCGTCCCAATCCACTGTCATCGCGACATGATGCCACTCATCGCTGTTGGCCATTGATGGCACATCAGTACTGACTTCAATGAAAGGTGATCGAGTTTCAGCGTTTTTATCGTGTATAGCAAAGCGCACTTCGTAAACGCCCTCTTCTGGAACTACGTTCGTTGAGATAACCCAACCATCGCCCATCCAACCACCAGAGGAACGGCGTCCACGACTTGCCAGCTCTTTTAAGCCTGTCATCGTGTCGTCATTACGGAACCACATCGAGTAAGTAAAGTTCTTGTCATTTATCTCCCATACATGTGGGTGATGCTGGTGAGAGCTTGTCTGATTGATGAAGTCCTTCTGGTAAAAAGGGGCTTGGCTAAGTTGATAGCGGAAAGCTTCTCCAGATGCGCCATCTTCTACTTTGTGACTATTACAATCGAGAGGATTTTCAGCGTTGATTTCAGAATCGCCACCTTTGTAGCCCCAGTTTCGCACCTCTAATAACGGTGTAATTACGTTTGAGTAGTCAGTCTCACCCGGTTGAAGGCTGTCAGACATACTATTTGCGAATGCACCAGCGTAGGCATTTTGACACGTTTCAGCGTTTAGACTGTAGTAATCGCTAATGCCAGGCGCTTCGACATTAAGGTGTAAAATACCTCGAGTACTTTGCCCACTTTCATCTTCTAAGACGTAATACCCATCGATTAAGCCAATCCAGCCTTTTGGCGGTGTAAACGTTATCGTATTGTCGCTGTTTATCATAAACTCAGAAGCATTTGCCCCTTTTGTTGATGACTCCATTACTTCTACTTTGGTTACACGTAGTGGTGTGTTATTTGGGTCCCAGTCATTATTTAATACATTTATTGTTCTGCTCTCATCACGTAATGTTGTGTAGTGATCTGGTTGAGCTACAGGGTGAACTGGCCATGTTGGGTAAGGGATGCGTTTGTGATCAAGCAGGCGGAAGCCGTTTACCCAACGATGCTCATTTTTAGCAGCGGAACTACGTTGAACGGTAATTGGAGCACTAGTCGGAACGGCGACACCACGCATTGGGTTGTTACCAAAAATACGTTCTGGATAACATTCATGCTTACAGCCCTGAATGTGTCCCATTTCATGTTGCATAGTATTTTGGTTTGCCCAGCCTGGCGTTGCTTGCCAGAACCAACCATTCGTTACACCGTGTGAGCTAGAAGGCGATACCCACCAACCCATTTCATACCAATTACTCCCTTCTTCTTCGCGTTTATCCCAGAAGTAAGTATTACTGTTGCCCCAGTTGTCACGGAACCTTGCGCGGTCAGTATTATTACCGCCCACTTCAACCATCATGTCAGAAAAAATGATTCGGTGATGATATTGACGCATAGCGGCATAATCACCATTCAAGTTATGGAACTCGGCAAACGCCATTGCTCGACCCATATCATTTTTACCGAACTCAGGATGACTGAATACTTGATAAGAGATTTGCATACCCTCATCACGGCGGAACATATGGTAATCATCGCCATTTTTAGGGATATACCACTCTTTTTCTGTCGGTTGATCACCCACGTCATTCCAGTTTGTTGTTGGAGGTGTGAGGGCTTGCTGATATTGTGCAAGACTTGGGTTGTTTGGACGACAAACAGACTTATCTTCTAGAGGTTGTTGGTAACGATTAAGAATGCTTCCATCCGCACTAAGTTCAAAGAATGGCGCGGCGTTATACCCTAGGAAAACAGAGTAACTAATACTACATTCAGGTAAAATGGCAGCGTTGATATTACTATCAGGTTCGCCAATAATTTGCCCGCGGTATGTTCTAACTTCAGGAATGCTCGCTAATCGGCTTACCCCTCCATTAGCTTCAATCTCCGGGTTAATATTGGCCAGTTGGAAGGTATTGGAGCGTAGTGAGTAACGCTGTAGAAGAACATCAACAGGTTCATCGGCATCATTGATGACTTGGTCACCATTGGTGTCTAGTGCGATCAACTTAACAACCAAGGTATCAGGAAGTTGAAGCATATGATCGTTAGGGTTTAAACCTGCATTTATCTCATCGCCATTATTGATACCGTCGCCATCGGTATCTGAATCAGCACCGTCACTTGGATCGTTTGGATTGAGGTTGTTCGCTAGTTCATCGCTGTTGCTGATGCCATCATTATCGAGATCGTCATGTAGGTCTGAGCCGTCAAATGGGTTCATTCCGTAATTGAGTTCATCTCTGTTATTAATACCATCGTTATCGCTATCATGAAGGTCTAAATCGTTTGGCATTAAAGGATCAAAACCATATTCGATTTCGAGCATGTTGTTGACACCATCACCATCACTGTCGACTAAACTTCCGTCGCTAGGATCAAGCGGGTTTAGGCCATGCTTCACTTCATCACTGTCATTAATACCATCTTTGTCAGTATCGGTATCTGTGATACTCGTATTGAAGTGTTTCTCCACTGAGTCAGGAAGGCCATCCAAATCAGTATCAAATGCCATGCAAGATTCTTCAATATTCAAGCCAAATAGCATAGCTCGATCACCGTGAATCTTAATCTGTGAAACATTGCCAACTTCTGACTCTAGCTCAACAGAGAAAGGCGCTATTCCAGGTTGACTTAAATCCCAGACTGGAGATAGTTCACTATCATCACTGCGTTTTAATATTTGAGCGTAACGATTACCACTACTGCTTGAACGGCTTAAATTGGCCGTAAGCGTATAGGTAGGGCATAAGGTTTCAATTTGATATTCTAGGTTAAGATTGTTCCAAACAGAGCCTCCGTTGGAAAGTGTAATTTGCTCCCCTCCACCGTAGCCTGTCATTAATAACCTCGTACTCATGTGACGTTTTGTCGATAATTTGGACAACATATCATCGTTAAAATGAGAGTAATCTATTTCGTTACTGAGTTCATGGAAATCTTCTGTAGTAGAGGATTGGTAAGGGCTTAAATTGCTCTTATATGGGTCGGTTCCTTGTAGGCGTTCTAGCTGATCAATAACACCGTCACTATCACTGTCAGCAGGTCGTTCGTTAGGGTCGATTGGGGAGTAATTGAAACGAATTTCGTTACGGTTGTTTACACCATCACCATCATAATCTTCGATGGCATCGGAACTATCGTTAGGGTTAAGACCGAAGTGTAATTCATCACGGTTGCTGATACCGTCATTGTCTGTGTCTATCGTTGCGCCGTCAGATGAATCAAGAGGGTCTAAGCCATAGCGAACTTCGTCTCCATCACGGATCCCATCATTGTCAGTATCGGAATTGTTTGGGTCGAGTCCTAGAACGATCTCATTATGATCCGCTAATCCATCACTATCACTGTCACTGACTGCACAATCAGCGGAGACTTGAATATCTTTGATTTGGCTATTGGATCCAGTAAATCTTAGCGTTTCAATCCCACCATTCGTAAGCGCGTCAACGTCAGCGGTTAAGGTATGACGGATGCCTTCGGCTATGCTCGTAGTTGGTACTAATTCTTGAAGGTCATTTTGACGAACAAGAGAGACAGTGCGAGTCACATTGGAACTGGTCATTCGTAGCGCATTGAAAGTTACTTGATAACTAGAGCATTGAATACCAGCTATTTGGAAATCAAGCGATTGGGTTCGACCGTAAATACCGACACTATTATGGATATCTACTTTATTTTCTCCCGCTTGTGCAATTAACTGTAAGCTTGCCGTGTCATCGGTTTTGATGGAGAGCTTCCGAAGCACTTCTTCGGTGAAGTAGCTATTGTCAGGCACACCCGCTAGTTCAGAGAAGTCCTCGTAAAGACTTACGGAATAGTCAACGACTGGAGTATTGCTTTCATCGGAATTATCACCAATACCATCATTATCGCTATCGAGTGATTCAGAGCTATCCAGCGGGAATGCGTCATCTACATCGGCTGCACCATCATTGTCGTCATCCAAGTCTTTATTATTACCGATGCCATCGCCATCAGTATCTAACCATTCAGTTGGATCGGTAGGGAAGGCATCATTTGCATCGTTGATCCCATCATTGTCACTGTCTAAGTCGGCATTGTCACCAATTCCGTCATTATCAGTATCGGTCGACTCGTTACCGTCCAATGGGAATCGATCATTGCTGTCATCAACGCCATCATTGTCGTCATCAGGGTCTTCATTGTTACCGAGACCATCTTTATCAGTATCTAGACTTTCATTAGGGTCAAATGGTAGATCATCGAACTGGTCCTTAATACCATCATTATCATCATCTAGATCTTGGTTATCACCAATACCGTCATTATCGCTATCTAGAGCTTCAGATGGATCGCGAATGAACGCATCAAAACGGTTTGGAACACCATCACCATCAGCATCTTCAACACCATCGGTAATGTTATTCGGGTTTAAACCATTGTTAATCTCTTTACGGTTACTAATACCGTCACTATCCATATCAAGTTCGGCATCAGTGGCATCACTCATATCGAGACCATAACGGTATTCATCATAATTGCTGATGCCATCGTTATCTAGGTCAAGTCGCCCATCTTCAAAGTAGTGGGGGTTTAAACCTGCGTTGATTTCTATATTATTTGGGATGCCGTCTCCATCAGCATCTGTAACACCATCGTTAGGATCTAAAGGGTTAAAATTGTGGCTAAACTCATCTTGGTTGTTGATGCCGTCACCATCGGTATCGGCTTGAGCACCATCGGTATTGTCTGTTGGATTCAACCCTAACTGATACTCAACATTATCTGCAAGACCATCATCATCGGTATCTGTTTTTTTAGGGTCGGTACCAAGTGAGGCTTCAAGAGTATCGGGTAGAGTGTCTAAGTCCCAGTCTGTTAGATTACACTGTGCGGAGATACCGATGTCACTCAACCACATTCGAACGCCGCTTACCGAAATTGTGTCGAGATGATCAGTGGCATTAATTGGGTATTCGTACCATTGGGTAGGTAAACCTGAGAGCACTTTAGTTGGTTGTATGACCAGGCCATCTTCTAAACGTGAAATGGTGATAGAGCCACCTCTACCGCTCGAAGTATTAAAACGAGTTTTGAGTGTGTAACTTTCACAAAGTACATTTTTAATATCGAAGTTAGCGTTTAGATCATCAAATATAGCGAAACCACTATCACGATCGTATCGACCACCTACGTAGCTTGACCAAGCAAGGCTTGTTTGGTTTTGTTCTTTTGGTGTGACTCGGGCAAAACCTTCATCAGTAAGGAAATCACTATCATTTAGACCGATTTCAGAAAAGTTTTCATTGAGGTCAATCGAGTAATCTATCAGGTTCGATCGAGTAGGGTCGGTCCCTTGAAGGCGTTCTTTTTCATCACTCCAACCATCACCGTCAGAATCAACACCATTATCAGGGTTAGTAGGAAGCGTATCATCTACATCAGGCAATCCATCGTTGTCATCGTCTAAATCAGCGTTGTTGCCAATGCCATCACTGTCGCTATCAACCGTTTCTGAAGGGTCTAGTGGGAACGCATCACTTTCATCTTCAACGCCATCATTATCATCATCGTTATCCGCATTATTACCAATGCCGTCATTATCTGTATCAATTGACTCAGAAGGGTCATTGATAAAGGCATCTCTACCGTTATTGACACCATCACCGTCGCTATCCACATCTGCGCCATCGCTACTATCACGAGGATTTAGACCGTTAGTTACTTCAATTAAGTTTGTTAAACCATCGCTGTCAGCATCTTCATTAGCATCTTGCGCATTTGTTAAATCAAAGCGATGTTGGTATTCAGCAAGGTTGCTCATACCATCTTGATCAATATCTAAATTCGCATCGTCACTATTGTTAGGATTCAGACCAACAGCGATTTCAAAACCATCAGGAATCTCATCGCCATCACTATCAATGATGAAATTAGGATCAGTGCCACTTTGGTATTCCAGATTATCATTAATACCATCACCGTCAGAGTCGACTCTTAGAGGATCGGTACCAATCTGTTTTTCCAATTGATCTGGCAAAGTATCGAGGTCGGAATCAAGTAAATCGCATTGCGCATCTACATTGACTCGCCCAAGCCACAAACGTTTACCATCAACTTTTATATTTTCTACTGTATCAGAGCCCGTGAGGGTAAAGGTTTCATCTAATGGTTGTTTTATGCCTGAAATATCAGCTAATGGTTTAATTTCATGGTCATCGTTTAAGCGATTGATGGTGATAGTGCGTTCATTTTTTCTGCTCGACCGCGAATATTGAGTAGTAAGATTATATGTGTCACACAGAATATTTCTGATGTCGATATTGATAGATAAGTCAGAAAAAATAGCGAAACCATTGTCGCGATCATAACGCATATGGCCAACTGGATGTAAAAAACCCAATGAAGTGAACTGGTTTTTTTTTGTTGATAAACTGGCGATGTGGTGGGCTTTGACACGATTGCTATCGGGGATATTTATTTCACTGAAATCTTCTTCAATGGCAACTTTGTAGTTTAAAAGGTTTGAAATGGATGGATTACTACCTTGCCGTTTTTCTTCGGAATCTGTGATTCCATCATTGTCACTATCTAGATTGGGAGGGGCGGATCCGGCGAGGGCGCTAGTTTGCCCCCATGCCAGCATGAGTGCCAGAGTTAATACTGATGGCTTAAAGAAGGTTGAACTCTTCATATAGTCCTCAACTTGAATGTAAATTGCGAGATGTTTTATAGAATGCGCACGTTCCAAACTTAATGGAATCTTGTACTCTATGTAGGATTGCACAGGTTGTTTGAGCTATAGAGTACGGGATGCGTAATTTTTGATATTCACCCCAGTTATGGATTTCATTTAGAACAAATATTGATCTTCATTACAAACAAGGTGATTTTCATTTCATGGAGGTAGCACGAGGTCTTACCAGTAAAATCAATGAGATATATGAGGTAGCTGGCATAAAGATGAGTTATATATGATGAATAAAAAACTCCATCACTTAGGCGGTGACAGAGTTTGATAAGCTGAAGTTAGTCTGGCTCTTGAGCTGTTGATTCGGATGAAATTTATGAGCAGTTGGGGTGCGGTGTACCATAATTTGGCAGTTGAGAGATTTTTACCTGCAAATCTTTTATTCTTGTGCTGTGAGAAGGGTGGGTAGATAGCAATTCAGGTGGTTGACTCCCTCCCGATGCTTTCGCCATGTTTTTCCACAAATCTATGCTCTGTATTGGATCAAAACCAGCTTTCGCCATGAACTCTAACCCTACAATGTCGGCTTCAGATTCTTGTGTTCTGCCATAAGGTAAAATAACACCATATTGTACGCCTAAGCCGAGCGCTGACATGGTGATTTTTTGGTACTGTTTATACTCAGACGCACCAAGCGCGGCACTCGTGAGTTGCAACCCCGCATTCGCTAACTGTGATTGAGATAAACGTTCGTTACTATGGTCTGCCAACACGTGCGCTATTTCATGTCCAATAACGGTCGCAAGCTGGTCTTGATTCTTCGCGACGTTCAATAGACCAGTGTATACACCTATCTTTCCACCGGGGAGAGCAAAAGCATTGACTTGATCGCTATCAAACACCACCACTTCCCATTCAGTGACCCCAGGCTGTTTAGGGACATATTGAGTGATACTATTCGCTACACACTGTACGTAAGCATTTACCTTTTTGTCTTCGCTGATTGGCTGTTCTTTTTTCATCTGTTCGAAAGAATTGGCTCCGAGTTTCGACATATCTTGATCAGAAAAAAGTAGAAGTTGATTTCTTCCCGTAGGAGAGGCGCTACAAGCTGTAAGCCCCATAAGAGCGACTAAAACAGAAGCTTTAAACAATGTTGCCATTTATAATCCCTATATCGCGTGGCGTTATCATCTGATAATGATACCATTTATAACTATCTACAGAACAGAACCCTCAAGTTACATCACCAAATTTAGGATTATCCATGAGCATTTGGAAGAAACCCATCGATCTAGAACGGTTAAATGCAACGTCAAAAAATACCTTGATAGAGCATCTCAATATTATTTATACCGATTATACGGATAACAGCCTAAGTGCCTCGATGCCAGTTTGTTCTTTTACACAACAGCCATTAGGGATGTTACATGGTGGTGCATCGGTGGTGCTTGCTGAGACATTGGGTTCTCTTGCCGCGAACTTCTGCGTGGGTGATGATGCTTATTGCGTGGGGCTTGATATCAATGCTAATCATGTTCGTTCTATGAGAGAAGGTCATGTGATTGGTACTGCTACCCCGATTCACCTCGGAGTTTCAACGCAGGTATGGCAAATCAATATTACTGATGAGCGTGAACGATTAGTTTGTACGAGTCGCTTAACTATTGCAGTAAAGAAAATTCGAAACGAAGCTAAGAAATTAAGAAATTAAGAAATTAAATATTGGGGCTTCGGTGACGGATGCCCAATAGCAACGAGTGTAGTGAATCATTAAATGGTTATAGAATTTAAAAGCGGAAAAATTATTGTGACCGCGCATGAGTTGGTTGTGCGTGTTATTGGCGAGCATATGCTGACGATGCAAGCTCAAACAGATGCTGTTCAGCTCATTGGCCGAGGTGCGAATGTCATTTCAGTTAACGGGGCTGAGTGCAAATGGTCAATTAAACTCGATAATGTAGAGCAACTGGAGCAACTCTCGGCAGAAATGGGGGTAGCAATACAATAATTTGCTTAATGGAAGATCTCATCACAGAATAGTCACGCAGATATATTGTAGCTTGGCTATTTTTGTATAAAATAAGGAAACGCTTATTGTTATTTTTATATGAGATTTCCTCTTTATGAGCAGCCCAAGACTCCGTGTCCAATTTGAAACGTTATTTGAACACTACAATGGTCAAGATGTTGGCATCCAGCTAGAGGATGTGACCGACGTTCTATGCTGTACTCGGCGTAACGCCCGTATCGTACTCAATAAACTAGCCGAAGAGGGCTGGATCGAATGGCACCCGGCAGCAGGGCGAGGAAAACTTTCTCAGCTGCTATTTAAGCGTAACCGAAATGATGTCAGTTTAAATTTAGCTCGGCGTTATTTAGAAGATGGAAAAATAGGCCAAGCATTAAACGTCCTAGATAGTGATGCTGGCAAGCTGACTCAAGTCATACAGAGCTATCTTGGCGTGCAGCATCAAGAAGGGCAGCAAGTTATACGACTTCCGTATTATCGCTCTCTTTCTATGTTGAACCCTCTAAAATCAATGCGTCGCTCAGAGCAACACATTTCACGTCAGGTTTTCAGTGGCTTGACTCGTTTAGATGAGTTTGAAAATGTTCAAGCTGATCTTGCCCACACTTGGCAATCACTCTCTCCGACGCATTGGCGTTTTTATATTCGCCCTGGTGTTCGTTTTCATAATGGTGATCCACTGCTGGTGGAGCATGTCGTAGAAAGCATTTGGGCACTACGGTTTATCAATCTCTTTTCTCATATTGATACCGTGTCATCGCCATCAAATTGGGTGGTGGATATTCACCTACAAAAACCCGATCATCACCTGCCTCTGCTGTTAAGTGAATCCGAAGCGAAAATACTGCTTCCTGAATCGATTAGAGATGATGACTTCGATCTCTTACCTATTGGGACAGGACCTTACAAAGTGGAAAAAAACACGGAAAAGCGTTTGATCTTAAGTGCTTTTGATGGCTATTTTGGATTTAGACCGCTGGTGGACCAAGTTGAGGTATGGGTAATTGAAGAGGCCTATTCATCTATGGTATTTCCGAGTTTAGCACACCCGATCAAGTCACAACGTGGTGATTTTTCAGGAGATGTTGAGTTAGACCCAGGGTGTACTTATCTTCTATTAAATCGTAAGGATGGAGCTGCTCGTTCGCCTGAATGGGCTGATTACCTAAGTTGCAAATTAAATACGTTGCAAGTCTTTAAACAATTACCAGAAGACAAAATAACAGAACTTGGCATTTTACCCGCACATGGATTAAAACCGGGTTGGTACCATCATGGATTAGATCAGCGACAAGTGACACCACCAGAGCCAAGAAACCTTACTATTGCTTACCATGCTCAGCATCCAGTTTTCCCTAGCATGGCAAAGGCCATCGAAAAAATCCTTAAAGAAGATGGGATCTCAATAGAATTTATTACTTATGACCTAACCGTTCCAGATACAAAGTTGGTTGATATATGGATCAAACCAATGGGAATTGGCACCAGTCGTGATGATGCATTGGCCGGATGGTTGCTCAATTACAGTGATATTGAATTTTTAAGTAAAGCGGATGACTTCAATCGTTGGAGTTCACTGATTGATACTTGGCGCGCGGATAAGACAACGCTTTTCCCTGCAAAAGAACTCGGAAAGCAACTGATTGAAAGTAGACAGATAATCCCAATGTTCCATTGTTGGTTGGGTGTAAGCCAAGATCATTGTGGATCTCTACAGAATGCTAAATGTAATGCGTTAGGTTGGTTTGACTTTAGCCAGGTTTGGGTTAAACCAGAGATAGACAACTCAACTGTTTATAGCGAAAGTGATGAATAATGGCAAAACCGAATAAAAAGCAGCCGACTAAAACCGTCGATATTTTCTGTGCCAAATGTCGCGCGAAGCTATTCAAATACCGAAAAGGGGGAAAGGGCGCATTAGTTAAATGTTTCAAAGAACGAATTGTAGAAGACTTTACAACATCACCATGTCATTGCCCTGAATGTGAAATGGAGTTTGCGCGAGATACTCTAGTTAGAGGAACGCCTGCTTTTAAAATGATCGGTGGGAAAGTGACCATGAAGTAAACTGAACTAATTCCAGACGTTTAATCAACTCTTAAAATTACGCACTACTGTTCATTTAAACAGTGGTGCGTAAAAGGGCACTGATCTTAAGCTTAAGTACGTTTATTAAGCACTTAACGCTTGTTCTAAGTCTGCAATAATATCGTCGATGTGCTCGATACCGACAGATAAACGGATCATTTCAGGTTTCACGCCCGCCTCTTTTTGCTCTTGTTCACTCATTTGTCTGTGGGTGGTTGAGGCTGGGTGGCACGCTAACGATTTTGCATCCCCGATATTCACCAAGCGTTTGAATATTTGTAGTGCATCATAGAAACGAACCCCTGCTTCATAACCATCTTTCAGCCCGAAGGATAGAATGGCAGAAGGTTTGCCCTTCATGTATTTTTGAGCAAGATGATGATGGTCTGAGTCTTCTAAACCTGCATAACTTACCCAACTCACTTTCTCATGCTGTTGTAAGTAATTAGCAACCTTCAATGCGTTCTCTGTGTGGCGTTCCATTCTCAAAGAGAGCGTTTCAAGCCCTTGAAGTAACATAAACGCATTCATTGGAGAGAGTGCGGCACCTGTATTTCTCAAAGGTACGGTGCGAGCTCGGCCGATAAATGCAGCCTCACCAAACGCTTCAGCATAAACAACACCATGATAAGACGGCTCTGGTTGGTTAAATACGGGGAAGCGTTCTTTGTGTTCCGCCCAAGGGAATTTACCGGAATCAACGATCATTCCGCCAAGCGTTGTACCGTGGCCACCAACGTATTTGGTCAGGGAGTGAACGACAATATCAGCACCGAATTCTATTGGTTTACAAAGCACAGGAGTTGCGACCGTATTATCAACGACAACGGGTACTCCTTGAGCGTGGGCAACATCAGCAATCGCTTGTAGATCAATAATATTACCAGCAGGGTTACCAATTGATTCGCAATATACGGCTTTAGTATTCTCATCTATTAGTTCTGCGATGCTTTCCGCTTGGTCATCTTTTGCAAAGCGAACTTCTACACCTTGGCTTGGTAGCATGTGCGCGAACAACGTGTAAGTACCACCGTAAAGTTGCGGTGTAGAAACAATGTTATCCCCAGCTCTCGTTAACGTTTGAATAGCGTAGTTAATTGCTGCGCTTCCCGCACTTACCGCCAAACCTGCGATGCCACCCTCTAATGCTGCCATGCGTTTTTCAAGCACATCATTAGTCGGGTTCATAATACGAGTATAAATATTCCCTGGAACTTCTAAATTAAACAGGTCAGCACCATGTTGGGCACTATCAAATTCATAAGCGACGGTTTGATAAACAGGAACGGCTACGGATTTAGTTGTTGGGTCACTTTCATAACCGTGGTGGATCGAGAGTGTTTCGTCTTTCATTGTTCATCCTTGAATTGAGAAATGGTTGCCCACCAGAATAGAACAATATTGAAACAAGAGTCACGCAGAGATTTAAACTTTTTTATAACACGAAAAAAGGCGCACAGAAATGTACGCCAAATGGACAACTACAAAAAGGATAGGGGTTATGAGATTTTTAGCAGTTTAAATGCCAGAGACTCATAAGGTTGAAGTGACACTGTATCGTTTAGTCGGCTTGTCTCTTCATAATTATAAATCAGACAGCTAACGTCTCTATTACTCAGTTCTGCTGGCAGGTCGAGATTAATTTGCTGATCACTAAAGTTGCTGATGACAAACAGAGTCTCGTTTTCATCTTGACGCAGATAGGCAAACACTTTGTCATGATCTTCATATATTGGCGTAAACTCGCCATAGACAATCACAGGATGCGCTTTACGAATTTGAATCAATTTTTGGTAGTGATAAAAAATTGAGTCGCTATCATTCAGTGCATTCTCTACATTAATCTCAGGGTAATTTGGGTTCAGCTCGATCCAAGGCGTTCCTTGAGTAAAGCCTGCGTTATCCGCATTAGACCAATGCATTGGCGTTCGTGCGTTGTCACGACTGTTTTCATGAATTGCGTCCATCATCGCTTCATGCGACACGCCGGATTCAGTTTTCACTTTATAGAAATTAAGCGTTTCGATGTCTTTATATTGCTCAAGAGTCTCAAACGCTACGTTGGTCATGCCGATCTCTTCACCTTGATAAATGTAAGGTGTGCCTTTTAAAAAGTGCAGAGTGGTTGCGAGCATTTTTGCTGACTCCACTCGGAACTCTTTGTCGTTCCCGTATTTAGAGACCACCCGAGGCAGATCATGGTTGTTCCAAAATAGAGAGTTCCAACCTTGATCGGATAACTCTACTTGCCATTTGGTTAATACTTGCTTGAACTCTTTCAAGTCCAAATCAATTGGAGACCATTTTTCGCCATCTTTCCAAGTCAGGGTAATATGTTCAAATTGGAACACCATAGAGAGTTCTTCTCGCTCTGGCGCACTGTACATTTTGGCAATTTCGGGTGTTGCTCCCCAAGTTTCACCCACCGTGAGCAGGTCTTTATCACCAAAAGTCTGTTGATTCATTTCTTGAAGCAGTGGGTGCAAACGTGGGCCATTGCCAGTGATGCCTTTATCGATCTCTTTGCCTATTAAGTCGATAACATCTAGGCGGAAACCGCCGATACCTTGGTCTATCCACCAATTCATCATGTTATGAACTTCTTGCTGAACTTTTGGGTTCTCCCAATTGAGATCAGGCTGACGTTTAGAGAATAGATGGAAGTAATATTGCTGTGTTGCTTCGTCCCATTCCCATGCACTTCCGCCGAAAATAGAACCTTGGTCATCTGGTGCGCTTCCATCTGCTTTTGCATCTCGCCAGATATAGTAATCACGGTATGGGTTGTCTTTTGATTTCTTGGCTTCAGTAAACCAAGGGTGTTCATCTGAAGTATGATTAACAACGAGATCCATAACGACTTTGATATCTCGATTTTTCGCTTCATCAAGTAGTCTTTTCATGTCATCCATAGTGCCGAACTCTTCGGCGATGGCTTGATAATCAGAAATATCATAGCCATTATCGTCCATCGGTGAACGGTAGACAGGAGATAACCACAGAACATTGATACCAAGGTTTTGTAGATAATCGAGTTTACTGATGATGCCTGGTAAATCACCAATTCCATCGTTGTTAGAATCGCAAAAGCTGCGTGGATAAATTTGATAAACAACGGCGTCATGCCACCATCTTTTGTCCATGGGAAATACCTTAATTATGTGCATTTTGATGAGGCTACTATAGAAAACAATAAGGCAAATTAAAAATAGGAAATTATTGCCTTGTTATAGGAATAAGCTATATCATGAGGAATTATAGACATTACTTGTGTCAAACACGAATAGTGGCGAAATTACGTTCAACAAGAAATGTGATGTTGAGCAAATCGACCAACGGCTTAATGGTATAGAGAGGTGAAAATGAACAAGCCCTACCGCTATTTTTTGATGGTGGCACGTGAAGGAAACATTAAAGCGGCATCGGAAAAATTGCATATAAGCCAACCTTCACTTACTGCTGCAATTAAAAAGCTAGAATTAGATATCGGCGTTGACTTGTTCATTCGACGCTCAAAAGGGGTGGAGTTAACCAATTATGGCCGTTTATTTCAGGAGCATGTGCAAGAGCAGCAAGAGAAGCACGCTCACTTGATGCATAAGTTCACCGATATGCAGCAGCGCCATTTTGGTAAAATCAAATTAGGTACAGGTGAAGCTTGGTGGGAGCGCTTTGTCCGATCTTCAGTTAAAACGTATCAAGATCAATCTCCGGGATGTGCTTTTCATCTTGAATTTGGTAATAACCTTTCGCTGATTCATCATCTTGTTCAAGGTGATATTGATCTTTTTGTTGGTCATGAAGTGAATGGGTTGCATGAACGTTGCCGGGTTAATTTCCAACCTTTATTTCAGGAAAAAGAGGCGTTATATGTGCGCACAGGGCATCCACTCCTCAGCTGTAATTTGAGTGTTACAGAACTTATTGAACGCCAGAAAGATTTTCCGCTTTTACGGGTTACTCCAGATCATGCTAGACACCATTCAGTACTGGCGGACCATTTAGCTCAGCACCAAATGATTCGTAAAGATGGTCAAGATAACCGATTAATTTACGATGTGGATGCAGTTCCTGCCAGCATTGATATGCTTAACATGACGGACGCTGTGATGCCTTACAGCAGTGAAATGCAACGTTGGATGGAGAGTAAAGGGATCGAAACGTTACTGGTCAATGAAGATCAAATCGGCAATGTCGGAATTTATACGAAACAGGGGCATGATGATGAGAAAATTAGCCTTCTTATTGACTTAATAAAGCAAGATAGCTTGGAGAGAGGTGAAGGATGAACGCACAGGAATTTTGTATCGTGCTAACAACAACTAATCAAGAGGCGGAAACGAATCAAATAATTGAATCATTGCTCAGCCATCAACTTGCCGCTTGTATCCAGACCATGCCAATTCAAAGCCATTACGTATGGCAAGGGGAGGTATGTTCCGATAATGAGAAGCTTCTTATCATTAAAACTAAAGCGTCTCTTTATAAACAAGTTGAGTCCATGATCAATGACTTACACAATTATGATGTTCCTCAGGTTGTGCAAGTCTCAATTGAAAATGGCTCGAATCCATATCTCGCTTGGTTGGATGAAACGACAAAATAGCGATTGTTTGCTCTTTATTGCTTATTGCTTATTGCTTACGATTCATCGTTCATTATTACGATGATAGCGGTTTGGTTGCCATTCGGCGTTGTATCACCATTAATATTAGTGATAATAGAGCGCCGGATGTATCACACAACATATCCTTTTGTGCGTCCCAGATATCGCCTTGAGAACCCAAAAATGCAATACCTTCTTCTCCACCAGCAAGTGCCGCATACCACCATTCAATAATTTCATATCCAGCTGCCACTGCCATCATGGCAAACAGACCAAATAACCCCGCTAATATAGGTTGGCATAGCTTTTTTCTAATCAAATATTCAGCAATTGGGTAGGCATAAAAACCAATTGAGAAGTGAGCGATACGATCGAAGTTGTTTCTTTCGGAGCCGATAAGTTGGTTAAACCAATCGAATGGCACTTCGGAAAAGGTATATTTTGCCCCGATGGTATGCAGTCCAAGCCAAATAAACATCAAAAAATAAGCGGTTCGGCTAAAAGTAAGCTTAGTTGATGCCCAGAAAATTACCCCGAGAATACCCAAAGCCGGGATGATTTCAGCGAACCAAATCGCTCGTGAATGGGGTGAATAGGCCGAAAAAATAAATATTACCGAATAGATAACCGTTAGATAGTAAAGTGCTTTATTTTTTAGAATGGATTGTGTGGGCATTGTTTATCCTGAATTACTGAAGCTGGATTTATGATCTTATGCACATATAAAGCGTGCTTTCATGTATCGTGACATAATTTAAAACACTGTTCAATTGTATTTAATATTTCATTCAATCAGTATGTACGAATTATGTTTAAATTG
Organism: Vibrio clamense; assembly: GCF_050337905.1. Lineage (NCBI taxonomy): Bacteria > Pseudomonadati > Pseudomonadota > Gammaproteobacteria > Vibrionales > Vibrionaceae > Vibrio > Vibrio clamense. The sequence goes on along the minus strand of NZ_JAKJTJ010000018.1, from coordinate 23,784 downwards.
TTCCTTTTCGCACACTATTTAATCTAACAACTCACATCATTTCATTAAAGTTTGATTTACATTGTTGTCACTCATAAAATCGACGGCTCAACCATATAACAAGAAAGTATAAAGTCATGAAATTGGAAACCGTTGATTACCTTGCTGATGATGCAGCAGAGCAATTTGTCAAATCACTACGTGAAACTGGATTTGGTGTACTGAAAAATCACCCGATCCCGAAAGAACTTGTTGAGTCAATTTATGAGAATTGGCAAACGTTCTTTAATTCAGAAGAAAAAAATAACTTTACCTTTAACCCTGCAACACAAGACGGCTACTTTCCACCGTCAGTATCTGAAGTGGCAAAGGGCCATACCGTTAAAGATATAAAAGAGTATTTCCATGTTTATCCGTGGGGACAAATACCGGAACAGCTAAAAGAGCAAATTTTAGATTACTACGCTCGTGCTAACGCGTTTGCGGAAGAGTTACTTGGCTGGGTAGAAGCTCATGCACCCAAAGAAGTACAAGAGAAGTTTTCCATTGCGCTTTCTGAAATGATCAATGGCAGTGATAAAACGTTGCTGCGTATTCTTCACTACCCACCAATGACAGGTGATGAAGAACCTGGTGCAATTCGCGCTGCCGCTCATGAAGACATCAATTTATTAACGGTACTTCCTGCGTCAAATGAACCTGGCCTGCAAGTAAAAACCCAAGAGAATGAATGGCTTGATGTGCCGTGTGATTTCGGTAATTTGATCATTAACATTGGTGATATGCTGCAAGAAGCATCGGGTGGTTACTTCCCATCCACCACTCACCGTGTGATTAACCCATCAGGTGAACGCCAAGAGCATTCTCGAATTTCATTACCGCTTTTCTTACATCCTAAACCTGAAGTGGTTTTGTCTGAGCGTTACACAGCTGACAGTTATTTAATGGAACGCTTACGTGAATTAGGCGTGATTTAGTCAAAATATAAGTCGTATTCACATTTTAGTGGTGTGCGACAATCAAGTTAATTTCAATCGCTCAGTTAATGGGCGATTTTTTTGTCGTACAGTTCAAGAAGTCGAGTAACAATGTAATAGTTACTCGACAAATCGGCTCAATTGGATTTGAATTAAGCTGTGTATCGTCATTCTTTAAGAGCCTCATGCAAGAAAACCAAGAGATCAAAGCCACGTTTCAAACCTATATGGAAAACCCTCTGTTATGGCCCATGCTTGAAGAGCTGAAAAAACAGCCTTCGGGATGGAAAGTACATACGTTAGCATCTCACCTGAGTGAGCTTGGTTATATTCCTGTTCTCGATGATAGTCCTGAGAAGGATTTGTTTAAAAAAAACTTTTTAATTATGAATGCACTATATCAACTTCAGGAGACGCTCTACCCAGACAACTGGTTGCAAGTTGAAGCGATGAGTATTGAGTTGATGTCCGGTACGCAGTCACATTTACATGAGATTGATCTTAATGATCCTCTACGAGATTACTATACGCATTGGATAAACTATGAGGCTAACGAGGGAGAAGTGAAGCGGTTACTGAATGAGTTTTGGACTCGTTACCGCCAATCTGTCGGGAGTACTAACGGCTCAGATATGGACAGAGAAAAAGCGCTGCGCCTGTTTGAACTTTCACATGACTCTACTCAAATTCAAATTCGTAAGAAATGGCGTCGTCTTGCGTTGAAGTGGCATCCTGATAGAGAGCACGGCAATGCTGAAAGGTTCAGGGTATTGTGTGAGGCATGGAATATATTACGTCACTAGAACATGACCCTGTCACTTTGGCGGTGTGAAAGATAAAAAGGGAGTGATATGTGGTTTCAATCAACCGACATATCACTCTTTTTTAGATCTTACAGAAGATAATTGACAGTAAAACTGGCGTTTAGCTTATTGCTAAGAGCTAAGAGCTAAGAGCTAAGAGCTAAGAGCTAAGAGCTAAGAACCAAGAGCTTTAACAACAGGTTTGCTTAAGTTTTGTCTAAGCCGTTCGATATTTGTTTACTGGTTATCACTTGATTTAAATTGAGATTTGCGCATACGGTTTAGAGCGGCCATTACATCTAGTGTGCGTGGCTTTGCTAAATCACCAACATTAGGCATAGTTTGGTGCCAATCATCAGAGAGAAGTCGATTGATCTCTTGAGATGGGTTCTCTTGCCAGCCAGCATGTTGAGCCATTTGGAACCAAGTCCAACCGATAGCATTGACTTCAGAGCTTGACTCTAACTGCTCCAACGCACTCAAATCAGTAAACTCTTTACCAAAACGTAAAGAGTCTTTTCCTTTTGCGGTTACGCGGAACTTACCATCAACAAGGATGTTCATCAGAGCATTACAAAACAAGCTACGAGGTTGGAACGCTTCTAGTGAAGTTTCACACTCATTGTTTCTTTGAGATGGGTGCTGCTCGATGACTTTTTTCGCTTTTTCAGTGACATCTACCGCTTGGTAATCATGCATTTGAATCACAGTATCAGCCACATCGAGATAATCACCTGAACCGCCCATAACCACCATGGTTGAAATATTCAGCTCATCTCGTAATTGACCAATACGATCGACTAACGGAGTGATCGGCTCATCTCCTTTACTGACCAATGCTTGCATACGTTCATCACGGATCATAAAGTTCGTTGCAGACGTATCTTCATCAATCAGTAAAGACGTTGCACCTGCTTCGATAGATTCTTGTAACCAAGCGGCTTGAGAGGTTGAGCCTGAAGCATCTTGAGTCGTGAAATCAGCAGTGTCTTTACCCATAGGTAAGTGGTTAATGTAATCAGATAAATTAAGATGGTGGACACAGCGACCGTCTTCAGCACGAATCTTCATTGCATTACGATCTGTAACGATACCTTCACGACCGTCACCAGGAATATGGTTGTAGATTGAACGCTCAATCGCATTCAATAGTGTTGATTTACCATGAAAGCCACCACCAACAATAAGCGTGATACCTGTAGGAACACCAAGGCCTTTAACGTCACCTTTATTAGGTGTGTTTAATGTAACTTCAAGAGAAGAAGGGGCAACAAAAGCAACCGCATCTTTCATTGGAAAATCACAATTACCCGCAGTACGTGGCAGAACGCTACCGTTTGCAACGAAGGCTGCCAGTTGCTTGCCTGCTAACTGGCTACGCATTGACTCTTGATCCTCAGCACATTCACAATGCTTGATCATAGCCTCAAGATTAAGCTCTCTTTCGATCGTTGAACGACGAATAAATTTTGGCAAGTAGAACGTAATAATGTTGCTCGCTTTCTTAGCCAGAATGCTTCGACCATCAGCGGGTAAGTTGATGCGGAATCGAATATCAATTCCTTCTTCTGTAAATACAACAGAAGTACTATCAAGAATCGTTTGTCCCGTTAAGGCAATAGAGATGCTGCTTTCTTGCTTGGCAAATTCCGCAAAGCTACGAGCAATAAAATCACGAGCTGCGATTTGATAAGCCGCTGATTTTTCCGTTAACCAACCTAAACCGGTTAAAGACCATGCTCTTGTCGCTCGAAAGCGAGAAGCCGAAGCAAACGGGTCGCCTTGGATATGATCGATATGAAGCTGGAAATCACCAAAGTCATACTGACCTTTGATCTGTTGATATGCACGATAGTTCTGTTTTTCAAGCTTTTTCAGCTTAGCAGTCAACTGATCCATAACGAAATTTGCCTATTAAAAAAGATAAAGGCGGCGATTATAGAAACCGCCACCTTAGGAGTAAAGGGAAACTGCATCAAATTAGTTATTGATACGTAAATTGAGTAGAGCCGATATAGTTTTGATTAATCAATCCTTGCTCGAAATCTTGGCAAGTCATTGGTTTTCCATAGAAATACCCCTGACCAATATCACAGCCTTCATCAATGATGAAATTCTCATGTTCTTGCGTTTCTACCCCTTCAATAATCACTTTTAAATCCAATTTCTTAGCGATTTGAACAATTGAACGAACAATCTCTTCATCATCAACACTTTTATCGATTTGCTGAACAAAACTCTTGTCTATTTTTATGCAGTCGAACGGGAATTTTTTAAGGTACGCAAAAGAAGCATACCCAGTACCGAAATCATCTAAAGAGAGGGTAATACCCAGATCGTGTAAATTTTGAAGTGTATTTCGTGCGACGGCTTCATCGGCAATCAAACCGCTTTCTGTCACTTCTAGTTCTAAGTAACTAGGGGGAAGGTGATAAGTTTCCAGTAAGTGTTGTACCTGATCGGCAAAGTGCACATTTTTTAGCTGAATAGCTGATACATTAACCGCCATCTTAAAGTGGTCAACATAATCTGACCACTCCCGTGCTTTTTCAATCGCCGCTCGTAAAACAAAATTGCCGACCTCGAAGATTAAGCCATTTTGCTCTGCCATGTGAATAAGAGTTTCATTAGAAATATCCCCAAGAACCGGATGACGCCAGCGTAAAAGTGCTTCTGCTCCTGTCCATTTATGAGAAGTAGGGCATACCTTAGGTTGGAAGTACAACATCAGGTCATCATTTCTGACTGCTTGTAACAGGTAGCTTTCAAGTTGATTAATATGAGATTGACTATCGGACAGTGATTGAGAGAAAAATCGGTATTTGTTGCCTGAATCTTTACATGCGATCATCGCTTCGTTGGCGTGTTTCAAAACATCACTTGCGATTTGTCCATCTTTGCCAGTGGCAATACCAATAAAAGCATGTAAGTGGATTTTATCGTTTTCAATAAAGAACTCGGAATGCCCAACCTCAATTAGCTTATGGCACAAAAGCTCCAAATGTGTGGAGATATCGTTGGCTCTTATTGCGATAGCAAGGTCGATTGATGTTGGTCTCGCGGTGATTGTTTCTATAAGGTCGATTCCACCAATACGATCACGATAGCGTTTTAATACCTCGTCGAAGGCATGGTAGCCATACTTGGCTTGAATACGCCGCCCATTAGTAAAACCAATATGTATCACTGCAATCTCAGAGGTGTTCCCAACTCGATTTTTCATCAACTTATCAAGTTCAGTTTCAAAAGCGTTTCTGTTTAAGAATCCGGTGCCAGAGTCATGGCTTTTTTGGTATGAGATCTGTTGTTCAGCGGCTTTACGCTTATCGATTTCTTGATTAAGTGAGTAGTTTAGACTGGCTAAGTCCTTTGTTCTGGTTTTTACTCGGTATTTGAGTTCATCATTGAGACAAAGTAGTTTCGCATGTTGATAGAGTGTTGTGAGTTGTGATTCGATAGAAATTCGAAAGCTTTCTAACAATTCACGATACATAGGAGAGTAATGATTTTCTTTGCTGTCTAAAACACAGATGGTGCCGAAAGCATCGCCATTTGGCCAGTTCAATGGGATCCCGCAATACGAAATCATACCGAGGGCAATATCAGGGTTTGATTTCCATTTATCATCTTTAAGGGCGTTGGGCACAAGCAGTTCTGAATTTGAATTAATGACGGTTTCACAATAGAGCCCCTTGCCCAGTGACTCGCTATCACCAGTTAAGTAAGGGTTTTCGGGAGAGTTGCTTCGGCAGAACACTTCAATGTGCTTAGGATGAACTCGCATGATCAGCGCCGAAGGTACAGAGATGATTTCGGCTAATAAATCCACAATATTCTGCCAGCCAAGCTGCATGTTCTCAGGAATTGACAACTCTTGCGTATTGATTCTTGTCATATCGTTATGGATATCCTTATTGTTATGTATTGCAAACCCTTCCTAGGCTTGATGATATTCATCATATATTGATAATCTGAACAATATACCCTAAGTATACGAAGGGTTATTCAATGTAACAAAAAAAAGTCCCAAATAAATATTGGGACCTTAACCATTTGATATTGTCTTAAAAATAAGAAGACATTATAAATTAACACCTTAAGATATATGTTAAGGCTCAAGCATTTCAAGATCTCCCATCGAAATCGGTTTGGAATAATCTATATTGGCAAAGGAAAAGCCGTTAAGTTGCATGAATTCATGTTTAAATCCACGATAATCCCCAATCTCGGCAAAGTTAGTCTCATTCATTTTTGACAATAATTGTGAAACTTCATGCTGTGTTTCAGGATCAAGCTCTTTGTCATCCATTCTTAACAGACGCTCACCATCTACAGGGACTTTATCTTGACCGAATAACTTACTTGAGAAAAGGCGTTGCATCTGTTCGATACAACCTTCGTGTGTCCCTTTTTCTTTCATTACTTGGTATAGAGCCAAAATGTATGGGCTTAACCCCGGAATGAAAACGCTCGCCTTTGTCACTAGAGCCTTACAAACCGTTGCATAAGCACCACCATCAAAGTTAGCGAGTTTTAAGTTCAGCGAATGGCTAGTTTGGTGTAAATCGATTTTGGCCCGGCCCAATGTTCCGTCGAGATAAATAGGGTGGGTGACTTCAGGGCCGATGTAAGAAAATGCGATAGTTTGGCAACCTTGAGCAATAGACTCGGTGTTGATCAAGGTGTCAATCCAACGCTCCCAATCCTCACCCCCCATGACTTTAACGGTGGCATCCGCTTCTTCTTCCGATGCCGCTTCAATTTCAGCTTCTATCCATTGGTCTGTTTCTAAATCAATCGATGAACCCGTGACATTGTCACCTATAGGTTTTATTGCAGAGCGCCAAAACTCACCATTATCTTTTGGTCTAACGCCAGCGGCTAAGCTGTAAATGACTAAATCTACTTCACCTTCAAAATATGTCTCTATCGCCTCGATCACTTGCTCTTGAACGGTATTTGAAAATGCATCACCGACAATATTAACGGCAACGCGGCCTTCATGTTCTGCTTGCTGCTTGAAGAATATATTGTTGTACCAACCAGCAGTACCAACGCCTTTCTCCGATGGTCCTCTTTCAAATGAGACACCAATTGTATCTGCTTTGCTTCCGCCAAAGGTTGCGGCAATACGAGAAGCTAAGCCAAAACCGGATGATGCGCCAATAATTAGAACACGTTTAGGGCCATCAACAATCTGTTCTGCATTTTTAACATATTGGATCTGCTGCTTGATGGATTCTTCACAGCCATACGGATGGGCTGACCGTGCAACAACCCCTTTAATTACTGGTTTGATGAGCATATTTTTATCCTAAATTCGCTAGCGTTTCCGACTCTATTTGTAGACTTTAAGCCGCGTTATGAATTCAGAATATCGTAAAGCTTTGTAAACTTTATTGAGCTAAACCAGTAAAATCTGGAATGTTAACTAATTCTTGCGCAACAAATCGAGCTATCCACGGCTGTGCGATCGGTTTCGGGTGAAGTCCGTCATTCATCATCCAAGAGGGTTGTTGAATCACATACTCAAGAAAAAATGGGAGTAGAGGGACGGATTGCTCTTCTGCTATTGCAGGGTAGATTTCGTAAAACGCTTTGCTATATCGCTTGCCATAGTTAGGTGGCACTTGAATCTGCATTAATGCAATATGAGCACCTGCATCTTTACTCATTTGAATCAATGATGTGAGGTTCTTTTTAATTAACTGAGGAGGAAATCCGCGTAAGCCGTCATTAGCGCCTAGCTCAATAATGACCCAGTTAGGTTTATGTTGATTAAGTAACTCAGGCAAGCGAGCTAACCCATTACCTGTTGTATCACCAGAGATACTGCCGTTAATCACAGTAACCGGTTGGTTGTTGATTAACGAAGCTTGCTTTTGTAACTCGTTTGGAAGAAGGCTAGGCCAACTATCTTCAATCGCCATTTGATAGCCCGCACTTAAGCTATCCCCAAGTACAAGAAGAGTGTTACTTTGTGAATTAGAAGCAACAGCATTACTAGAAAATAGAACAATTAAAAAAAAGGAAAATAGTCGAGTCATGCATACATCCATTATTAAAGCCGAGTCTGTGTCAAAACTAGTCTCTACTAATCAAGAGCATTTAACAATATTAGATGACGTTAACCTTGAAATCTTAAGTGGCGAGTCTGTTGCGATTGTTGGTACCTCAGGGGCCGGTAAGTCCACTCTTATGACCCTGCTTGCGGGGCTAGACACGCCCACAGCTGGTGAAATCCATTTACTCGGTAAACCTTTATCCACGTTAACCGATGAAGCGAGAGCCGCAATCAGAAGCGAATCGATTGGGTTTGTGTTTCAGAGCTTTTTGTTGATCCCTAGTCTAACTGCATTAGGCAATGTCACTCTACCTTGTCTGCTAAAAGGAGAAGAGGAAGATACTGAGCGAGCATTGGCGCTATTAGCATCTGTTGGCCTGTCTGAGCGTGTCGACCACTTGCCCTCTCAATTATCGGGAGGAGAGCAGCAACGTGTCGCTTTAGCTCGCGCCTTTATGATTAAACCTAAGATTCTGTTTGCCGATGAACCTACAGGTAATTTGGACCAGCAAACCGCAGCGAAAGTGATTGAGTTACTGTTTGAGTTGAATCAGCAGCACGGGACTACGCTAGTGCTAGTGACTCACGATCTAGAATTATCAAAACGATGTGATAGAACACTTCATATGAAAAATGGTGTCATTGAGGAGTTCAATCATGATCAAGGCTAAGGGAGCGAAGTTGAATCGTCGACTATTCTCTTGGAGTACTGAGGAAATCCGTCATGGTCAGTTGTGGCCGATCTCTATTGCACTAACACTAATCATTGCGTGTATTTTTGCATTATCAGCTCTAGCAGAAAGAATGGAACAGGTAATCGTGAAGCAGGGCAAAGATGCGTTGACCGCTGATAGCGTCTTTGTTTCTGCGAATCCAATTCCAGACGTCCTGATTGCACAGAGTCTAGTTGAAGGTCTTGAAACTTCCGAGCTTACTCGATTTGCCACCATGGCATTCAGTGATAATGGGATGCAACTGATCACCGTCAAAGCCGTGGAAAGTAATTATCCATTGCTTGGTGAGCTGATTTTGGGAAGCCAAGCGGATCAACAAAATAAGGTGAAGCAAGGAGAACTTTGGTTAGATGAAAGAATTTTTGCACAGTTAAACGTATCAATCGGTGACAATGTCACGGTTGGTGACGCGGATTTTTTAGTCAGTGGTCGAATCGTACAAGAACCTGGGCTCAGTTTTAACCCGTTCCAACAGATGCCTACGGCACTAATCAATATGGACGACATCGAAAAGACAGGGGCAATTCAACTCGGAAGCCGGGTTCAACACCGACTATTTCTAGCGGGTGACAGTGATGCTATTTCGCGAATTCAAGAGAGTATTGAATTGACGCCCAGTGATCGATGGCGTGACCAAAATACAACAAGTCGAACTAACGAAGTATTTAATAGAACAAAGCAGTATTTATCATTAACAGTTGCGATTGTGATTATCATGGCCGCGACAACGCTGGTACTAACTTGTCAGCATTACGTTGCCAGTCGTAGACAAACTATTGCGATGTTAAAAAGCATTGGGGCAAGTCAAGGGTGGATCGCTCGTTGGCTCATTATCCAAGTTATTCTGTTATTAGTGATTGGCGTTGTTTTAGGATTAGCGATTGGTGTTGGCCTTGAAATGCTTCTTAGGATCCCACTCTCTGATCTACTGCCGACACCACTTCCAGAGTATGGCTACAAACCTGCATTGATCTCTGTGTTAGCAAGTGTTGCGATTGGCGTGCCTGCTCTTGGTATTCCGCTTCTCGGCTTGCTTAATACTTCCGCAATGAATGTTATGCAGCCTGATAATCAAGCCACAACAGATTATAAGCACTGGTTGTTGTTACTGGTTCCGGTTGTCCCTATGATCTTTGCTTATGGCTCCAATTCTCTGGTTTGGATTGTTATTAGTGGCATCTTTGCATTGTTTATCGTCCTTGCGCTGCTTAGCATCGGAATAACAAAGACGATGGTGAAATTACCGTTATCGACATCAATGAAGTTAGCGTTAAGCCGCATCAACCGCTCTTCAACCGCCAGTGGACTTCAGTTTGGAGCACTTGCGCTGTCACTTATGCTTTTGTCAGTAATTTGGTTGGTTCGAACGGATCTACTTGCCGATTGGCAACAGACATTACCTGCAGATGCGCCGAATGCCTTCGCCCTAAACATTGCGCCATATGAGAAAGAGGCTTATCTTGCGGCACTTGATGAGCAACATATTGATCGCTCTCAAGCCTTTCCCATCATTCGGGGCAGACTTTCAGAAGTTAATGCAAAACCAGCGAAAAGCCAAAATGAAAACGAAGAAGAGACGGATGTTCTCAGCCGAGAATTGAACTTTACTTGGGGAGATCAATTACCCGATTATAACGACGTGATTGCAGGAGAATGGACGTTAACCAAAGGTGTTTCTGTCGAGTCTGAAGTGGCTGAAGATTTAGGCATACAGCTCGGTGACGAGCTTACTTTCGTCATAAATAGTCAGACGGTTATCGCGACAGTTAACTCTATTCGTGCGGTTGAGTGGCGAGTGATGAAGCCGAATTTCTATTTCATTTTCACTCCAGATCTTCTGCAATCTATTCCATCAACCTGGTTAGTCAGTTTTCGAGCAGAAGAGAGTGATCAGGCTCTGTTACAGCAACTATCTAGAGAGCATCCAACCGTGAGCCTTATGGATATAAGAATGATGGGAGAAAAGATACAGTCGCTTCTTACTCAAATCATCTGGTCCATTACCGTACTTGCTGGTTTAGGGGTGATTGCAGGCCTATTGTTAATATTTACTTTATTAAGGCTGAGCTTGTCTCAAAGACAGCAGGAAATCCGCTTGTATAGAACCTTAGGAGCGAGTAAGAAACGTATCACTCAAACTATTTGGAGTGAATATGGTTTGATGGCGCTCGTTGCAGGTCTCGTTGCCAGTTTGGGGGCTGAGTTGAGTGTGGCTAGTTTAATGAATTATGGATTTGAGCTGACACCTAAATTTCATCCATTATTGTGGATAGTTTTACCAGTTATCACTTTTATTACCCTTGCTGTGGTGGTTAATTCTCTTATTAAGCGCTTGTTAACCCCCGTAAATAAAGGGATCAGCTAACATTAATGAATAAGTTATCCCAGTTATCCACAAAAACGGTGGATAACATTTGGGATAACTTGAATTTGTAAATCTATCAATCCTCGCTAAGCCTCAATCTACAAGAGTTACACTCAATTTGCTTTCATTTATGGACTGAATTAATTAGGCTGGATAAATGAGTCAAGAAGAAATTTTAGTATTTTTGTTCTAGTAAATAATAATGAGAAACTAATCCCTTAATCAAAATGTGTTTTTATTCTTCTCGTTTACTCAGTAGAATACGCACTGCTCATAATCTGGTTGATTTTTACTGACCACAGCCTATAAATCATATAGTTAAGCTCATGATATTGAATACTAAGATTCACCCTAAGCGTAAAATTGCAATCATTGGCGGTGGAATTGCCGGCTCTACAGCAGCAATCCATTTGTCTGAGATGGGATTAGATGTCACTTTACTAGAGAAAGGCCCAAGCTTAGTGAATGGCCCACCAATATGTCACTTACATGCGGGTGGCAATTTGTATCGTGAGATATCTGAACAGCAGTGCCTTGAGTTACTTCGTCAATCAATTGAAACGGTTCGTCTTTATCCGCATTCGCTGAATATCCGACCAACCGTCATTGCAGTTCCTCATTCTGATGGTGGCGACCCGAATGAACTCCTGCCACGTTTGAAAAGTGTTGCAAATGCGTACCAATCACTCGTCGAGGAGAGTATTGATAATCAGGTTCTTGGCGATCCGAAAGATTATTATAAGCTTTACTCATTGTCGGATTTGCAAGAATTAGCCCTAAAAACCCAACCTAAACAGCCCCGATCGATCGATGACTGGGTCATTCCTTTCGCTCAATATACAGATTTAAGCGCTCTAAAGTATCCAGTTGTCGCGGTTCAAGAGTTTGGAATGAGTGTATTTCGTCTATCAGCAACAGCAAACATTGCACTAGAAAGAAACCCTAATTGCACTGTGATGACAGAAACGTCGCTGACTAACGCTCAATGGAACCAAGACCATTGGACGCTCTCTTATGAGCAAGTATCTGGTCACACTTCTACTTTTGAAGCGGATTTTCTGATCAATGCGAGCGGTTTTGAAACTGGAAAAATTGACGACTATTTAGGAAAGCAAAGAGATCGGTTAGTTGAATTCAAAGCAGCCTACGTAACTCATTGGCCAGATTGCAGTGATGAATGGCCAGAGGTTATATTCCACGGGCCAAGAGGTACACCACAGGGCATGGCCCAATTAACACCTTATGCTGATGGGTATTTCCAATTGCATGGTATGACAGAAGGGATCACTCTGTTTGAGGATGGGCTTGTGACCTCCGACTCATCATCATCTCAACCTCAACTACCAAAGCGTTTACTTAAAAAGATCAATTCCGGTTGGTCTAACGAGGTTATTCATCAGCGCTCTACAAGTGCGATAGAGCATATGAGTCAGTTTATACCTTCATATATGAGCTCAACGGTAGCTGGAAAACCGTTATTCGGAGCTCAACAAATTCCGGGAAGTGATCCGAGTTTACGTGCGGCGGACGTTTCGTTTGAAGGTGAAAGGTATGCCAGAATCGAGGTCGTAAAAGCGTCTTCAGCACTTGAAGCAGCACGTAAAATTTCGACATTCTGGTTTGATTCATTAGGATTTGAAGGCGATGAAACTTCATCATCCAGTTACCCTGTCACTTGTGATTTATCTCGCCATGAGGTTGAAGAGAGGGCTCTGCAACTTGCAAAGGAACGTCATTACCCACAATCTTTAGCGAAAATATCAGGGGTTCAATCCCAAAATAGTTAAATATAATCAAATGGATAGTAAGCCATTTGCCTTTCTATCCATTATCTTAACTTGAAACTCTTTCAAGAGTGCTAATGGTAGTGACCCATTCGTTTCATTGTTTCTTAGTATCCAAAGAAATTTGCCCACTGACACCATACATCCTGTAATCCAAGCCGATCACCACGAGTAAATTGAACTTGTTGTCCCGGTTTCGCTTGTGCCAGTCGGGGTAAGTCAATTCTTGCGACACAGCCTAGTTTCGGGTAGCCACCAATCGTTTGTCTATCATTAAGTAAGATTATTGGCTGTCCATCGCTTGGAACTTGAACCGCCCCGAGAGCGATCCCTTCTGATAGTATTCCATTGTAAGGTGTAGATATCATCGTTCCAGATAATCGATAACCCATGCGATCTGAGTTTTGATCCACCGTAAACTTATTCGAATAAAAACTATGCTTCGCTTCAGCCGAAAAGTCATCACATTGGTAACCTTCAATGACTCGTAAATTTAAGGGTAAGTTGTAGTCTGGTTTGAATCGAAATGTGAGGCTAACGGGCTTAAAATTTTTGACTTCATGAAGATGAAAATGCAATTCATCGTCAGAGCAAAGGGGCAAACCATCAGAATGGACACCTCCGAGTTTATCCCTCACAACGGTAGAGCAACTGCCTAATTGAACTGGGGTAATGAATCCTCCTTTGATGGCCAGATAACTTCTCAGTCCATTGATTGGAAGCCCAAAAGTGAGCATTTGTCCTTTGTAAGCCGCAAAACTACTCCAATTATCAATCGCCACTCCATCAAGCTTTGCTTGGAGATCACCACCACAAATAGCAAGAAGGCAGTCATTTTGAACCTGAAACTCAGCCTGACCGAGAGTAATTTCTAGGGTGGCTAAATTGACAGTATTTCCCAATAAATAATTTGCCCAGCTATACGCATAGTCATCAACAGGGCCACCTTGTGTGATGCCGTGTTGTGATAGGCCAAAGCGCCCGAAGTCTTGAATTAAGCTAAGCTGGCCTGGTTTATTGATTTTTATCGTGTTCATTGTTTGTCAGCCTCTTTAATCACACCGCCTAATGATAAGAATGTCGATTCATCAATGGATTCAAATTTAACGCTATCACCGATATTAAATGGGCAAATTTCAGCTGAGTCTGGGCGGTATAATTCAAGTGGGCAATTGCCAATGATATTCCATCCACCAGGAGAATGATTTGGATACACCGCGGTCTGTCTATCAGCAATACCAACACTGCCTTTTTGAACATACACGCGTGGCGTTTCTAACCTTGGTAGCTTTAATTTCTCATTTAGCCCAGACAAAAAAGCAAAGCTAGGAGCGAAGCCTATGGCGCTAACCGAATAGACTTCAGAGGTATGTAGCTCAATCAGAGTTTCAAGAGTGATTCCAATACTTTCGTATCGGTTGATGTCAGGGCCAACTCTATGTGAATAGTAGGTCGGAAGGGTGATGGTTTTGGGGCTAAGTTTTGAGGGTTGATGTTCATCTGTGTTTAACATCAACTCGTGTAACTGAGCGATGATTTGAGATTCTGAAATTCGGTAAGGTAGATAATCAACTAAAATGGAACAGTACGATGGGGTAACGTTCATTATCGACGTTTGAAACTGATAACGAATTAAATTCGCGGTGTAACCAACCAGCGCGAGTGATTGGGCCGTTATGGGTAATTCAAATCGCAGCATAACACTGCATTCAGCAACGGGGTTGATGGTATAGGAATCAGGTCGCAAATCACTCCTCCTTACGTTTGTGTGAGTGCTTGGCTTAATCTTTGAATCAGTGCAATGGACGTGGGATTATCTCCATGCACACAGAGCGTATCTACTTCTAATTGTAATGTTTCGCCACTCAATGTGGTTACGCTACCGTAATTGGATAACTGCATCGCTTGGTTAAAAATATCATCCGCATTATGATAAACCGCACCTGTTTGATTTCTTGGTACAAGTGAGCCGTTCGTTTGATATGCGCGATCCGCGAAAGCTTCGAAAAGCAGTGGAACATCGTATTTATCTGCAATATCGAGATAAATTTGATTGTTTGGTGTCGCAAGCGTCATAAGGGGTAAACCAAAAAGAGAAACGGCTTCTACAATCGCTTCAAATATCGCCTTGTCTGCGATCATATCGTTATAAAGAGCGCCATGGGGTTTTACGTATTTTATCTTCGCACTTTTAAGCTTTGCGATACCGAGTAACGCGCCCACTTGATAAGCCACCAATTCGGTAATTTGCGCGCACGTGTGGGGGATGGAACGTCGGCCAAACCCTTGCAAATCGTAGTAAGCGGGATGAGCACCAACATCAACGTGGTAGTGTTTTGCTAACGCGATGGTTTTTGCCATTACTTGGGGATCTGAAGCATGAAATCCACAAGCAATATTGGCCATATCAACCCAAGGCATGATTTGTTCATCAGCCCCCATTGTCCAATGTCCGTAGCTTTCACCCATGTCACAATTTAACGTTATCTTTGGTCTATTCAAGGAGATTAACACTCGCATTTTCACAGTTGATTCACGTTGCTCTATTTGGATTTTGTTGTCTGTGATCCCCTTCATTTTTATTAACAAAACAACCAATTAAAGTGATCGCTCATATTTAAGAAAAATGCCACATTTAAAAACTGTAAAGCTGAGATAGTGTAAATATCTGAGAGAGTTAGGTACACTAATCGCAAATAGACAGTTGGTATTTAATAATGAAAATATTAGTAACAGGCGGAATGGGTTACATCGGTAGTCATACCTGTATCCAAATGCTAGAAGCTGGAATGACCCCCGTCATATTTGATAACCTTTATAATAGCAAACAGAGCGTTCTAGAGCGTATCGAGAAAGTATCGGGCGTTCGTCCTAAATTCATTCAAGGCGATATTCGAGATAAAGCACTGCTTATTGATGTGTTGAAAGAGAATGAGATACAAGGCGTAATCCACTTTGCAGGCCTTAAGGCTGTTGGCGAATCAGTGCAAAAACCACTGGAATACTACGACAACAATGTAAATGGAACTCTAGTCCTTGTTGACGCGATGCGTGAAGCCGATGTTAAAACGATAATCTTCAGCTCATCGGCTACTGTTTATGGTGATCCTGCATCTGTGCCGATTACCGAAGATTTCCCAACCAGTGCAACTAACCCATACGGTCGAAGCAAACTGATGGTTGAAGAGTGTTTGGCTGACTTCCAGAAAGTAAACCCAGATTGGAGCATCACGCTATTACGTTATTTTAATCCTGTTGGTTCGCACCCATCAGGTGAGTTAGGCGAAGATCCGCAAGGCATTCCAAATAACCTAATGCCATTTGTTTCTCAAGTTGCTGTCGGCCGACGTGAATTCCTCTCTATTTTCGGAGGAGACTACCCAACGAAAGATGGCACAGGGGTTCGTGATTACATTCATGTCATGGATCTTGCTGATGGGCATATTGCGGCACTGCAGAAAAAGGCAAATCAGCCTGATTTGCATATCTATAATCTTGGAACTGGCAATGGTTCTAGTGTATTGGATATGGTCTCTGCTTTTGAAAAGGCGTCAGGCAAGAAGGTTCCTTATAAACTTGTCGAAAGGCGAGCTGGGGATATTGCAGAATGTTGGGCAGATCCAAGCAAAGCGATAACCGAGTTAGACTGGAATGCTAGTCGTACTTTAGATCAAATGACCGCAGATACTTGGAATTGGCAGTCTAAGAACCCTGATGGTTTCCCTGATTAATTTCATTTTTTCTAGACAACTAAAGGCACATGATTGTGCCTTTATTGATCCAAATCGTTTAAATAGAGAAGAAGATGGTTAAAAACTATCATATTTCACAATTAATGTTACAATTGTTAAGTATCTTATTTTTTATCATGAATTTTGTTTTGATTGGGGAATCGTCATGGAACTTGGTTTAATCGTCGTTTTTATTATTGCAGCCGCTGTAATGGTAAAAAAAGAGATGGCGAATAAATAATACAATTTCATTCAACTTATTCTTTTATTTACATTTTTAGAATGAAATAATAAAAAAGTCAGCTTATGCTGGCTTTTTTATTTTTGTCTTACATATCTCTAATTTATCTGGGAGACTCAATGCAAAGTCCAATTACACTAGAAGCATTACACATACTTGATGCGATTGAACGCAGAGGCAGTTTTGCGGCTGCAGCGAATGAGCTTGATAGAGCACCATCCTCATTGAGTTACCAGATACAGAAATTAGAACAAGATTTAGACATCATGATTTTCGATCGCTCTGGTCATAAAGCGGCGTTCACCGATGCTGGTAGCCTGATCTTAGAGAGAGGTCGTCAGATTTTATCGGCTACTGAGAAGCTAGTGAGTGATGCGACTATCTTGGCCAACGGATGGGAGCTCGATATCACTATTGCGTTTGACGGCATCATCCCTGTTTCAAATTTCTTTAAATTGGTTGATGAGCTAGGGAAAATCAGCAAGACCCGCATTCGCTTACAAGAAGAGATCTTAGCGGGATGCTGGGAGTCTTTAGTCACTGATCGTGCAGACTTGTTAATTTGTCCTAGGCTTGCAACTATCCCGCAAGAGATGAAAACGGAAGACATTGGTAAAATGGAAATGATGTGGGTTGCAGCTACTGATCACTATATTCACAAACGCAAAGGTGAGTTTGATCAGGCTGCGCGAGAAAAATATCGAGTGATCGCCATTGCCGATACAGCAAGAGATCAACCGGCAATCAGTGTGAATATTTTAGAGAAGCAACCTCGGTTGACTGTTACCAATTTCCAAGCAAAACTTGATGCTTTAATTACAGGATTAGGCATCGGAACTCTTCCGGTTCAAGTTGCACAACCACTGATTGAAAATGGTCAATTAAAACAAATCGAGGGTAGTGAAACTCGCGAGATCGACCTAGTTCTGGCATGGAAACGCAGTAATATTGGTGAAGCTAAATCGTGGTGCATTCAATATCTTAAAAGAAATTGGTCACTTGTTTAGCACCAAAACCATATCAGCCGTCCCATCTTCAAAATGTACATCTAGCTCAAATCCTAGTTTTTGAGCTAGCATCAACATGCCTCTATTTGTAGGCATCGTCATTCCTGATATTTGGCCAGTCCCTTTAGATTCACAGTAGGTAATGATCTTTGTCATTAATAACTTACCTAGACCGATCCCTTTAAGATCTGAACGGATCAAAATAGCAAATTCAGCATCAGTATTATCTGGATTAATTAAGGCTCTAGAGACGCCGATGATCTTTGGATCACTTGAAAAGTTTTCTACAGCGACAAATGCCATCTCACGGTCATAATCTATCTGTGTAAAGTTTGCTAAAGCTTCGTGGTTGAACTCGCCAACATCACTAAAAAATCGCTTATACAGATCTTCTTTCGATACATTTTTAATAAAATCGGCATGAAGGGGCTCGTCTTCAGGCAGAATTGGCCTTAATAAAATACATCGATCGTCTTTAGTTAAAATGATTTCTTCAGATTCAATAGGGTAAGGTCGAATGGCTAAACGTTGCTGTGCATCACCAACATATGGTTTCAACGACAAGTCAGCATCCAGGATCACAAACTCATCCCCATTAGCTAATAGTGGATGTATGTCCAGTTGATGGATCTCAGGGCAATCCACAATCATTTGAGAAATCCTAACGAGGAACTCTGAGAGCCCATCGATGTTAATTGGTTCAGGTAATTTTTGTAGACGAATATTGCCTTCTTTGATCGCTCGGACGATGAGATAACGCGCCAGGGTCATGTTCAAAGGAGGAAGCGCAGCCGCAGCATCAATTGATTCGTCCCACTCTGATCCCCCTTGTCCAAGTAAGATGACAGGGCCAAAAATGGGGTCAGTTTTAACCTTAATCCTCAGTTCTTGCCCGCCGGCTAATTTTGCCATCCCTTGGATAAGAAGGCCGTGTATATTGGCTGTAGGATAGGAGAGTTGAGTACGATCCAATATAGCTTGTGCAGCATTTGCTACTTCTGTGCTGTTTCTTAAACTCAGTACCACGCCTTGAACATCTGATTTATGTGCAATATCAGGAGAGCGCAGTTTGACCGCTACAGGGTAACCGATTTTCTCTGCGATATGGACAGATTCAATCGGATCTGAAGCAATCCAAGTTGGCAGGGTGGATAAGCCATAATGGTTGAGTAAGGGGCTGATCTGATGAGTATCCAAAGAATCGTTACTCTGCAGCAGTTGATCACCGATCCAACGACGAGCTAGTTCAACTTCACTCAAATCAACATGTTCCGCTGTGGTTGGGGTTTCCATTAATTGCTTTTGGTTTCGTCGGTATTCGACTAAATGCATAAATGCCACGACGGAACTTTCAGGGGTTCTATAGGTTGGTATTCCGGCCTGAGTGAACAACTGCCTTGCGGGTTTAGCGGTTTGTTCGCCAGTCCAATTGGTCAATATATTGAACCGTTTGTGACGTGGATGAGCTTTAATTGCGTCAATGATGGCTTGAGCTGTCTCCGTTGAATGAGCAACTGCTGAGGGGCTATGCATAATAAGAATCGCGTCAATATCATCGCTATCGAGCAGAGTATTTAACGTATTAACATAGCGAGTTTTATCCGCATCCCCCATCATGTCTATTGGATTGTTTTTGGACCAGCTATATGGCAATAGACCATCAAGCGTTGATATTGTTTGCTCATTTAAAGTCGCTAACTTTCCGCCTCGGTTGAATAAGGTATCAACAGCCATAATGGCAGGGCCACCACCATTGGTCATTACCGCCAAACGTTCGCCACGTAATGGTACGGCATGAGTTAAGGTTTCAACTGCAGCAAACAATTCATGAGTATTCTTTACTCGTAGCATGCCTGTTCTTCTTATCGCTGAGTCATAAATGATGTCTAACGTATCATCCCCACCAGTATGAGCTTTTGCTGCAATTTTACCGGCACTCGTGGTACCCGCTTTGAGAACTAGAATTCGTTTATTCCTTGATGCAGCACGAGCTGCTGACATAAATCTTCGTGCATCTTTAATTGTATCGACATAGAGCAAAATAGCCTCGGTATGGCTATCAACACTTAAGTTATCGAGAAGCTCGGCGAAATCGATATCAACGCCATTACCAATAGAGATAAAGGCAGAAAAACCAATCTGCTTATCATTTGCCCAATCAAGAATGGTTGTGCATACCGCCGCAGATTGGGAAACAAAAGCGATTTTGCCTCTAAGAGCGGTGACAGGGGAAAAGGAACAATTGAAATTTATCCAAGGAAGAATCAACCCTAAACTGTTAGGACCAAGCAGTCGAATATTATTTTCCTTCGCAATAGTTGAACACTCATCACTTATTGTTTGGCCACTACTGCCAATGAGGTGCATATCCGAAGAAAGTACTATCACAACAGGAATTTTTTTATTCGCTAATTCGGTGAATAACTGAGTGTTACGTGTGGCATGAGTACACAAAATGGCAATATCAGGCACGATAGGAAGGGATGGAATATCTTTATAAGCAAGAACCCCACAAACCGACTTAAATTTCGGAGAGACGGGCATGATGGCGCCTTCAAACCCACCTTGCAGTAGATTTTTCATCACAATAGAGCCCGCTCTAAATGGTTTTTGCGAAGCGCCGATGACCGCAACCGATTTTGGCTTTAGCATTTGATTGAGATTGTTCATATCAAACTCCATGTGATGAAATGTTCTAATCTTAGCCTATGCAAGAGAGCAAAAAGACAGCAGTTGGCAGGGCTGTGATCAATAACAGCACATCATCCGCTGAGTTTGTGTAATACGTCACACAGTAATGGTATATAATGTCACTGTGAACTTGATTCTATGGGCCGCTATCGGCATGATTTATAGTAATTTCTCATTAAGGCTTAGATTATTCCATGAAAAAAATTGCGATTGTTAGCTTATCAATGCTCTTAGCTGCATGTGTTTCTGAAAACTATGTAACAGACGTAACTTCAGACAGTTACCGCGAAGAGTATAAAACTGCTGAAGTGATGCCTCCGGTGGTATCTCAAGGTGTTCCTGCGATGAGTGTTACTGAAGAAAATGTGGATAAGAACGTTGTCAAAATGTCTCCAGCATCTAATGCCGAGATGAACGTTGTTCAGCAAACTCCAGTTAAGCAGCAAGCGTCTGTAATCATCACACCTCCGACGAAAAAGCAGGCAATGATGAATCCAAGGTTTGGTTATACCATTCAAGTGGTTGCAGTTGGAAGTCAGTCAAAAGTGGACCAGTTTTCAAGTAAGTTGCCTAGAAGTAATCAGCCAATTTGGGAAAACTATAAAGTTGTTAATGGAACAAAATGGTACACCGTACTATACGGTGACTACGCGACAAAACTTGATGCTAAAACAGCAATCCAGTCGCTGCCAACCGAATTCAAACAGCTTAAGCCTTTCGTTAAGAGTATCGACGCAATCAAAAACTCTGAATTCCCAACTTTAAACAAGTTGAATTAACAGAGACAAATAAAAAGGGCCGAGAGGTCCTTTTTTAATATCCCATACCAATATAACGAATATGCTTAGCCGTTAACCAAACGATTCCTGTTACAGTGATTTGTGGACAAAACACTGTAAATTTAAGAGCTAAGCATTATTATGGACTCAATAGAATAACGTGACATCTCGGACAGATTTACATGACTAGTACAAACATCCTTTTATTATGTGGCGGAGGCTCTTCTGAGCATGAAGTCTCGCTTGTTTCAGCTAACTATCTAAAACAAGAGTTAGAAAGCGTTTCTGATTTCAATGTGACCCATGTTGAAATAACAGATGACGGCTGGATAGAGAAGAGTGGCGACAGAGTTCATTTAGATTTACATACTGGCGAATTATGCTCAGAAAGTACAAAGACTAAAATAGATTTCATTGTACCTTGTATCCACGGTTTCCCTGGTGAAACGGGTGACATCCAGTCGATGTTTGAATTGTCTGGGATCCCATACTTAGGTTGCGGACCTGAAGCAAGCAGCAATAGCTTTAATAAGATCACCTCAAAGCTTTGGTATGATGCATTAGGCATCAAAAATACGCCATATCTTTTCTTATCAGCAAATAATGATGAGAGCCTTCGTAAAGCCACTTTAGCTTTCGAAAAGTGGGGCAAAGTCTTTGTAAAAGCTGCAAGACAGGGATCATCTGTTGGTTGTTACAGTGTGACTAAAATTGACGAGTTGCTTCCTGCAATCAGCAATGCATTTAATTATTCAGAGCAGGTGTTGATTGAAATGTCGGTCACACCACGTGAGCTTGAAGTTGCCGCCTATGAGATGGATGGAAAAATTTATATTTCTAAGCCCGGTGAAGTTATCGCTCCAAATGGCGAGTTCTATACCTACGAAGAAAAATACAGTTCTGATAGCCACTCCGTTACTGAAATCGAAGCATCGAATTTATCAGAGTCTCAAATAGCTGAGATTCAACAAAGTGCTCTACGCGTATTTACACAGATGAAATTGCGTCATTTGTCACGGATTGATTTTTTCTTAACCTCTGCTAATGAAATCTATCTAAATGAAGTCAATACATTCCCTGGAATGACGCCTATATCAATGTTCCCCAAGATGGTTGAACATAATGGGCACACATTTAAAAGTTTCCTAGAATCATGCGTTAGAAACAGTTTAGCCAACTAAATCTGCCGTAGAATATGTTCGCGTCAAGAAGAGGCGAGCATGAATAGCTTAAGTAAAATGCATTGTTTGGAATCGCTCTAATAAGTACAAAGTATAGTGTATTGTCATCAAATCGCCACTACCAGTTACCCTGTAACATAAAGTCGATCGTCATGACAAATATTGAATATAATTATACTAATTACTTGATAACTCATAATTAGCAATTATTATTATTTTAATAATGACTATAAAAGATTGAATTTAATGGCTATTACAAATTACAAAGGCTTCAACATACAGTCTGCAAATAACTCTAGTAACGTGTGGCAAGTTAAGATTAAAAACCACGTTCTAACGGGCAGCTTAGTGGCGGTTAAAAAGAGTGTTGATTGGTGGTGTGACACCGCTTCAATTATTGACCCAAAGGAATTTGCTTCAATAGGGCAAAATCATTCAGAGGCTGTTGCTCCAGGTCAAAGTGAAAACTTCAATGGTTATCTGCTGAAGAACGATTCAGGCGAGGCGAATGCTTGGTACTGTATGTTCAATAACCGTCTAATCAAAGGCTCGAAAATCGCAATTCAAAAACATATTGAAGCTTATCTGATTGCAAAGCAGAAAGCTCAACAGCAACAAACAACAGGTCAACGGAAATAAAAGAAAATCATGAGTTTAGTATATTCAACTGATATTGGTCGTATCAAACAGGAAGAAACAAAAGCTGAGCGCCCTAAAGGTGATGGCATTGTACGTATACAGCGTCAAACCAAAGGTCGTAAAGGCAAAGGTGTTTGTATTATTTCAGGCTTGGATCTGGACGATGCGCCATTAAAGCTTTTAGCTGCAGAATTAAAGAAAGTATGTGGCTGTGGCGGTTCTGTGAAAGACGGTACGATTGAGATCCAAGGCGACGCACGTGACAAAATCAAAGCGCACCTTGAGAAAAAAGGCCATACAGTTAAATTGGCCGGTGGCTAATGGTTGAAACCTAATAGCTATATTCAAAATCGAAGATTAAGATATATAGTTATTAGGTATTTTATGGTAAATAGCGTTATTGTTAAATAAGAAACCGTTCATACGTTCATAACACCAGATGGAAAGGTGAGTTGTGATAGCTCAAATAGATGTAGAAGGAAGTTAGTTTAGCTAGCTAAATATTATATTTAACATAACGCACATAATACGCACCGAGATAGCGGAGAAGATTCGGCCTCAAACGCTGCTAAACTTAGTACCAATGTCCCACAAGCCATTGAAATTCCAGACAATCCAAGACCATTATACTTTTTTGCTATGCTTTCCCACATGCCCTTAATCGTCGGGTTTTCATTGCGGTCTGCGTGACATCCTAACAATGCCAATTCTGGATCTATTCCTGCACCTTCAGCTAAAAAAATTGCTTCTTCATCAGTAAGTTGGCGAACACCTTTTCTAATTTTACTAATCTTATTAGCCTGTAACGC